>JACRDU010000097.1 GCA_016218495.1 Elusimicrobiota bacterium
AGAGCCCGAGAACCCTCCCCCGCGGGGAGGGTTCTCGATCCCTTGTGGGGGACATATTCCGTTCTCAGGCCTTGGGCAGCTCGACCAGGAACCGCGCGCCGCGCGCGGCGTTCTCCGCCCAGGCGCGCCCGCCGTAAAGCTCGGCCAGGCGGCGGACCGTGGCCAGGCCCAGCCCCGTACCGCCGGGGCTCTGGGAGGCGAAGGGGGTGAACAGGCGCCCCATCAGGTCTTCGGGGATGCCGGAGCCGTTGTCGGCCACGGCCAGAAGCGCCTCCCCCCCCAGGTCCGTCAGCGTGACGGAGACCTCGGGGCGGCCTCCGGCGGGCGGGGCCGCCGCCGCGGCGCGCGCGCAGTTCTTGATGAGGTTGATCAGCACCTGCTGCAGGTGGGTGGACGACACGGCCAGCTCGATGTCCGGTCCGGTCCTCGTCAGCGCCAGCGCGTCGGGCAGGTCCGGGCGCATGAGGCGCGTGGTGCGCTCGCAGACCTCCAGCCAGCGGCAGCGCTCGCTCTTCACCCGCGGAGAGGAGTACTCGAGGAGTCCGGTCAGGATGGAGTCCAGGCGCAGCACCTCCTCTTTGAGGATGCGCAGGGACTCCTTCTTCTGCTCGGGCTTGATATCCAGACCCAGGACCTCGACGGCGCCCAGCATCGAGGAGAGCGGGTTGCGGATTTCGTGGGCGATGCCGGCCGCCATGGTCCCCATCTGCGCCAGCCTGTCCTTATGAAGGAGGGCGCGGGCGGTCTCGGCTCGCCCGAGCGCCCGGCCCAGCGCCGCCGCCATCCTCCCCAACGCGCGCAGCGCGGCCAGGTCGTGGTAGCCTTCGCGGGGAACGCGGGCCAGCAGCCAGCCCGCCGTCTCCCCGTCGCGCGGGATGGGGGCCCCCGCCTCGAAGCCGGCCGCGTCCAGGACGCCCAGCAGCTCGACGGCCCCCTCGCGCCTGAGCGCCGCGCTGGTGAAGGGCTCGGAGCGCGCCCGGAGCAGGTCGGCCAGCGGCCGGGGCCCGGGGGCGGCGTCCAGCCCGCGCAGCGCCCCCGGCAGCCAGACCGCCTCGGCCGCGTCGCCCCACAGGACGCGCGAGGCCTCGGCGACGGCCTTGCGGGCGGGCTCCAGCTCGGCGGCCGCGTCGAGCCCGCGCTCCAGCTCGCCGAGCAGGCGCTCCAGGCGGGCCTGACGGGCCGACATGAGCCGCCCGGCCGCGCCCACGAAGCGGTCCCACAACGCCGGAAGGCCCACCAGCGCCGCCAGGCTGGCCAGGAACAGGGTGACGAACAGGCTGCCGCCCAGGCGGCGCGTGGCCCACTCCAGGCCCGTGACGGCCAGGCCCAGCAGGCCCGAGGCGGCCAGCAGGATGCCGGCCCGCCGCGCCGCATCGCCCAGGTCGAGCAGATGGTGCTTTTCGACGGCGGCCAGCACCAGGAGCGACCAGGCGACCAACGCGACGTTGGCCACGGCGAGGAACGGCACGCCCAAGGCGGGGAGGAAGTCCGTGAAGCCGCCCAGGACGGCTATCCAGGCCGCCGCCGCCAGATAGCCGCGCCGGTTGCGTTCCGCCGGGTCCTCGGCCCGCCGCCAGTGGACGGTGAGCAGGCCCACCGCGGCCGCGAAGACCGGCAGACCCCCGACGATGAACGCCGCGCGGTACTGCTGCAGCGAGATGCGCCCCGCCCACATCAGGCCGAGCGCCAGATAGCCGGCCAAGTAGAGCGGCACCGTGCGCAGCCGCCGCGCAGCCGGGTCGAGCCCGGCGAAGCTCCAGACGAAGGAGAGCGAGGCGCCCGGCAGCCAGGCCAGCGGGGTGAAGAGCAGCTTCATCCACAGGGGGTCCTCGAAGGACGGCGCGGCCAGGCAGTAGGCGCCGCTCCACAAGGCGAACGAGAGGCTCATCAGGGCCAGCGCGCGGTAGACCGGGCGGCGCCGGCCGCGCGCCCAGGACAGCGCGCCGATGACGGCGTTGAGCGCCGCCGACGCCGCGGCCGCGGCGACCGGCCAGGTCAACGGCTCCCCCGGCGGCCCAGCCCCAGCTCCGCGCGGTACTGCGTCACCGAGCGGCGCGACAGCGCCACGCCCCGCTCGCGCAGCAGGAGGCACAGCTCGGAATCGGAGAGCTCCGGCCGCGCCGCGGCCAGCTCGGCGAAGACGACCTTGGCCAGGTCCTTGGCGCTGGGCATCAAGGCCTTGAGCGGGGCCTCCGTCCCCCATGGGAGGGCGACGGCCTTGTTGGCGGCGAGGCGGTTGACCACGCTGGGGTCGGAGCCGATGGCGGCGGCCACCGAACGCTGGGTCAGCGGGACCAGGTCCGCGGGGTCACCGCTGACCAGGAAGCCCTTCTGGGCCTCCAGCAGGGACTCGAGCACCTTGAGCAAGGTGGCCTTGCGCTTGTCGGTGTGAGTGAGCCGCGCCGCGAAGCGCCGCAGGGTCTCGGCATCGGCCGCCGGCAGGGCCGCGGCCGCGGCGGCCAGCCCGCGCTCGTCGATGCGCCAGCGCCCCTTCCAGGCCTCCCGGGTGAAGAAGCGCAGCGCCGGGCGGCCGTCCGCGACGACGAAGCCGGCCACGACGGAGACGCCCGTCGCCGGGGCGGCCGAGGCGGGGCCGGCCAGCTCCTCGCGCACCCACAGCCGGGTCAGGAAGTCCTCGAGGCGGGCGGACTCGGCCTCGCTCACTCCGCAGCGCCGCGCCTTCTCCCGGCGCGACAGCCCCGAGCCCTCGAGGAAGCACTCCCGGAAGCGCTCCTGCCCGATTCTGCGCAGCAGCACGGACTCCGCCGAAGCGGCGTCGAGCAGCTCGCCCGCTCCCTCGGCGGGTTCGGCCAGCCTCCAGCCCGGGAACCGGCGGGCGGCGAACGCGGCCTTGCTGAAGGGGGCGAGGGTGAGCACTCCGCAGGCCTTCAGGCGCGCGAAGCTCGGGTCGGCCTCGAGTCCGCGCATCTCGGCCGCGTAGGCGTCGTCGTCGAGGGAGAGCAGGCGGGCGAGATGCAGACGGCCCGCCAGCGCCCCGCGCTGCCGCATGCCGAGCGCGGGTCTCACGGCTAGTCTTCCAGGTAGGTGAGGGTGCGCTTGCGCCAGCCCGCCAGCCAGCGCGACTCGCCGCGCCCCGGCGGGGACAATTGGACCCTGCGCTCGAGCACGCGCCTGGCCGCGGAGGAGAACCCGGCGACGGCCTCTGAGCCGGCCGGGGCGTCCGGCATCTCCGAGAGGACCTGCAGCAAGCCCCAGCCCACGCCCTGATAGCGCTCGCTCGGGGAGATGCCCTCGCCCTTGAAGTTCACATAGTCCACCAGCGCATAGACCCCGCGCGGGTGGGCCGCGACGGCGTAGAAGCGCGCGCGCAGGGACGCCCGGTCCGGGGCCGGCGCGCTCTCCAGTATCTTGGGCAGGGCGCCTTCGAGGCGATGCGCGGCGTAGCGCGCCTGCAGGTCCACCGTGCTGCCGAGCAGGGAGCGCAGCTGGGTCATCCTCTCGGAACGGAACTCGGCCAGGAAGGCCGCGCGGTCCTCCCAAGGACAGCCCCGCGCCTCGGCCAGCCAGTCGGGCACCTGCGCGTCATTGACGATGAGGAAGGAGAGCAGGCCCGGGAAGCTCTCAAAGAAGGGGCCGCGGCGTCTCTCCGGATACCAGATGAAATGGGCGATGCCCAAAGACGCGAACGCCTCGCCGGGGTTCCAGTGGGTGAGCCCGTCCACCGTCCCCCCGCTTTCGTTGCGCCAGATGAGCAGGCCCACGCGCAGAGCCTCCTCGGGCGAGAGCCGGATGGTGTCGCCCAGCACGCGGCCGGGCGGAAGCTCGGGGACGTCGAAACTGGGCATGCGCGCCGGGACCAGCGTCCACGGGAGCGTGGGCGCGGGAAGACCTGCAGCTGGACTGGCCGGCCTCGCCGCGAGCACAAAAAAAGCCAGCAGAGCCGCGGCGAGCGGCCGTCTTGCCGGCGTCATTGCGATGAGTATAGCAGGGTTTTTCGGCCTGTCAAGGAGGCGGCGCTCCCCTATAAATATACAATCCCCCATGCGAACACTCCTGCTCCCCCTCCTCCTCTGCGCCCCGGCCTCGGCCGAGATCCCTTCGGACATGGTCGCCAAGCTCAAGCCCGGCGTCGTCAACATCGAGATCTCCGTGCAGCACGGCCTCAACGCCGAGAACTCGGGCAAGCGCGGCGGGACCGGCTTCATCGTGGACGCCGAGCGGGGCATCATCGCGACCAACCGCCACGTCGTCGGAACGAGCCCGGGGCGCATCAAGATCGTCTTCGAGGACGGCTCCACCGCCGAGGCCAGGCACTGGTACTACGACGCCTGGCACGACTTCGCCTTCATCAAGCTCGAGCCCGGAGCGTCCCGCCCGGCGCTGAAGGCCCTCGCCCTCGGGGACTCCTTCAAGCTCAAGGAGCAGGAGGACGTGCTCCTCATCGGCAACAACGACGCCCAGGAGTACTCGGTCAAGTTCGGCAAGACCGCCAACCTGTGGCTGTGCCGCGACCGCCGCCACTCGGCCACCATCCAGACCACCTTCGACCGGGCCGGAGGCTCCTCGGGCTCCCCGGTCTTCAACGCCGCCGGCGAGGTCGTCGCCATCCATTTCGCGGGGACGGACACCACGAGCTTCGAGATGCGCGTCGAATACCTCAAGGACGCGCTGGCCCAGTTGCTCAAGGACGGGACGGTCCGCCGCGGGGAGATCGGCGTGGACCTCGACACCCTGCTCATCTCCGACGCGCAGAAGCACTTCCGCCTGCCCCCCCAGGCCGCCAAGGACCTGGCAGCGCTGCGCCCCGACATCAAGCGCGTTGCCGTCATCGACACCGTCTCGCCCCGCTCCCCCGCGTCGGGACGCTTCATCCCGGGCGACATCGTGTTGAAGGTGAACGGCCGCTGGATAGGAGACGACATCTACCTCTTCGACAAGCTGGTCGACGAAAAGGCCGGCGGCAAGGTCACGGTCGAGTTGATGCGCAACGGCCGTTCCATCACCCTGACGCTGACCGTCCGGGACGCCGAAGCCGACAAGATTCGCCGCTTCGCCCTATTCGCCGGAGGGGTTGTCCACGAGACCACCCTCGACCAGCGCCTGGGCCTCAACATCGAGGGCGAGGGCGTGTTCATGCCGCAGGCGGAGAAGGGCTCCTCCTTCGCCGACCTGGGCCGGGAAGGTTCTCCGACCAAGTACCTGGTCCTCATCGAGAGCGTCAACGGCATCCCGACGCCGGACCTGGACGGCTTCATCAAGGCGGTCTCCCCGCTCCAGGACGGGGACCAGATCTATGTGAACGTGTCCGACCGCTGGCGCACGCAATCCAACTCCCAGTCGCGCCCTGTGCGGCTCGACCTCAAGTACTTCCCGCTGCGCATCTACGAGTGGTCGGCCAAGGACCTGGAGTGGACAGCCCGGCCCTAGGCGTCTTTCAGCCTGACGCCGGCGTCTTCGCGTTCCAAGCGGACTCCCAGCCGTTCGAGCCGGGAACCCAGGCCGGAGAGCTCCTGCTCCACATGGTCGGGCGACAGCACCTGCCCCTTCGCCGCCAATGCCGCGCCCAGGGCGGCCGGCGTCGACGCATTCCCGGGAGAGCGGACCAGGGCCTCGAGCATGTCGAACTGCGCCCGCGTCAGCGACGCCGCGGCGGTGCCGGCCGTGACCAGCCGGCCGACGAGGTCGAGCCGCAGGCCGCGGCCGAAGCCCAGGACGCTCGTCGCGCCCTCCTCCGCCCGCCAGCCGGCCCGGCGCAGGAGGCCCCGGGCCCGCGCCGAGAAGACCGGGCCGAGGAACGGCTTGCAGTAGCAGTCGTCGGCTCCCGCGTCGAGGACTCCGGCGGCTGCCCCCGCGTCCAAAGTCTCGTCTACGACCAGGATGCGGGACTTTCCTCCCAAGGGATGGGCGCGGACCGCCGCCACGGCAGAGTCTAGTTCCGGGCGCCCCAGGGCATCCAGGATGAAAAGCTCCGTGCGCTCGCCCTCCCCCAGGCCCGCCTCGAAGGCGCGGCGCGCCGCCCCCCAGTCCGGGGATTCGACGACGTGCAGGCCGTAGAGCTCCAGGGCCTTGGCGCAGCGTCCCCGGAAGCGGGGCTCGCCGCACACGATGGCGACGCGCATGATTTTCAAATGATATGCTTCGGGCGGATGCCTGGCAAGACAATTCTCGTCGTCGAGGACGACGAATCCCTAGCGGACCTCATCACCGCCGTCCTCACCGGGGCCGGTTATGGCGTCCGGCGCGCGGGGGATTCCATCCAGGGCCTGATGCTGGCCCACCAGCTCAAGCCCGACCTGATCGTCCTGGACTTCATGCTCCCGGGCGGCGGCGGGAAGGCCGTGCACAGCGGCGTGCGGCTCTCGGGGCTGACCGCGCACACCCCGGTGGTGCTGCTGACCTCGGTGGCCGAAGAGCAGGTGATGAAGGCCATCGACTACGACGCGAACACCTACTACCTGGGCAAGCCCTACCAGAACGCCGTGCTGCTGAACCTGCTCAAGCAGGTCCTGGGCTAGGCGACCGGGTGGCCGCCGCCGTGGCGGATGTCTTTGCCGAGGACCATGAAGACCACGTCCTCGGCCACGTTGGTGGCGTGGTCGGCGATGCGCTCGAGGTTGCGCGAGACGAGGATGTGGTCGAGCCCGCGCTGGATGGTGGAGGAGTCGGCCTGCATCAGGGCCACCAGCTCGTTGAAGGTCTGGGATTTCAGCCGGTCTTCCTCGTCGTCGCGGCGGATGACGGAATTCGCCAGTTCCACATCGCCCCTCGTGAAGGAATCCAGGGCGTCCTTGAGCATCCCCGAAGCCAGCTCGGCCATGCGCGGGATGTCGCCCAGGCGCATCGGCGGCTGCTTCGCCAGATAGGCGCTGGTCTCCCCGATGTTCACCGCCTGGTCCCCGATGCGCTCCAGGTCCGAGTTGATCTTTAACGCGGCGGCCACGACGCGGAGGTCGCCGGCCGCGGGCTGGTGGAGGGCCAGGGTCCTGAGGCAGAGTTCGTCGAGCTCGATATGGAGGCGGTTGACCCGCTCCTCGTCGTCCTGGAGCCTTCGCATCAGCCCCTCGTCGTAGGAATTGAGAAGCTTCACGGCGAAGTGGATCATCTCCTCGCAGAGCCCGCCCATCGTCAGCAACGTCTGCCGGACGGCGGACAAGTCCTCGTCGATATGGCGCTTCATGGCTGAAGCCGATTCTAGCAAAGGCCCGCTCACCCGAACCTCCCCGTGATGTAGTCCTCGGTGCGCTTGTCCCGGGGACGAGTGAACAGCTGCTGGGTGGCGCCCTGCTCCACGAGCTCGCCCATCAGCATGAAGACCGTCCGGTCCGAGACTCGGGCCGCCTGCTGCATGTTATGGGTGACGATGACGATGGTGAGCCGTTCGCGCAGCTGCAAGACCAGCTCCTCGATGCGCGCGGTGGCGATGGGGTCGAGCGCAGAACAAGGCTCGTCCAACAGCAGCACCCGCGGCTCCACGGCCAGCGCGCGCGCGATGCACAGGCGCTGCTGCTGGCCGCCCGAGAGCCCGGTGGCGGGGGCCTTGAGCCTGTCCTTCACCTCGTCCCAGAGCGCGGCCTTGCGCAGGCTGTCTTCGACCCGGCGCGCGACCAGCCCGCGGTCCGTCACGCCGGCCAAGGTCAGGCCGGCCGCGACGTTGCCCTCGATGGACATGGTCGGGAAGGGGTTCGGCCGCTGGAACACCATCCCCACATGGCGGCGCAGCTCGACGGGGTCCATCGCGAAGATGTCGGCGCCGTCGAGGGTCACATCCCCCCGGCAGGTCGCCGCCCGGGCCGTCTCGTGCATGCGGTTGAGGCAGCGGATGAAAGTGGACTTGCCGCAGCCCGACGGGCCGATGATGGCCGTCACCGAGTTCTCCGGCACGCCCAGCGTGACGCCGCGCACGGCGTCGCCCGCCCCGTAGCCCGCATAGAGCTCCGCGACCGCCATGACCGTCTTTCCGGCCGCCTGCGCCCGCGCGGAGGCGGACACCTCGGGGCGGGGTGGAACGATGTGCTTGGGCTCCGTCGTCATCACGCTCTCCATCAGTGTTGGGCTCCGGCCGCGGGCCTGAGCAGGAACCGCGCGGTCACGTTCACGGCCAGGACGAACATCAGGAGGAGGCAGGCCGCCGCCCAGGCCTGGGCATGCCAGTCGGCGTAGGGGGCGATGGCGTAGGTGTAGATGGTGTGGGGCAGGGTGGCCACAGGCTGGAGCATCCCGGAATCCCAGTAGCGGTTGCCGAAGGCGGTGAAGATGAGCGGAGCCGTCTCTCCAGATACCCGGGCCAGCGCCAGCAGGCAGGCCGTGATGATGCCGCGGGCGGCCGTGGGCAGGACGACCCTGAGGACGACCTTCCAGCGCGGCAGGCCAAGGGCCAGGGCGGCCTCGCGCACGCTGTCCGGGACCTGGCGGATGAAGTCCTCGGAGGTGCGCAGGACCATCGGGATGAGGATGGCGGCCAGGGCGACGCTGCCGGCCAGGCCGGAGAAGTGGCGCAGGGGAAGCACCACGACGGAGTAGGCGAAGATGCCCATCACGATGGACGGAACGCCGTTGACGACGTCGGCCGCGTAGCGGATCCAGAACGCGGATTTCGAGCCGCCATACTCGGCCAAGTACAGCGCCCCGGCCACCCCCACCGGGATGCCGAAGACCCCGGCCAAGCCGACCACCTTGAGGCTGCCGACGATGGAGTTGGCGATGCCGCCTCCCGTCTCCCCGACCGGCTGGGGAAGGCGCGTCAAGAAATCCAAGCTGAGCGCGCCGAAGCCCTTCGCGGCGATGTAGCCCAGGATGGCGAACAGGAAGGAGAGCGAGACCACGGCGCAAAGGCCGCAGAGGGTGAACATGGCGGCGTTGACGGCGCCGCGCCGGGACCGGACGCTCATGCGCTCCTCCGCGTCACCCGGGCGATGAGCAGCCGCGCCAGGCCGTTGATGACGATGGTGACGCCGAAGAGGGCCAGGCCCACGGCGACGAGGGCGTGCAGGTAGGCGTCCGAGGTGGCCTCGGCGAACTCGTTGGCGATGACGGCCGCCATCGTGTAGCCCGGGGCGAAGAGCGACCAGGAGACCTTCGGGGTGTTGCCGATGACCATCGTCACCGCCATGGTCTCGCCGAGGGCGCGCCCCAAGGCGAGGAACACCGCCCCCACGATGCCGTCGCGGGCGTAGGGCAGGGACACCCCGCGCACCACCTCCCAGCGCGTGGCGCCCAGGGCCAGCATGGCCTCCTTGAGCGGCATCGGCACGCCGAGGAGCACCTCCCGGGAGATGCTGGTGATGTAGGGCAGGACCATCACCGATAGGATGAGGGCCGCCGAGAGCATGCCCACGCCGTAGGCATGGCCCTGGAAGAAAGGCAGGAAGCCCAGCCAGCGCGCCAGCGCGGGCTCGACGGCGCGGACGGCCGGGACGAGTACGAAGACGCCCATCAGCCCCAGCACCACGCTGGGCACCGCCGCCAGGAGCTCTATGAGGAAGGTGGCCGCGTCCGAAATGCGCCGCGGGGCCAGCTCGGCGAGGAAGATGGCCGAACCTACGCCCAGCGGGACGGAGATGGCCAGGGCCAGGAAGGAGGAGTAGAGGGTGCCGAACAGGAAGGGCCAGGCCCCGAAGCTCTCCTCGACGGGGTCCCAGGTGCTCGACCAGAGGAAGCGCAGCCCCTCGGCCTTCCAAGCCAGCCGGGAGTTCCAGGCCAGCTCGGCGCCGATGGCGGCGGCCAGGAGCAGGATGACGGCCGCGGCCGCGAAGACCGCATGCCGGAACCGGCGGTCCCCCGGCCCCTCGACCGGAGACAGCCGGGGCCGGGGAGGCGCGGGGGACGGGGCTTCGGCGAGACCGGCGCTCATGTCGGCTAGCGCACGCGCTCGACGGCCGCGGCGACCATCTTCTTGACGTTCTCCGGCAGGGGCGCGTAGCCCAGGTCCGCAGCGGCCTTCTGGCCGTCGGCAAGCATCCACTTGAGGAAGTCCTTGATGACGGCGCCCTTCCCCGCGGGATTCTTCTCGTTGACCAGCAGCCAGGTGAAGGTGCTGATGGGGTAGGACTCCGCGCCGGGTGCGTCCACGATGGAGACCCGGAAATCCTCCGGCACCTTGGCCCCGGCCGCGGCGGCGGTGACGCCCTCCACCGAGGGGACCACGAACTTGCCGGCCTTGTTCTTCATCGCGGCGACGGCCAGGTTGTTCTGCTTGGCGTAGATGAGCTCCACGTAGCCGATGGAGCTCGGGGTCTGGACCAGCAGGCCCGCCACGCCTTCGTTGCCCTTGCCGCCCAGGCCCACCGGCCAGTCCACCGAGGTGGCTACGCCGACCTTCTTCTTCCACTCGGGGCTGACCGCCGACAGGTAGTCCACGAAGCAGTAGGTGGTGCCCGACCCGTCGGAGCGGTGGATGACGGTGACGGGAGAGCCCGGCAGGGCCGTACCCGGGTTGAGCTCCTTGAGCCTCTCGTCGTCCCAGGCGTGGATCTTGCCGAGGAAGATGTCGGTCAGGGCCGCGCCGTCGAGGTTGAGCGCCCGGATGTCCTTGCCGTCGGTGCCCTTCACGTTGACGGCCACGGCCACCGCGCCGAGCACGGTGGGGACATGGATGGACTTGCCGTCCACCTCGTAGAGCTGCTTGGCCGTCATCGGGCCGTCGGAGGCGCCGAAATCCACGGTCTTCTTGGTGAACTGGCGGATGCCGCCGCCCGAGCCGATGGACTGGTAGTTGATGCGCACGCCGGGGTACGCCTTCCCGTACATGTCGAACCACTTCGAGTAGATGGGATACGGGAAGGTGGCACCCGCCCCGTTGAGGGTGGTCTGGGCCGAGGCCCCGGCCGACCCCAGGGCCGCCGCGGCGGCCAGGACGAAGGTCTTGAGGTTCTTGGTCATTCTCATCGCTCCTTTAGAATCCAAAGTCTCAGAACTTCACCGAATAGTCGAGCTGCAGGCGGTTGATGTCGTCGCGGCCGCCCGCCAGGGCCGGGGAGATGACCCCGGTGTAGAAGAACTTGGCCTTGAGCTGGGTCCAGTCGTTGGGGTTGTAGGCGGCCCAAACGATGTGCCCCCGGCGGTTGGTCCCGCCGTTGCCGAAGTCCGAGTCGGCGACGTCGGCTACCGTCGCGTCCATCTCCGACCATTTGTAGAAGTAGCCGGTCTCCCAGCTCTTGGCTTCGGAGGCCTCGTTGAGGATGAAGCCGGTCTGATAGGCCGTCTGGTTCCGGCCCTGCTTCCCGACCCCGGCGGCCTCGCGGACCAGGGCCGCGGTGTTGCGCACCAAGGTCCCCTGCAGGCGGACCGGCAGGTCAGCCGCCCGGAAGGCGAACTGTCCGGTCAGCTCCCCGACCTTGTAGTCGTTGAGCAGCTGGTTCGAGCCCGCCGCCCTCCGGTTGCCGTCCTGCGCCGCGTTCTGGCCGAAGTCGTTGATGCGCGAGTTCGTCCACTCGTAATAGGCCGCGCCGAAGCGCAGGCGGGTGTCGAGCGGGAGCCTGTACTCCGCGCCGAGCTGGGCCCCGAGCATCCACTGGTCGGCCTTGGAGGTGGAGTCCTCGTCGACGACCATCTGCAGGGCGTTGGCGAAGTAGATGCCGCCCAAGGAGGGCAGGTACCACTCGACGCTCTCGGCGAAGCCTTCCGGGTTGAAGTCGTCGTCCCAGACCACGTCGGCGGAGTAGGTCCTCCAGAACGGGTTGGACATCCGGCCGCCGGTCAGGGCGACCTTGCCGTCCTCGGAGACCTTCGGCGCCCACTTCAGGTAGACCTTGTCAATCCAGATGGCCTTCTGGCCGGAGAGGTTGTCGAAGGTCTGGTTGGTGGAGACCTGCTCGCCGGTGCCAGAAGCCATCTCCAGGCCGGCGGTCATGTCGTTGAGCAGCGAGGCCGTCAGCCCATAGCGCAGGCGGAAGCGCACGCGGTCGCGGGCGACCTTGCCCGCCGTGCGGCGGATGAAGTTCTCCTCACGGATGCGCATGTCGCCCTGGAGCTTGACGTCCTTGACGACGTCGGCTTTCTGCCCGTCGACGACCGTGCTGCGGAAGCTGATGGTGGTGGCGCCAGCCTGCGACGACGCGGCCGCCAGGACGGCGGCCAGGATGCTGCCGAACTTTCTCATTCTCTCTCCTCGGCGTGATGCGGGGTTCATGGAACGGATATATTTCATTAAATCGCCCGACATGACCCCATACCTGCGGGGTAAACGGCCGGTGACGGCGGGATGACGAAATCATTCCCCGGAACCATGAAATCTCTGTTGTTATCACAGAACTTTCATGGTAGGCTATGGGCATGCTCAGACGCGACGGACACCTCAGCGCAGTCCGCGACCTCCTGCGCCAGTACCCGGTCGTCGGGATCCTTGGGGCCCGGCAGGTCGGCAAGACGACTCTGGCCCTGGCGGCGGCTCGGGGCCTGAGGCTCGCAGCCCGCTTTGACCTGGAGGACCCGCGCGACCTGGCGCGGCTCGAAGACCCGATGGCGGCTCTGGAGGGACTGCGCGGCCTGGTCATCATCGATGAAATCCAACGCAGGCCGGAGCTGTTCCCCGCCCTGCGAGTCCTCTCCGACCGCCCCAAGAGGCCGGCCAGCTTCCTGATCCTAGGCAGCGCTTCGCCGTCCCTCTTGCGCCAGAGCTCCGAGTCATTGGCAGGGCGGGTCGGCTACCACAGGCTGGGCGGCTTCGACCTCCAGGAGGTCGGCCCGGGCCGCCTAGAGACGCTTTGGCTGCGCGGGGGTTTTCCCCGCTCGTTCCTAGCCCCGGATGAGTCTTCCAGCCTGCGCTGGCGGCGGAATTTCCTAACGGACTTCCTCGAGCGTGAGCTGCCGCAGCTGGGAATCCGAGTCCCGGCGGCATCGCTCCGGCGATTCTGGACGATGCTGGCCCATTACCACGGCCAGGTCTGGAACTCCTCGGAATTCGCCCGCTCCTTCGGGGTCGCCGACACGACGGTGCGCCACTATCTGGACATAATGACCGACACCTTCATGCTGAGCCGGCTCCTGCCATGGCACGAGAACCTGCGCAAAAGGCAGGTCAAGGCTCCGAAGTTCTACTTGGCCGACCCTGGGCTCCTCCACGTCCTCCTAGACATCCGAGATGGGAAAGACCTGGCTTCGCATCCGAAGTCCGGCGCTTCCTGGGAGGGCTTCGCGCTGACCCAGGTGATGCATCGCCTCGGGGCCGCCCCGGAGGAAGGGTACTTCTGGGCCACCCACACGGGGGCCGAACTCGACCTTCTGGTCGTCCGCGGCCGCAGGCGAAGGGGCTTTGAGTTCAAGAAGAACAGTGCTCCGAGCCTCACGCCTTCCATGAGGATCGCCCTGTCGGACTTGTCTCTCGAGTCTCTGGACGTCATCTATCCTGGCGAGGAGTGTTTCCCCCTGGCCCCCAAGATCCGAGCCGTCGGGCTGGGCCGGCTGCGCCAGCACCTCGAACCGTTGGAATAGCCGAAAGAATCGGGGAGACGGCGCGCCGCCCCGCCTACTCCTTCTGGAGCTTGTAGCCGGAGTTGATGACGGTGGCGATGCGGGCCCCTTCCGCGCCGAGCTTCCGGCGCAGGCGGGCGATGTGCTGGTCGACGGTACGGGTGTCTATTTCCATGGACTGGTCGTAGCCCCAAACCAGCTCGAGGATGCGGTCCCGCGTCAGCACCCGGCCGTCGGCCTCCAGCAGGAGCTTGAGGAAGGAGAACTCGCGCGCGGTCACGCGCACGGGCTTGCCGGCGACGCGGACCTCGTGACGCTCGAAGTCGACCTCGAGCGCGCCGACGCGCCGGAGCTGCCCGGGGGCCGGCGCGGCCCCGCCCGCCGAACGCCGCAGCAGGGCCTCGACGCGGGCCGCCAGCTCGGCGACCGAGAAGGGTTTGGTGACATAGTCGTCGGCTCCCATCTTGAAGCCCAGCACCCGGTCGAGCTCCGATTTGCGGGCCGTCAGGAAGAGGATCGGGACCTGGGACTCCTGACGCAGGCTCTTGCATACCTGGATGCCGTCCAGCTTGGGCAGCATGATGTCCAGGATGACCAGGTCGGGCCTCTCCTTACGGGCCGCGGCCAGGGCGGACAGCCCGTCCTCGGCCACCACGACCCTGTGGCCGTCCTTCTCGAGGTTGTATTTGACGATGCGGCTCAGGCTCCTCTCGTCCTCGACGATGAGTATCTTCGATGCCATGTCTAGATTCTATTCACCCGCGCCCGGCAATGGCAGAGCGGCGGCACGACGGCCGGTTGACGGCCGCGTGACGCCGTTTCCGTGCTACAATGGGTGCCACACTTTAGGAGGCCTTATGACCCACCTCGCCCTCATCCTTATTACCTCCCTTAACGCGCACGCCGCCCCCGGCAACGACCGAGGGTTGCCCCGAGGAAGTGCCGCCTCCGAGGTCTTGGTGGCGGCCGAGGCCGTCGCGGTCCGCGCCGCCGACTCCTTCGCTCCCATGACCGGCCCGGCCCTGGCCGCGGCGGGACTCAAGGCCATCGCCCGCCGGCCCGCGCAGGGCACCGTCAACGGCGGCACCGGCGGCGCCCCGGTGGAGCTGACCTTCGACCGCCGCGCCTGGACCATCAAGGGCGGCGTCAACGGCATGCCGGTCGAGCTCTTCATCGACCACGAGAACCGCACCATCAAGGGCGGCGCGAACGGCAGCCCCGTCGACCTGGTCTTCGACTGGAGCCCCGAGAAGATCGTCATGCGGGGCGGGGCCAACCGCAGCCCGGTGGAGCTGGTGCTGGATTGGAACGGCCGCTCGTTGGTCGGCTACGCGAACAACTCCCCCGTGCGGGTCGACTTCGACCTCGACGGCGGGACCCTGAAGGGCTACGCCAACCACGCGCCCATCGACCTGGCCTACGACAAGGTCTCGGGACGCCTGAGCGGCGGGCTCAACCACCGCCCGGTCGACATGACGCTGACCAACCTCGACCTGTCGGATTTCCTCCAGTACTTCTTCCTGTTCCTAAAATAGAACCCCTCGCGTTCGTCCATCAGGGTGCGGACCTGGTCGCCGTCGCCAAGGCGGCCGGGGTGCCGGTCATCCCCGCGCGCGGCGCCGAGGCCGGCCGGCCGCTGAGCGAGCTCGTCGCCGAGGCCCTCGGACGGCGCGTCTGGGTCGTGCACCGCATCGACGCAGCCACCAGCGGCCTCGTGGTCTTCGCCCTGTCGGCGCCGGAGCACAAGCGCCTATCCCGGGCCTTCGAGGGACGCGCGGTGAAGAAGACCTACCTCGCCGCCGTCAAAGGAAGCGCGCGGACGGGCTCATGCGATTCCCCGCTGCGCGAGTTCGGCTCGGGGCGCGTCGCCCCGGCTCCGGACGGCCGTCCGTCCCGGACCTCCTGGCGGCCGCTGCGCCCCTGCGACGGCGGGACCCTGCTCGAAGTGACGATCGAGACCGGCCGCCGCCATCAGATCCGCGCCCATCTCACCGCCGCGGGCTTCCCCATATTGGGAGACCCTCTCTACGGGCCGGCTCCCCGCCCGGTCGGGGGCGCGCCCCGCCTCATGCTCCACGCGTGGAAGCTGGAGCTGCCGGACGGCCAGGGCGGCACGCTCTCCCTCGAGGCCCCGATGCTCCAGGACTTCCGGTCGGTCCTCGGCACCGCGGCATGAATGCTACACTCCCCGGCGTGACGGCCGACCCGTCCCCCGCGCCGCGCCGCAAGAAGGGGATTGACCCGTTCCTCATCCCGCACCGCGGGCCGCTCTTCCATCTCTTCTGGCCCACCACCCGCTACGTCGTCACCAGCCTGTCGGTGATGGTCTCGGTCTTCTTCTTCGAGGTCCTCAACAGAACCGTCGTCATCGGCCGGCACAACGTGGGCGAGGACCACAACACCCTGCTGCTGCCCAACCACCAGTCGATGATCGACGGCTTCCTGGTCGGCTACGCGGTGTGGTTCCCGAAGTGCATGGTCAAGCCCGAGCTCTTCCCCTGGCTGCCGGCCGCCTACGAGAACTTCTTCGCCCACCCGGTGATGCGCTGGTTCTCCGACAACTGGAAGTGCATCCCGGTCAAGCCCGGCCGCCGGGACTTCGGGGTCATGCTGCGCATGGAGGCCTGCCTGCGCAAGGGCGTCATGATCGTCTTCCCCGAGGGCACGCGCACCCGGGACGGGCGCCTGCTGCCCCCCCGCTCCGGCATCGGCTATGTGATGCTGAGGACCGGGGCCAAGGCCATCCCCGTCTGCATGGACGGGATGGACACGGTGCTGCCGGTGGGGCGCGCGCTGCCGCGTCTGTTCCGGACCATCCTGATCTACTACGGGAAGCCGGTGGACCTCTCGGAGTTCGCCGGGGTGGCGAACACGGACGCGGCCCAGCCCGCCATCGACAAGGTCTTCGCGGAAGTGCGCCGGCTCAAAGCCGTGCTGGAGCGCTACCGGCGCTACCGGCGCTACCTGCTGGCCGCGCGGCCGTTCTGGGCCCGCTTCTACGCGCCGTAGTCTAGTCCTTCTCCTTGTCCTTCTTCTCTCCGAGCAGCGACTTTTGGTCCTTCCACGCCTCCATCGAGACGTCCACGAGCTCCATGCGCTTCTTCTCCTGCTCGACGGAGTAGGACCTCACGTCTTCGAGCATCCGCCCGAAGAACTCGTCCATCTTCTGCTTCTGTGAGGCCTCGAAGGACTTGAGCATGGTCGTCTGCATGCGCTCGAAGTCGCCGACGGCCTGGCTGTGGTAGCTGGGCCCCACCGAGGAAAGGGTCTCGAACAGGTTAAGGCGCTGGCGGGCGATCGAGGTCTCGAAGCGCTTGCGGTCGTCGAAGATCTCCACGAAGAACTTGTCCCAGCGCTCCGACATCTTCGAGCCGAAGCTCTTCTGGTCGTGGTAGTTCTTCTGGGCGATGACGAGGCGGTCGCGGAGGTACTCCTCCACCATGCCCTTCCCGTCGGTCGGCTTCTTGGACTTCTTCTTGACCGGAGCCTCCTCCGCGTCCTCTTGGGCCGCCTCCTCGTCCTTAGGCGCCGCCTTCTTCCCGCGCTTCTTGGGCGGCGCCTCCTCGTCGGCTGAATCCTCGGAGGAATCCTTGGCGGCCCGGGCGGATCCGCGAAGGTAGCCCTGCGCGGAGCCATCCGCCCAAGCGAGAACGGTGAACAGCCCGGCAAGCGCGAGTGCGATGGGTCTCATGATGAGCTCCTTGGTGCGTCTCCGCTCCCTTTATAACGGGGAAAGGGGATATGCGCAAGGTCGGAAATGTTACGCGAAGCGCTTCAGGGCGGTGTCCTCGGGGAAGCGCTCCAGGCCGGCGCGCGCTGCGTCCCGGGCCGCTTCGAGGTCCTCGAGCTCCGCCAGCGCCAGCGTGAGGCTGCGGTGCAGGCGCGACTCGTCGGGATAGAGCGGGATGGAGGCCCGGCAGTGCGCGATGCACTCGTCGAGGCGCCCTGCCCGCCGCAGGACCCGGCCCAGATGGCCGGCCGCCCAGCCCTCCCGACCCGCCTCGGGGGCGGCCCGAGCGCATAGCGCCTCGGCCTCTCCCAGCATCCCGAAGGCGATAAGGGCCTCCACCAAGGTCTCGTCCACCTCGCTCCGGCGCCCCTTCTCGCAGGGGGCCGAGGCCAGGGCGGCGGCGAAGTTCCGGCACGGCACCCAGGCCGTCGTTCCCGAAAGGTCCAGCTCGACCAGGCTCCTGAAGTCCTGGAGCGTCAGGCCGGGCGCGGCGGGGAAGAGCGCGCGGCGGCCCGGGGGTCCGAAAGAGGGGTCCGCCTCTCCGAAGCGGCAGGGGATTCCGTCGGGGAGGCTGACCCGCACCCCCCCGAGCGCATGAAGCACCGGCGCCTCCGAAGGGACCGCCCCGGCGGCCAGCAGGGCCACCTCCGCGCGTTCCAGCCGCGCCGAGGAGCGCGCGCTGGGGTCCACCTTCACCCCGGCGAAGCGCGGCACCTCGAGGATGGCGCCGAAGAGCTCGGCCGCCGGGCCGCTGACCGCCTTAAGGGAACGCTCGCCCGGACGCGCCATCTTGGCCGCGAAGGCCTCGGCCGCGGGCTTCGCGCTGAAGACCGGGATCCACAGCCCGCCCAGCACCGGGTCCTTGTCGGCCCACACCTCGATGTTCTCGGGGGACGCGCCGTCGGCGGCCAGGACCGTGACCGCGGAATCCCTCAACACCTCATGGAAGCGGCGGCGCGGCCCCAACGGCCTGCGGCGGGCGGCGTCGCTCAGCGCGGGAAGCTCGGCGGACATCTGACCGGATTGACCCATTTTCCGCCCGGCGCGTCAATCGTCGGGGGATTCCAGCCGATAGCCGACCCCGGGCTCGGTCTTGAGGTGCTTGGGCCGCACGGGATTCGCCTCGATGCGGTGCCGCAGCTGGTGCACCAGGATGCGCAGCGACTCCGGGGTGCCGGAGCCCTCCGCCCAAGCCTCTTTGAGCAGCTGCTTCTGGGAGACCACGCGTCCGGCGTTGCGCGCGAGGACGGCCAGGATCTCGAATTGCAGAGGGGAGAGCCGCACCTCCTTCTTGCCCACCAGGACCCGGCGCAAGGCTATGTCGACGCGCAGGTCGCCGCGCTCGTAGACCGGCTCGTCGGCCTTCCCGGCCCGCTCGGCGTGGCGCAGCGCCACCCGGATGCGGGCCAGGAGCTCCGGCACCCCGAAGGGCTTGGTCAGGTAGTCGTCGGCCCCGGCGTCGAGGCCGGCGATCTTGTCGCGCTCGTCTCCGCGCGCGGTCAGCACGATGACCGGGGCGGCGCTCCAGCGCCTGAGGCCGGACAGGACCTCGAGGCCGTCCATGTCGGGCAGGCCCAGGTCGAGGAGCACGATGTCGGGCTTGCGTCCGACCGCCAAGTCGAGGGCCGCCCGGCCGCGCTGCGCCTCGACGACCTTGAAACCGGCCTCGCTCAGCGCCGCCCGCAGGAAGCGCAGGATAGAGAGCTCATCGTCGACGACCATGACGGTCTTCTCACTCCCGGACATGGCCGCCTCCCAAGGGCAAGGCGAAGCGGAAACCGGCGCCTCCGCCCTCCCGGTTCTCCGCCCAGATGCGCCCGCCGTGGGCCGCCACCACGGCCTTGCAGATGGCCAGGCCCAGGCCCGCGCCCCCGCCTCCCGCCGTGGCCCGGTGGAACTTGTCGAAGATGCGTTCCAGCTCGCCGGGGGGTACGCCCGGCCCGCGGTCAGCCACCATGACCGATAGTTCCCCGCCCCCGGCTTCGGCCGAGACCTCCACCGCCGTCCCCGGCGGGGTATGGCGCACGGCGTTCTCGAGGAGGTTGACGAACACCTGTTCGAGCAGGACGGGGTCGATCGGGACGAGCGGCAGGTCTTCGGGGACCGCGGTCCGGACCTCGCGCCCGGCGAGCTCCTTCTCCAGGCGTCCTAGAGCCGAGCCTATGACCTCCTCGATCGGATGCGGCTCTTTCTTGAGCTCGACGCCGGTCGATTCCAGGCGCGTGGTCTCCAGGAGGTTCTGCACGAGGCGGGCGAGCCGCTTGGCCTCCTCGAGGATGTCCTCGAGCAGAGCCCGCCCCTGCGCATCGGCCGACGAGAAGGAGCCTTGGAGGAGGCTGCCCGCCGAACCGATGATGGCGGACAACGGCGTGCGCAGGTCGTGCGAGACCGAGCTGAGCAGCGCGCTGCGCAGGCGCTCGGCCTCGGCGCGCAGCTTGGTCGCGCGCACGTCCTCCTGCAGGGTCTCGACCTCGAGGGCCAGGGCGATCTGGCGGACCAAGGACTCCAGGATCAGGCGCTGGTCGGCGTCGAAGGGGCGCGGTCCTGTCCGCGGGCGCACCCGCAGGACGCCGGTCGGCCCGCTCCCCCCCTGCAGCGGGAGGTAGAGCGCGTCGACGACCGAAAGGGTCTGGGTGCCGAGGCCCGCGGGCTGCCCCAGGTCGAAGACCCACTGGGCCACGCTGCGCTCCTTATCGTCGAGGACCGGCGGCTGACCGGACCCGGCCTTGACGTTCAGCAGGCCGTCCCCGCCCGGAAGAAGCGCCACGGCCTCGCAGTCGAAGACCTGCGCCAGGTGGCGCAGGCCCGCGTCGAGCAGGGCGTCGATGCCCCGCACGCTCGCCAGCTGCCGGCTCAGCGCATGCATGACCGCCGTCCGGGCCTCGACCTGGCGGGCCGACTCGGCATTCGAGCGCAGGCGCAGGGTGAGATGGCTGATGAGGAAAGCGGACAGGAACATGACCAGGAAGGTCAACAGATAATGGGTATCCGCCACCACGAATGTGAACCGCGGAGGGACGAAGCAGAAGTCGAAGCAAAGGACGCTCAGGACCGAGTAGAACATCGCCGGCCCGCGCATCCCCCGCGCCGCCACCAGGAGCGCCCCCAGGAGATAGACCATCACCAGGTTCGTCAGTTCGAGGAAGGCCGAGAACGCGAAGCAGACCGCGGTGGTCGCCGCCGCGGCGGCGGCCGCCGCCGCGTAGCCGCTCCAGGTCGAGGGGTCGGAGGTCCCGGGGAAGAAGCCGGAAGGCGCGTTCGTCCCCGGGTCCCCCCGGAGGACCACGACCTCGATGTCTCCGCTGCGCCGGATGAGCTCGCCGACGAACCCCCCGCCCAGGAACTCCCGCCAGCGCGGGCGTTCGCTCTTGCCCACGACGATCTTCGTGGCGTTCCAGCGCCGCGCCAGCTCGAGGAGCCCCTCCACCACCCCGGCGGCGGAATAAGTCTCGGTCTGGGCTCCCAGGCCTTCGGCCAGGCGCAGGGTCTCCAGCGCCCGGGCCCGGTCCGCCGCGTCGAGGGGATGACGCTCCGATTCGATGAAGGCGGCCGCCCATTCGGCGCGGGACGATGCCGCCATGCGCCGGGCGGCCCGGACCAGGCGCGGGGAATTGGGGCCGGGGCCGACGCAGACCAGGATGCGTTCGGCGGTAGGCCAGATCGTCTCGGGGGCCTGCAAGGCCCGATAGCTCTCCAGAGCCTTTCCAACGCCCTGGGCGGTGACCCGCAGCGCAAGCTCACGGAGCGCCGTCAGGTTGGACAGCCTGAAGAAGCCCTCCGTAGCGCGCGCGGCCTGCTCGGGGACATAGACCTTGCCCGCCTTCAGCCGTTCGAGCAGCTCCTCGGGCGGGAGGTCGACGAGCTCGATGTCGGCCCCCTCGATGACCGAGTCCGGCACCGTCTCGCGCACCGTCACCCCGGTGATGCGGGCGACGACGTCGTTGAGGCTCTCGAGGTGCTGAACGTTGAGGGTGGCGTACACGTCGACCCCGGCACCGAGGAGTTCCGCCACATCCTGCCAACGCTTGGCATTCCGCGAGCCCGGCGCGTTGGCATGGGCCAGTTCGTCGACCAGGATGAGAGGAGGACGGCGCGCCAGGCCCGCATCGAGGTCGAACTCCTCCAGCACGATGCCGCGGTGCTCGACGGTCCTGCGTGCCAGGACCTCGAGGCCCTCGAGCAGCGCAAGGGTTTCGCGGCGCCCATGGGTCTCGGCCACGCCGACCAGGACGGCGACCCCCTCGCGGCGCTTGCTGCGGGCGGCCTCCAGCATGGTGAAGGTCTTCCCGACCCCCGGCGCCGCGCCGAGGAAGACCTTGAGGCGACCGCCGGCCGCCGCCCCGGCCTCGCGGGCCGCCTGGGCCAGGAACGCCTCGGGGTTGCGCCGGGTGGGTTCCATCGCTCTCAGACCGGGAGGTCGGCCAGCAGGCTGTAGATCGCGGCGGCCGAACCCGCCCGCCTGAGCCTGGCGAGGAGCTTCACGTCGGAGCCGACCCGGCTCAGGGCCGCCAACGACCGCAGATGGGCCTTCGAGTCCTCCGCCGGGGCGGCCAGCAGGAAGACCAGGTCTACCGGCCGGCCGTCGGCCGCCTTGAAGTCCAGCGGGACGGCGGCCACCCCCACCGCCAGCCGGGGGACCGTCAGGAGCGTCGTGCGCGCGTGAGGGACGGCGATTCCGGAACCCAGTCCGGTCGACCCGGCGCGCTCCCGGGTCAAGACGGCCGCCTCGAGCCCCCCCCGGTCCTGAGCGGCCGTCAGCGGCAGGGCCTCCACGAGCAGCTTGACGGCCTCCTCCATGCTCCGGGCCGTCAGGGGGACCAGCACCGATTCCGGCGACAGCACGTCGGAAAGCCTAGCGAGAGGCATCACTTTGAAAGTAGCACTTCTTCCATCGGGCGTCCATGAGGCCCCGCCTTCTGACGCAGGCCTTCCAGGTCCAGGTTCAGGAGCAGGACGTTGACCCGCGGCTCGCCGAGCAGGCCGAGCAGGCGGCCCTCGACCCGGCGCTCGAGCAGGGTCCGCACCTCCGCCTCGGAGCGGCCCAGCGCCCG
Organism: Elusimicrobiota bacterium; assembly: GCA_016218495.1. Taxonomy (GTDB): domain Bacteria; phylum Elusimicrobiota; class Elusimicrobia; order UBA1565; family UBA1565; genus SCTT01. The sequence goes on from JACRDU010000097.1 coordinate 22,150, forward strand.
CGCGACCCGGGGGACCTGGTAGGTGGCCGCGGCAGGGCTGATGTGGGGGTCGAGCCCGCTGGCGGACGCCGTGACGAGGTCGACGGGGGCGGGCCGCGCGTTCCCGGGGTCGGCCCCGCGCAGCGCTTCGACCCGTGCTCTGACGGCGTCGAGCAGGGCCGGGTTTGTCGGCCCCAGGTTCGAGCCCGACGAGGCGGCGGCGTTGTAGGGGGACGGCCCCGTCGCCGAAGGGCGGCCCCAGAAGCGCCCGGGGTCCGAAAAGGCCTGGCCGATGAGCTCGGAGCCGACGGCCCTCCCGCCGCGCTCGACGAGGCTGCCGTTGGCCCGCCATGGGAACAACAGCTGGGCCGCGGCCGTCACCGCGGCCGGATAGACCACGCCCGTCAAGGCGGAGAGGACCAGCAGGCTCATCGCCGCCGGACGAAATTGGCTCAAGACCGTTCCCATAGCCCCCCCTTACGCCAGCCCCAGCCCGGCGAGCAGCATGTCGATCAGTTTGATGCCGATGAAGGGGACGATGAGCCCGCCCGCTCCGTAGACCAGGGCGTTCGTGCGCAGCAGCTGCGCCGCGCCGACGCGCCGGTATGCGACCCCGCGCAGCGCCAGCGGGATGAGCGCCACGATGACCAGCGCGTTGAAGATGACCGCCGACAGGATGGCGCTCTGCGGCGTGGCCAGGCGCATCACGTTCAACGCCGCCAGGGCCGGATAGGTGCCCAGAAAGGCCGCGGGGACGATGGCGAAGTACTTGGCCACGTCGTTGGCGATGGAGAAAGTCGTAAGCGCCCCTCGCGTCATCAGGAGCTGCTTGCCGATTTCGACGATTTCGATTAGCTTGGTCGGGTTCGAGTCGAGGTCCACCAGGTTCCCGGCCTCCTTGGCGGCTTGAGTGCCCGTGTTCATCGCCACGGCCACATCGGCCTGCGCCAGCGCCGGGGCGTCGTTGGTGCCGTCTCCCGTCATCGCCACGAGCCTCCCCTCTCCCTGGAGCCGGCGGATGAACGCGAGCTTGTCCTCCGGGGTCGCTTGGGCCAGGAAGTCGTCGACGCCGGCTTCCGCCGCGATGGCGGCGGCCGTCAGGGGGTTGTCGCCGGTGATCATGATGGTCTTGATGCCCATGTGACGGAGGTCGGCGAAGCGCTCGCGGATGCCGCCCTTTACGATGTCCTTGAGGCGGATGATGCCGAGGACCTTGGCGCCCTCGGAGACGACGAGCGGCGTCTCGCCCTGGCGGGCCACCGTGTCGACGAGCTGGCGGAACCCGGCGGGCAGCGAGCCGCCTTGAGCCCGAACGTGGGCCTCCACGGCGTCCACGGCGCCCTTGCGGATGACCCGACCGGGCAGGTCCACGCCGCTCATGCGCGTGCGCGCCGAGAACGGGACGAACTTGGCCTGCAGCTCGTGCAGGTCGCGGCCGCGGAGCCCGTACTTCTCCTTGGCGAGGACCACGATGCTGCGGCCCTCCGGCGTCTCGTCGGGCAGCGAAGCCAGCTGGGCGGCGTCCGCCAGCGCCTCGCGGCTCACTCCCTCCGCGGGCAGGAACTCGGTGGCCTGCCGGTTGCCGAGGGTGATGGTCCCGGTCTTGTCGAGGAGCAGGATGTCCACATCGCCGGCGGCCTCGACCGCCCGGCCCGACATCGCGATGACGTTGGCCTGGATCATCCGGTCCATCCCGGCGACTCCGATGGCCGACAGGAGGCCTCCGATGGTGGTCGGGGCCAGGCACACGAAGAGGGCTACCAGCACCGTCACCGGGACCACCGAGCCCGCCCCGGCCGCCGCCACGGCGTATGCGGAATACGGAAGGAGCGTCGCGCAGACCAACAGGAAGATTATGGTCATCGCCGCGAGCAGGATGTTGAGCGCGATCTCGTTGGGCGTCTTCTGGCGGCTGGCGCCCTCGACGAGCGCGATCATGCGGTCGAGGAAGCCGGTGCCGGGGTCGGCGGTGACGCGCACGATGAGCCAGTCCGAGAGCACCGACGTCCCGCCCGTCACCGCGCTGCGGTCGCCGCCGCTTTCGCGTATGACGGGAGCGGACTCGCCCGTGACGGCCGCCTCGTTGACCGAGGCCGCCCCATCGACGACCTCGCCGTCGGCCGGTATGACGTCGCCGGCCTCGACGAGCACGAATTCGCCGGCGCGCAGGCTCCCCGACGCGACGACGGCGTACTTGGCCCCGCGCCGCGGCTCGGGCAGGCGCTTGGCCGAGGTCTCCTTGCGGGCCTTGCGCAGCGTGTCGGCCTGCGCCTTGCCCCTCCCTTCGGCCATCGCCTCGGCGAAGTCCGCGAAGAGCAGGGTGAACCAGAGCCACATCGAGACCGCCAGGATGAAGCCCGCGGGGGCCTCGCCCGGGCCGAGCAGGGCCTGGACCCACAGGGCGGTCGTGAGCAGGCTCCCGACGAAGACGCAGAACATCACCGGGTTGCGCAGTTGGTGGCGCAAGGAGAGCTTGAGCACGGACTCCTGCAGCGCGCGCAGGACGATGGGCGGGTCGAACAGCGGGCGCGACTTGGGCTTTTCGCTCATGCTAGCGGCCTCCGAGCATCGCGAGATGCTCGACGACGGGGCCCAGAGCCAACGCGGGCACGAAGGTCAGCGCGCCGACGATGAGGACGACCCCCACGACCAGGCAGACGAACAGAGGGGTATGCGTCGGCAGCGTCCCTTCACCCGCCGGGACGGCCTTCTTGGCCGACAGCGACCCGGCCATCGCCAGCACCGGGACCATGATCCAATAGCGGCTCAAGAGCATCACGACGCCGCCCACGACGTTGTAGAAGGGCGCGTTGGCGGAGAGTCCCGCGAAGGCGGAACCGTTGTTGTTGCCCATCGACGAAAACGCGTAGAGGACCTCCGAGAAGCCGTGGGCTCCGGGATTGGCCATCGAAGCCTTGGCCCCGGTGACCACCGCCAAGGCCGTGGGCAGGAGCACCAGGAAGGGCGGGACCAGGACGGCCAGCGAGGCCATCTTCATCTCGGAGGGCTCGATTTTCTTGCCCAGGTACTCGGGCGTGCGGCCGACCATCAGGCCCGCGACGAACACCGCCACGATGACGAACACGAGCATCCCGTAGAGGCCCGAACCCACGCCGCCGTAGACGACCTCGCCGAGCTGCATGAGGAACAGCGGCACGAGGCCGCCCAGGGGCGTGAACGAATCGTGCATCGCGTTGACCGAGCCGTTGGAGGCGGCGGTCGTGGCGGCCGCCCAGAGCCCCGAGTTCACGATGCCGAACCGGACCTCCTTGCCCTCCATGTTCCCGCCGGAGGAGGCCGCGGCGGCGGCCTCCACGACGGCCTGGTCGACGCCCAGGCGCGCGACCGCGGGATTCCCCGCCTGCTCCGCGGCCACGCAGAGCAAGGCCAGCGGGACGAAGAGGACGCTCATGGCGCCTAGGACGGACCAACCCTGGCGCGGGTCGCCCACCATGACGCCGAACATCACGCAGCAGGCCGCCGCCAGCGCCAGAATTCCCCACATCTCCAGGAAGTTGGAGAGCGGAGTGGGGTTCTCGAGGGGATGGGCGGAGTTGACGTTGAAATAGCCGCCGCCGTTGGTTCCGAGCTGCTTGATGGCGACCTGGGAGGCGACCGGGCCGCGGGCGATTTCAACGGCTCCGACTCTTGCCGCGGGCTGAAAGGTCTGCACCACGCCCTGCGAGACCAAGGCCAGGGCCAGCACGAATGACAGCGGCAGGAGGATGTAGAGCGTGCCGCGCACGAGGTCGGCCCAGAAGCTGCCCAGGCCGGGCTGCTCCTTCTGCCGCAGGCCCCGGACGAGGGCCGCGAGGACGGCCAGCCCGGAGGCCGCGGAGACGAAGTTCTGCACGGTGAGCGCGAGCATCTGCGTGAGATAGCTCATCGTCGTCTCGCCGCCGTAGCCCTGCCAGTTGGTGTTGGTGGCGAAGCTGGCCGCGGTGTTGAACGCGCTGTGCGCCGGCACGGCCCCGAAACCCGCCGGATTGAACGGCAGCAGACCCTGAAGGCGCTGCAGGGCGTAGACCGCGACGAGCCCCAGGAAGTTGAAGAGCAGGACGGCCGCTGCGTACGCCTTCCAACCCTGCTGCTCGAGCGGGTCGACGCCGGACAGGCGGTAGCTCAGGCGCTCAAGGGGCCCGAGCAGGCGCCCCAGCCGGCCGGTCTTTCCTTCATAGACCCGGGCCATGTACGGCCCGTACGCCGCCGCGAAGCCGAGCACGGCCCCGAGGAACAGCGCGCACTGGGCGTAGGCGTTGGCGGTCATGGCGGCCCCCTAGAACTGCTCCGGCTTGAAGAGGGCCAGGAACAGGTATGCGAACAGGCCCAGCGTCAGCACCAGCGCGACGGCGTGGAACGGGTTCATGGCATGCCCCTACGAACCGCTCCGCGACAGACGGTCGAGGAGTTCGACGAGCCCCCATGTCAGGGTGAAGAAAGCAGCGCTCAGAGCCAGATAGGCCAGGTCTTCCATGGTCCTCCTAGAAGGTAAGCGCCAGGGAGGTGACGACGACGCCGTCGGAACGGGAAAAGCTGCCCCCAGGCCGCTTCGGATACACCGCCTCCTCGCACCACAATTGCCTGAACTCGGTGCGCCAGAGCAGCTGTTCGTGCAGGGCTACATCGACGTTGGCCGAGGCCCCCGTGCCCCTGAAGGAGGCCGGGAGACCCGTCACGACGACGACCTGCCCCCGGTCGACCAAACGCTCCACGCGCGCGGCCGCGGCGACGCGTTTGCTGAACCGCCAGCGGGCCAGCAATGCTCCGGCGTGCCATTGCGAGAACCCGCGCATGCCGGAGGGACGCTTCTGGAGGCCGTAATCGAACGCCGCGGCCAGACGCAGGCGGCCGAACTCCGGGGTCTTGATGACCAGGTCGTTGAAGAAGCGCCCCTGGTTGCCGACCTCCTGGCCCCAGAAATTGTTATAGGCGGCGGACCAGCCGTCCGGTCCGGTCCAGGCCAACTGGCCCCCCAGAGCCTTGTTCTCGTTGTTCTCGGAGATGTTCTGCCAGCCGTTGAGGACATGGAGCTGGGCTGACCACGAATCGTTGACCTGATACCCGGCCTTCACGCCGGCCTGATAATAAGGAGAGTAGTCCGCCATCAAGGAGCGGGTATAGGTCCAATTGTCGCGCGAGACCCACGATTCCAGGCCGATGTGCGAGAAGAAGACCCCGGCGTCGACCCAGAGCCGGGGCGTAGCCCTGTAGCCGACCACGGCCTCCTGGACGTGGCGTCCCAGGTCGGGGCCGCCGACCGTCCCGACGCGCGGTTCACCCGCGTAGTTGGCCTGCACGGAATTCCCCGCCTGCAGGGCCAAGCGCCCGCGCACGCGCTCCCCGCTGACCACGGCCTCGATGAAGGCCAGGTTCGCGTTGAACTCGTTGTGGCGGGCCGGCTGCGTGGCGAAGGAGCGGTCGCGGTTCGGAGGGCGGAGCGCGTCGTAGGCATAGTAGGCGTCGATGAAGCCGCCGAACTTCACGCTGAGCGGGTCCGCCGCGTCGGAAGCGCCTGACGCGGCGCAGGCGGAAAGACAGAGCAAGAGCCCGGCGCGGGCGAAGCGCCGCATGTCAGAATCCGGCGCGGAGGCCGACGACGACCCGGCCGTAGCGCCCGCGCCGGATGAATCCCCTCAGGGCCGGCTCCGGGGACTCCGCCTCGAGGAACCAGGAGACCGCCCCGAACTCGTCGGCCAGGGCACGGCGGTGGGCGGGGGTCGTGCCGCCCCTGGAGAGGTGCACGACATGGAGTTCGGCCCCGCGCCGCGCCGCCAGGGCGGCGGCCTCAGCTAGGACTGCCCGCGGGCGGGGCTCATCGACCGGCAGGCAGGCGAGGACCTTCATGCCCTCAGTATGCGGCGGGGGCCCGTTAAGGGGCCATAGCCAGGCCGTTAACGGACCATTAACGCCGCCTTAAGGTATTGTTAACGGGTGAACGAGCGCCCCAACTCCCGCCTGCCCCTGCTCTGCCTGACCGCTCTGGGCGTCGTCTACGGGGACATCGGGACCAGCCCGCTCTACGCGATGCGCGAGTGCTTCCACGGCCCGCACGCCGTGGCGGTCACGCACGACAACGTGCTGGGCGTGCTCTCGCTCATCACCTGGGCGCTCATCATGCTGGTCACGCTCAAATACCACGTCTATGTGCTGCGCGCCGACAACAAGGGCGAGGGCGGCATCCTGGCCCTGATGGCCCTGGCCCGCTCCACCCCGCTCTCGCCGCGCCAGCAGAAAGCCGTCCTCGGGCTGGGGCTCTTCGGCGCGGCCCTGCTCTACGGCGACGGGATGCTGACCCCGGCCATCTCGGTGCTGAGCGCCATCGAGGGCTTGGAGGTGGCCACCCCGTTCTTCGCCCCCTATGTGGTGCCAATCACCGTGGCCATCCTGGTCGGGCTGTTCCTGCTCCAGCGCCGCGGCACCACCGGCATCGGCGTGGTGTTCGGCCCGCTCATCCTGGTCTGGTTCCTATTCCTGGCGGGGCTCGGCGTCCACAGCCTGTGGCAGGGTCCCTCCGTGCTGGCCGCCGTGAACCCCGCCTACGCGCTGCGCTTCCTCCTGGAGAACGGCCTGCACGGCTACCTGGTCCTCGGAGCCGTGTTCCTGGTGGCCACCGGCGGCGAGGCGCTCTACGCCGACCTGGGCCATTTCGAGGAGCGCGCCATCCAGCTCGACTGGTTCGCCGCCGCGGGGCCCTGCCTGCTCGTCCATTATTACGGCCAGGGGGCGCTGTTGCTGCGCGACCCCTCGGCGGCCCACAACCCCTTCTACATGCTGGTCCCCTCCTGGGCGCTCTACCCGGCCGTGGCCCTGGCCGCGATGGCCACCGTCATCGCCTCGCAGGCCGTCATCTCGGGCGTCTTCTCGCTGACCCGCCAGGCCGTACAGCTGGGCTTCCTGCCCCGCGCCCACGTGGTGCACACCTCGCAGCATGAGATCGGCCAGATATACATACCCGCCGTCAACTGGCTGCTGCTGGCCTCCACCATCGCCTTGGTGGTCGGCTTCAAGAGCTCCTCCAACCTCGCCTCGGCCTACGGCATCGCCATCTCGGTGACGATGGTCGTCACCACCATGCTCGCCCACTTCGTCTCCACGGGCCTGTGGGGCTGGCGGCGCGGCGTCGCCTGGGCCGTCACCGGGACCTTCCTGGCCGTCGACCTGGCCTTCCTGGGCGCGAACTCGGCCAAGGTGCTGCACGGCGGCTGGTTCCCGCTGGCCGCCGCGGCCGCCGTCGTGGCCATATTCACCACCTGGAAGACCGGCCAGGAGACCCTGGCCGCCCTGCAGCGCGAGGGGGCCCTGCCCCTGGCCGACTTCGCCGCGCAGACGGCCGAGAGTTCGGTGGCCCGCGTGCCCGGCACGGCGGTCTTCCTGACCAGCACGCCGGGGCTGACGCCCAGCGCGCTGCTGCACAACATGAAGCACAACAAGGTCCTGCACGCGCGCAACGTCTTCGTCACCGTGCGCACCGAGGACGTCCCGCGGATCCGCGACGCGGAACGCCTGTCCGTATCGCACATCACCGGCGACTTCGTCCAGGTCTCGGTGCGCTTCGGCTTCATGGAGGACCCGGACCTGCCGCAGGTGATGGCCCGCCTGGCCGAGCACGGCCTCAAGCTGCGCCCGATGGACACGACCTACATCCTCAGCGACAACACCTTGGTGACGACCGAGGCCCGCCGCATGCCGCTCTGGCGCTTGCGCCTGTTCTCTTTCCTCTATAAGAACGCCGTCCGGCCCACCCAGTACTTCAACCTCCCCATCAACCGCGTCATCGAAATCGGCCGCCAGCTCCAAATCTAGTCAAGCAAGGGGTCAGGCCCTCCCATCAAGTAAACCCCTGAACTTTGGCACCAGGAAGGTCCTAGGGAAGGGCCCAGGAATCCGTGGGCCCAATGACGCCGGCCGGTCTCCCCCATAGGCTCAACAAGAAAATCCGCGTTTCAGCCACACTTTCCCCAGTGAAGCGCGCAATCGCCTCCGCCCTGGCCGCCATCATGCTCGTGCTGTCCCCGGGCACCGGCTGCTGGCAGGCCATGGCGCAGGTCGTGACCCGCACCGGGCCCGCCGCCGCCCCGGCCCGGGTCGTCGTCGGGGCCCCCGGAGCGCTGGGCGCCTCTCCCACCCTTTCGGCCCCCACCCTCTCAGCTCCGTCCCTGTCCGTCACTTTGCCGTCTCCCGCCGCACCCACCGCCCGCGGTGCGGCATCGGCCTCCGCCGCGGCCGCGCAGTCGGCGGTTCCCGCGGGTCTCCCGGCCCCGGCGCGGGCCGCCGGAACGGTCTCAGCCTCCGCGGCGGCTCCCGCCGCCCGGGCCGCCGCGCAGACCCAGGGCCGCGAAGCGGTCTCGGCCGGCCTCAAGAATACCGTCAAGGCCGCCGCGCCTATGCTGGAGGCCGCCAAGTCCGGCTCCGGCGGGGACGCGCACCGCGCCGGCATCCAGCTCGAGGAGCTGCTCTCCGGCGCTCCGCGCCGAGCCGCCTCGGACGCCGTCACCCCCGCCCCCGCCTCGCGCCTGCCGTCGTTCACCGGCAGAGCCCGCCTGGGCTCGGCCCGGGTCATCGGGGCCGCGCCCTCCGCCGTGATGAACGCCGTGGCCGCGCCGGCGGCCCCGCGCCCCTCCCTGGCCTCCCGCTTCTCCGCCTCCTTCCGCCGCGCCTTCCTATTTATTAGGAAGACGGCCGCCGTCGCCACCTTGGCGGCCTTCCTGCCCGTCTTCGGGATGTTCGGCGGCACCCCCTTCCAGATTCTCCCCCCGGTCACGGTCCAGGCGCAGCTGCCCGGGCAGGTTCCGGGCGCCCAAGTCCCCGTCGCCCCGCCCCAGGCCGGCGTCCCGCAGGCCCAGGTCCCCACCGCGCAGGCCCCCGTCGTCCAGGCATCCCCCATAGAGGTCTCCGTCCCTCAGACGGTGCAGGGCCGTACCGTCGGAGAGTCGGTCACCTACTCGGTGACCCTGCGGAACACTTCGAACGCCCCCGTCACGGTCTCCTCGGTTCGGACGGCCGTCGAAGAGGCGCTGCCCTGGACCCTAGAGGTGACCGGCGACGCCGACGCGGCCCCGCTGACCTTGGCCCCGGGCGAATCGAAGACCCTCACCTTCACCCTCCTGCCCTTCGACTCGGGCAAGCTGGTGCTCGAAGGCGCGGAGCTCACCATCCCGACCTCCGACCCCGAGAAGCCCATCGTCGTCAAGATCCCCTCCACCACCTTCGAGGTGGCCAGCGTCCTCACCCCGGACTGGAAGGAGAAGGGCTTCAAGGACCTGGCCGAGCTGCGCCGGGGCGAGACCCCGTCGCTCTTGTGGCTCTTGGCCGTCCCCGTGGCCCTGCTGGCCATCGCCGGCGCCGAGCGCCTGCTCGCCTCCCGCCGCCGAGGCTCCGAGCCCGTCGTCCATAACGGCCCCGCCCTCGACGCCGCCCGCACCCGGCGGGCGCGTCTGGAAGAGGGCGCGGCGTCCATGGACGCCCGGCAGTTCTACGGCGAGACCCTGACCCTGGTGGACCGTCTGCTCTCCGACCTGCGCGGCATGCCGCGCCGCGAGCGCGCCCCCGCCCAGCTCCTGAAGGAAGCCGCTGAGAAGTACTCCAGCGGCCAGCTCTCCGTCGCCCGCCGCACCCTCGAGACAGCCGAGGCCGCCCTGCACGGCGGCAGGGCCGACTCCCCCGAGGCCCGCCGCCAGGTCCTCGTCGCCCTCAGAGAGCTCCTGGCCGACCTCTCAGACCAGCCCCGGCCCGAGGCGCCGAAGGCCGGCCTTGCCGGGCTGGCCGCTCTGCTCGGCACCGCCACCGTCTCCTTCGCCCACCCGTGGGCGCTGCTGCTCCTGCTGCCCATAGCCGGCTGGGCGCTGCACAAGTGGCGCCAGAGCAGGACCGAAGGCTGGGCCACGACGGCCCCCATCCCCGCGCAGACCGGTTGGAAGGCGCGCCTGCGCTGGGTCCCCGGCCTGCTGCGCTCTTCGGCCATCGCCCTGACCATGCTGGCGCTGGCCGGGCCGCAGCTGGGCGTCAAGCGCACCGAGACCTACATCCCCTCCAGCGACACGGTGATCGCCGGGGACGTCTCGGGCTCGATGAGCGGGGCGCGCCTCGACGGCCTCAAGCGCGCGGTGAAGGACTACCTGGTCGAGCAGCGCCGCGGCAGCAACAACCGCGTCGGCCTGACCACCTTCTCCGACGAGCCCTACCTGGCGGTCAGCCTCACCACCGACTACGACGCGCTGATCAGCCGCATCAAGGAGACCGAGACGGAGGGCTCCACCGCCGTCGGCAAGGCGATGCTCTCCTCCATCAGCCACTTCCTCGAGCTCAACATCATGCAGCTCGACCAGTCCGACGCCCGGGTCGTCGAGATGCGCAAGATGGTCCTGGGCGAGGACCTCTCCGGCGCGCTGGAGTTCGCCAAGCGCCACCCGGACCTGCTGCAGAAGGTCCTGCAGCCCGACCACACCAAGATCCTGGTGGTCTTCACCGACGGCGAGTCCAACACCGGCATCGACCCCGTCGCGGCCGCGAAGATCGCCAAGCAGCTGGGCATCAAGGTCTACACCGTCGGCATCCAGATCGGCTCCGGCGAGCAGGCCTTGAAGGACGTCGCGCAGATCACCGGAGGCATCTACTTCCGCGCGGAGGACGCCGACGGGATGCGCAACGCCCTGCTCGACATCTCCCGCCTCGAGAAGTCGCCCTCGCTGGTCCGCTCCCAGGTGGCGGTCAAGGACCTGACCACCCTGCTGGCGCTGCTGGCCCTGCTCTCGGTGACGCTGGAGGTCGGGCTGAGCTCCACCAAGCTCCGCACCCTGCCGGCCTTCATCCTGGCCGGGCTGATGGGCTTCTCGGCCGTCCAGGGGCCCGCGCCCCAGCCCCAGGGCGCCGCCCCCCAGGCGCAGGCGTCCGTGGACGCCCCGCGGGGGATCATCGAGCGCCTGCCCCTCTCCGGCGTCCCGCAGGAGATGGCGGAGGGCAACGCCCTCTATCTGCAGGGCCGCTACGCCGACGCCGTGAAGCGCTATGGGCAGGCCCTGGAGAGCCACCCCGACGTCCCCGCCCTCTACTTCAACCTCGGCAACGCCTACCTGCGCCTGGGCGACGTCGAGCGCGCGGCCCGCGCCTACGGCCGCTTCCTGGAACTGGAGAAGGACCCCAAGGCCGCCTCCGAAGCCATCTACAACCTCGCCAACGGCGCGCTGATGAAGCAGGACGCCGAGAAGGCCATCGAGCTCTACCGCGAGGCCCTGCGCCGCGACCCGTCGAACGCCTCGGCCAAGTGGAACCTCGAGGTCGTGATGCGGCTCATGGAGGAACAGCAGAAGCAGCAGGGCCAGGACGGCAAGCAGCAGCAGAAGCAGAAAAAGGGCAAGAAGGGCCAGAAGGGGCAGAAAGGCCAGCAGGGACAGCAGCAGGGGCAGAAGGGCGACCAGCAGGGCGAACCCGGCGACCAGGACGGCGAGCCGGGCGACCAGCAGGGGAAGCCCGGGGACAAGCAGGGCAAGCCCGGCGACAAACCGGGCTCCGACGCCAAGCCCTCGCAGGGCGAGCGCGACAAGGGCGTCGACGGGCTCATCCAGGAGCAGGGCAAGGCCGAGCAGGACGGCAAGAACGGCCAGCGCGGCGCCGTCCCCCGCAAGGGCTCCGGCGTCTGGGGCTTCAGCCTCGCCGGCCTGGGCGCGGCCGCCGCGGGCTTCCAGGCCCCGCTCTGGCTCGGCGTCGCCCTCGTCGCCGTCCCGCTGGTGGCCGCCCTCGTGGCCTACGCGGTGCGCAAGAAGATCTCCGCCGCGAAGTCCCTGGCTCCCCGCGAAGCGCCCAAGCGCTTCGCCGACTGGGCCGGGAAGCGGCGCTGGACCGCCAAGCTCATGCTCCTCTTGGCCTCCGTGCTGGGCCTGGCCATCACCGCCGGCGACCCGGTCTGGGGCACCCGGGACGCGCGCCTCAACTTCGGGGGCAAGGACGTCATCGTCGCCGCCGACGTCTCGGCCTCGACGCTCTACGCCGAGGACGGCCGCGGGGCGCGCATCGAGGGAGAGCTCTCCGAGTTCGTCACCCGCATGCAGGGCACCGACCGCATCGGGCTGGTCGTCTTCGCCGGCAAGGCCCGCACCGCCTCCCCCCTCTCCTCGGACTACGGCACCTTCGAGTTCAAGGTCGGCCGGCTGGAGCGCGAAGCCCGCGGGCTGAGCTCCGGCTCGGACCTGAGCTCCGCCATCGAGCATGCCGCCAAGGTCTTCAACGGGGCCAAGAAGGTCGGGGACCGCCAGCGCATCCTCATCGTGGTCTCCGACGGTGAAATATTCGACAAGGACCTGAGCAAGGCCATCGACGCCGCGCGCAAGGCCGGCATCACCATCTACGCCATCGGGGTCGGGGACGCCGGCGGCACGCGCATCGCCCTGCCCAAGGCCGACGGCAGCGGCTCCGAGTACCTGATCGACGAGAAGACCGGCCAGCCGGCCATGACCCGGCTCAACGAGGAGACCCTGCGCCAGCTCGCCTCCGCCACCGGCGGCTACTATTTCCGCTCCAGCGAGAAGGCCTCGATGGGCGGCATCCTCGGCAAGGTCGCGGCCATGTCGCAAGGCTCTGAGACGGACGCCATCAAGACCCCGCGCGGCATCGGTTATGTCTTCCTCACCCCGGCCCTGCTGCTGCTGCTGCTCGAGGCCTTCCTGCCCGCCGTCCCCCTGCTCCGGGGCCGCCGGGTCAAGGCCGCGCCTGCCGCCGCCCCCTCCGCTCCGGCCAAGACCCTCAACGGCGGCGCCCTGCTCGGCCTGGCCGCCATCCCCCTCGGCCTCTGGCCCCAGGTCCTCCCCTTCGCCGCCCTCACCGCCGTGCTGGCCGGAGTCCTGCTCTACGACATCTCCACGCGCGGGGCCCTGACCCGCGCGGCCCGCGCCTGGCTGGGCCGCAAGGCCCCCGCCGAAGGCCTGCAGAAGGACCTCTTCGCGCTCTTCGACCGCCCCGGAGACACCCGCGAGCGCTGGCGGACGACCGACCACGCCGCCGTGAGCTCCTTCGTCGAGGGCTGGCGCGCGTCCTCTTCCGAGACGCGGCGCGTGCTCGCGCGCAAGGCCGCGGCCGACCCAGAGCTCTGGCGCGAGAAGCTCGTGGCCGCGCTGCTGGCCGAGTCGGCCTGGCCCGCCAAGAGGGGCTCCGACGAAGCGCTCGACGCCGTCCTCTCCGCCTTGAACACGGCCAAGCGCGGCAGCCTGCTCCCCCTGGAGCCCATCGTCCTCGGGGTGCTGGACCGCCGCGCCGAGCTGCCCTGGCTGAGCCATCCGGCCGTGCTGCGCCCGCTCTCGCGCCTGGCGGCCGCCGAGCTCGACGACTCCGCCCCGGCCTCCCGCGCGGCCCTGCAGTCCCTGGCCTCGGAAGCGGACGGAGCCGTCGCTTCCGCCGCCCGCGAGGCGCTCGGCGACCAGGCGCCGGCCTTCAAGCCCACGCGGGCCCGCCGCATCGCCCGCTCCGGCGCCTTGGTCTTCCTGGCGGCCATGATGGGGCTGACCGGCCTGGCCGGCTATAAGACCGTGGAGTTCGACGCCGCGCGCCGCCAGGCAGCCGAGACCGCCCTGTCGATCTTCTACGGCGAGGACCTCTTCATCTTCACCGACGCCTATTCCGACGAGCGCATCCCGCGCGAGGTCCTGCCCGTCCTCAAGGAGTGGCACGCCACGGGGAAGGCGGCCGCCTCGGACCTGGCCAAGGCGCTCGAGGTGCTGCGCTCCTCGCCCGACCCCAAGGCGGACAACATCCTCGAGGCTGTCTTCAAGCGCGCCGACCTGATGCCGCTCACCGACGCCTCGGAGAACCTGCTCCTCAAGACCCTCATCGAGCGCGACAACGAGCCCGTCTGGCGCTTCCTCAACGAGTACATGGCGTCCAACGGGGAGAACGAGAAGGCCACGGCCCGCCTCATCAAGATGATCCGCATCGGCGCGGAGCTCGGGTCGGAAGACGTCTTCCAGAACACCTTCCATTTCCTCAAATCCCCCAACCAGACTGTCCGCCAAGAGGCCGCCCAGGCCATCCGCGCCTCGCTGCAGGCCCCGGAGCGCGCGGGCCAGCTCGCGGCGCGCCTGAAGGCCGTCACCGAAAAGCACCCCGAGGACCCGACCATCAACATGTGGGTGGCGTTCTTCACGCTCGACCGGCTGGCCGCGGCCGACGCCAACACCATCGACCTCGGCCCGCTCGACGACCTGCTCACCGTCGCCCTCAAGAACGCCGCCAAGGGCGACGCGGCTCGCGCCGCGCTCATCGCCCAGGTGAAGCCCGGCGAAGAGGACAAGCTCCCGCCTCCCGCGCTGGTCCAGGCCTTCGGGCTGATGGAGCGCTCCCTGGACCGCGCCGCGGGCCTGGGCGCCAACACCGACCCGCTTTCCCTGGCCGCGCGCAAGCAGGCCGACGTGGCCACGAAGAACATCATCGTGGAGGGCCGGGCGGTCTTCCCCGAGCTCAAGCTCCAGCTCCAGAACAACGGCGTGATGCTCCCCGACCCCGCGCCGCAGCCCAGCTCCCAGGGTCCTGAGGACTCCTACGACGACTACCACGGGCACGGCGGCTACGGCGGCTCCTATGTGAATCCCGACGCCGTCTACCGCCCGACCTACACCCAGCAGCACCTGAAGGCCCTGGCCCAGGCCGTCGCCGACGCCCGTGACGCCGCCGGGGAGAAGCTCACGCCGCAGCAGCGCGAGTTCGCCGACCGGGCGCTCAAGTCCATCGAGGCCATGCTCTCCGCCGGCGCCAAGGCCGGGATGCCCGAGGGCGGCACCGCCGCCGAGGCGGCGGCCGACGACGTTAACTCCGTCCTGGTCGAAGGGACGCAGAAGCTGCCCGGCAGCGCCTTCCTCGCCGAGCTGCGCGCGGCCAAGCTCGCCCCCGACGCCAAGGTCGGCAACGAGAAGTCCCGCGCCTACCGACAGTCCTACGCGGCCGAGGACCTGCTCAAGATACGCGCCTTCCTCATCGACCTCCTCTCCAGGGGGACGGCCGCCGAAGGGGGCAAGTCCTCGGCCTTGAATTGGAGCCAGAAGCAGTTCCTCGCCGACGCCATCACCAGGCTCGACGCCGCCATCGCGAAGCACTACCCGGCCGCCGCGGCCCTGATCCCCGCGGACCCGAGCGCCGCCCCGCTCGCCGCCTTCACGGCCGCGGCCAAGGCCGGCGACGAGGCCGCCCTGACCAAGGCCCTGACCGAACTCAAGGCCGTCTACGACGCCGCTCCGGTGAAGGACGTTGTCCTGGCGCGCTTCAAGGCCGCCTATCCCCAGTCGGCCGTCGGGTACAACGACTCCGTGCGCATGCCCGTCCTGCGGTTCTGGCTGGACCGCCTGGCCGAGGCCGACGGGGCCAAGCTCGACCGGGAAGGCGTGCTCGAGATACTGAAGGCCGTCTCCCCGGACAAGATGGAGGCCGGGAAGGCCCTCGCCGCATACGACGCGCTGGCCAAAGCCCTCCAGGCTTCCGCCACGCCCGCCCCCGCCCTGGTCGAGTTCGCCCAAGAGCAGGTCCGCCTCGGCGCCAAGCGCGCCTATGACGGCGCGAAGGACGCGCTGGACGCCAAGGCCTTCGCGGCCCTTCAGAACACCCTTCGCGCCGAGCGCCTGCTCACCAAGGACCTGGCGATGCGCGAAGTGGTCAAGCCCGTCCATCTGCGGGCCCTCGAAGCCTCCCTGAAGGCCTCGAAGAAGGCCCCCGCCTGGACCGTCTCCACCGTGGCGAAGCTGCAGGCCCTCACCAAGGCCGCCGGCGTGCCCGACGGCGGGACCACCGCGGAACGCGCCGCCGATGCCGTCAACGAGATGCTCGGGAAGGGCGACAACGCCTTCCCCAGCGCCGCATGGTACGACGCGCTCCGGGCCGAAGGCCTGGCCCCCGCCGGCAGCGCCCGCGGCTGGGAGCGGGCCCTGGCCCAGAGCTACACCCCCGACCAGCTCCGCGCGCTCAACGCCTTCATCAACCGGACCCTCTCCTCGGGCCAAGGCTGGGACTATTCCGGGAAACCCTCGGAACTCACCCCCGCGCAGGGCAAGGCGCTGGCCGAGATGGCCGAAGCCCTCGATTCGGCCCTGGCGCAGTTCTATCCGGACCAGGCCGCCCTCCAGCCCGCCGCCCTCGGCCGCCTCGTCGCGAACGGCGACCATGCCGCCGCCTCGGCCCGGCTCGCCGCCGCCGGCTCGCCCGCCGAGGCCCTGGCCATCCTCGACGCCGCCGCCGAGCGCAGCGCGGGCTCTGCCGAGGCGCAGAAGCTGGCGGCCCGCCTGCTGGCGGAGGCCCTCTCCGGCAAGAACGGGCCCGGCCTGCTCGAAAAAGAGGAGTCCCTGGGCTTCCTGCACGAGCTCGGCGAGCGCCTGGGCGCGCGCGAGGGCGAGGCCCTGGGCCAGCTCTCCTCGGCGCTGCGCGCCGCCCCCAATCCGACGCTGAAGGCCTTCATCGCCGCCGCCGTCGACGCGCGCGCCGAGGAGCTCGCCGACTCCATCAAGGGCGCGCCCGGCGCCGAACAGGCCCTGATCGAGGCCGGCGTCGTCACCAAGCGCGGCTACAGCTCGGACACCCGCTCGTCGTTCACCCAGCGCCACCTGCGCGGGCTGCAGGCCGAGGCCGCCCGGCTCGCCTCGGTGAAGGGCCTTACCGAGGAACAGTCCTCCGCCGTCGACAAGGCCCAGAAGCTCCTGCCCGACCTGCTCAAGGCGGCGGTGGACGCGGGAGTCCCCACCGGCACGGCCCCGGGCGACATCGCCGCGGAGCGCCTCTCCGACATCGTCTACGAGGGGCACATGCTCTTCCCGGGCAGCCGCTTCGTCGACGAGCTGCGCGCCGCCAAGCTCCTCCCTCCCAAGTCCGGGAGCAACGCGGTCGACGACAAGGACATGCCCAAGACCTGGAGCAAGGCCGAGGTCGCCGCCCTGCGCGGCTTCCTCCAGGGAGTCCTCTCCTCCGGGCAGGGCTGGGACCAGGGCACCGGGACCCGCGAGCTCACCAAGGAGGAGAAGGCCTACCTCGAGAATACGCTCAAGTCCCTCGATTCGCTCATCTCCAACTACGACGCCCCCAAGCCCGCCGCGAAGAGCCTGCACGGCGGCGCCTTCGGGCTGTTGGCCGTCGGGGCCGTAGGCCTGGGCTCCACGCCCGCGGCGGCGGCCTCGGGCCTGCTGCTGCCCGTGCTGGCCCTGGCCGCCGCGGCCTTCGCCGTCTATGCCGGCTGGCTCATCTTCAAGGACCGCGCGCCGCAGCAGGCGCCCGCCGCGCCGCGCCTGGGCCCTTCGCAAGAGGTGCTGGCGCGCTACAAGAAGCTCGACCTGGCCGCCAAGAAGCTGGCCGCGTCGCTGACCGAGGGGAAGTTCCGCTCCCGCCTGGTCGGCCCCAGCGGCTTGAGCTTCGCCGAGCTGGCCGCCTACCAGGGCGAGGACATCAAGTCCATCAACTGGAAGGCCTCGGCCAAGTCCGACGACCTGCTCGTCAACCGCTACGAGCAGGACAAGGACATGCCGCTCATGCTGCTCATCGACCTGTCCGCCTCCGGGGACTTCGCGGCCGGCGGCACCGAGAAGCGGCGCGTCATCGAGGACGCCGCGGCCCTGCTGGCCCTGACGGCGGCCCGCCGCAACATCCGCGTCGGCGCCCTGCTCTTCACCGACCGCATCGAAGCCTTCATCCCGCCCGCCGGCGGCCAGCGCCATGCCTGGGAGCTGGCGCGCCAGGTCATCGACAAGGCCCCCCAGGGCAGCAAGACCGACCTCAAGCTGGCGCTCGACTTCGCCAACACCCGCTTCCGGAGCCGCGCCATGGTGGTCCTGCTCTCCGACCTGCTCGGGGAAGGCTGGGAGTCCTCTTTGACCGCCGTGGCCAAGCGCCACGACTTCCGCGCGGTGCGCGTGGCCGACCCGGCCGAGGTGAAGCCCCTGCCCGACGCCGGGCTCGTCCTGATGCGCGACGCCGAGGCCGGCTCCCAGGGCTGGGCGGACACTTCGAGCCGCTCGTACCGCGAAGCCGCCGGACAGGCCGTGAAGGGCCGCGAACGCCGCATCGCCGCCGCCCTCGAGGCCGCCCGCACCCGGGCGCTGACGCTTTACACGGACCAAGACCCCATCGAGGAACTGTCGCGCAGGTTCCTGGCCAAGAAGGCCGGAGCCCGAGACTAAAGGAGCCGAACATGAAAACCAAGACCCTTGAACGGACCGAGACGCTGCTGGCCATGCTGGTGGCCGCCGCCCTCGTCTCCCCGACGCCGGCGGCCGCGCAGGCCATGCGCACCGCCGCCCCCGCGGCACGGACCGGCCTCTCCGGCGTCGGCGCGGCCGGCTCCGTCACGGTCTCCCCGAGCGCGGCGTCCCTGGCCCCGACGGCCCCCGGGCTCGCTCCCGTGCTGCCCTCCGCCTCGGTATCCCTGCCGCAGGTCTCCCCGACGGCCAGGCCCGCCGCCGCCGCCCCCGCGCAGGCCGGAGGACTGCCGGCCCGGGCCTCGGCGGCCGCCCCCGCCGCGGCACCGGTGACCGTTAACGGCGCCCGGGCGGCCAAGGCCCTCTCCGCCTCCGCTTCTCCCATCGGCGAAGTGCTGAGCGGCATGCCCGAGGCCTCCAAGGCCGCGCCGTCGGCGTCCTTCTCCGCCGGGGTCTCCCTCGAGGACGCCATGACCCGCCGCGGCAGCCGGGCCGGTTCTGACGCCGTCGTCCCCATCCCCCCGCGCACGATGCGCGGCAGCCTGCTCGCCCGCCCCAACGGCGCGCTCAACGCGGTCGGGACGGAGGACTGGGTCCCGCTGGCGCAGGCGGTCCCCGCCCCCAGGCCGGGAGGCGCGCTGGCCCTGGCCGCGGCCGCCACGAAGGACATGCTGGGCACGACCGCCGGCAAGCTGGCCCTGCTGGGGCTCGGCGCCGCGGTGGGGCTCTTGGCGCTGCACGCCTACCTGCCCGCGGCGGTGGCCTCGCTGTCGCTGTTGCTGATGTCCGGCACGCTGGCGCGTACCCCCGCCCCCGAGGCGGCCCCCGAGGACGCGGCGCTGACCGCCGAAGTGAAGGAGGTCTCCGGGCTCATCGGCAAGCTGCGCGCCGAGGTCGGGAACGTCATCGTCGGCCAGCAGGAGATGGTGGACTCCATCATCATGGCGATGATCGCCAACGAACACCTCCTCCTCGAAGGCGTGCCGGGCGTGGCGAAGACCGCCACCATCAAGACCTTCGCCGCCGCCACCGGGGCCGACTTCCAGGTCATCCAGGGCACGCCCGACAAGATGCCCGCCGACATCCTGGGCGCTGAGATCCTGCAGACCGACCAGGCCACCGGCCAGCGCGTGATGAAGCTTGAGAAGGGCCCCATCTTCGCGCAGTTCGTCCTGGCCGACGAGATCAACCGCATGATGCCGAAGACCCAGGCCGCTCTCCTGCAGGCCATGCAGGACCGCATGGTCTCCATCGGGCGCGAGACCCTGCCCCTGCCCAAGCCCTTCCTGATGCTGGCCACGATGAACCCGCTCGAACAGGAAGGCGTCAACGTGATGCCTGAAGCGCAGCTGGACCGCTTCATGTTCAAGGTCATCGTCCCCCAGCCCAACCGCGAGGACCGCAAGCGCATCAACGAGATCAACCGCAAGCGCGAGAAGCCCAAGGCGTCGAAGGTCGTCAGCCTCGAGGACCTCGAGCGCGCCACGGCCCTGGCCGAGCGCGTGGCCCTGAGCGCCGGGATGTCCGAGTACATCCAGGACATCCTCGACGCCGCCCAGGACCCGTTTAAGTACGGGGTGGGCCAGAAAGGCCTCGTCGAACAGGCGATGGTCACCCGCGCCTCCATCATGATGGAGAAGGCCGCGCGCATCCAGGCCTTGATGAACGGACGATCCTTCGTCACGGCGGAGGACGTCATGAAGGTGGCGCCCAAGATCCTGCGCCACCGCATCATCCTCAGCTACGCGGCCGGCGAGATGACGACCGACCAGCTCATCGCGGAGATCCTGTCCACGCTCAAGATCCCGAGCTAGACTGGCGCAGGCCGGAACGGACGGCCGGGCCGAGAGGCCCGGCCGTTTGCTTTGATATCGGGATGGCGGACGCCGCAGAGCCGGAGGAAGGAGCCGAACTGGTCGAGCGCGGGTCTTTCCGCATCGACCGCCGCCGAGCCCTCGAGAAGCTCAGCCAGTACCAGCTGGGCAACCGCGCCCACTTCCTGCTCCCCTGGGTCCGCTTGGCCGCCCTGTCCGGGGCCTCGGAGGTGGGCCTGAAGCGCTTCGAGTTGGGGCTGCTACTCGAATTCGACGGCCGCCCGCTCGAGGCCGGCGTGCTCAAGAACCCCTATATGGCGCTGCTCGAGGAAGGCCTCGAGGATGAGGCACGCGGCCGCTGCCTGGCGTACGGCCTGCTCGGGGCGCTGCGCGCCGGCGCCGTCAGCGTGGTCGCCGAGTCGGGCTCGGGGGCCAAGCGGCTGCGCCTGTGCGTCTCGGACCTGACCAAGGAGGACTCGGTCCCCGACGACTCCGACGAGGGGCGCACGATGATATGGGTGCACTGGAACGACGCCGGGCAGGTGGAGGCCCGCTGCGGCGCGGCCTTCGCCGCGCTCAGCGAGCGCTGCGCCCTGCTCAAGACGGCGCTCCGGATGGACGGCGTCCTCCATGCGTCCCGCCCGGCCCCCGCCGACGCGCCCTTCCTGCGCCTCGATGAGACGACGGCGCCTGAGGCGCTGCGCCCCCGGCTCGGTACGGGGCGCGTCCGGGGCTTCATCAAACCGCTCCACGGCACCCGGGACTCCGACGGCTATCTGTACTCGCACGGGGTGCTGGCCGAGGCCATCCGGTTCCCTGCGACCCTGGCCCCAGTGGAAGTCCACCTCGAGTCGGACGACTTCCGCCTGAACGCCGGGCTCTCCGGCGTCGTGCGCGACGGGTCTTCCGAGCCGGCCCTGCACCTGATGGACCTGAGCCCGCAGTCTCTGGTCGCCCACCTGTGCGCCCAGCGCAAGGCCCTGCCTAAGCCCCTGCATCCGCTCCGCCCGGATTCCCCGGGCCAGACCGCCCAGGAGACCATGACCGTCCTGCGCATGAACCTGGCGGGCAAGGGCGGGCCGCTGAGGCGCCTGCAGCGCTGGTCGGCCAAGCCCGGGGTCTCGGGACCCCGGGCGCGGGAATGGATGTCCGAGGGCCTGGTGCTCGCCTGGCTCCGGGGCGTAGCCTCGCGAGCCCTGCGCGACCCGGAGGAGGACAAGGGCCGTCTGGCGGGCCCGCTGTGGGACACCCCGCTCTACATCAGCACGCAAGGCAAGCCCCTGACCCCGCGCGCCATCCGCAAGCAGGCCGGGGCCCGCGGCCGTCTGGTGGCCACCCTGCGCTGCGAGGAGGCGCCGGAAGGCACGGACTGGCCCTGGGTCGATTCCCCCGAAGACCCCTGCCTGAAGCGCATCCTGCCCGCCGGGGCGGAGCTCGAGGTCCGCTACGCCGACTCCTGGGCGGACCGCAAGGCCGCGCGCGCCCACGCCCTGCTGCTCGCCCGCGCCCGGCGCCGCTTGGGCCTCGAATGAGGAGCGAGGGTCTGACCCTTACGGAAAATCTGGGTCTTGACGACGGGAGGTTGGGGGGGTATATATCCGATGGGAGACCCCTGCGGCTCCCACCAAGGCCTCCGGGGGCCTAAGGCCCCGGAATGAGGAAAGGCCCTTATGGGCCTTTCCTCGTTTATGGGTTCCGCCACCCTCGGAGGACCCCCCCGGACTTAGGCCCTTTGCCCCTCCCCCTCCCCGCGCTGTCCGGCTAAATTCAGGGCAGAGACCATGTCACGACACCCCATCAGCACGCCGGGCCGCGCCGCCCCGCTCGTCTACCTCTCCACCGATTTCCTGCGCGCCAAGGAGTACCTGGAGGCCATCCTGGCCTCCTCCACCGACGCCATCATGACCGCCGACGTCAGGGGCCGCATCGTCTACTGGTCCCCCGGCGCCGAGAGGATGGTGGGGCTCAAGGCCGCCGCCGTGGTGGGCCGCCCCGCCAGGGAGCTGTACGCCGGGGGCCGCGAGGAGGCCGAGCGCATCCAGCGCCGTCTGCTCCTCGAAAAATCCTTCTCCGACCTGGAGACCGTCATCTTAGGCAGCGACGGGCGCCCCGTCCCGGTCAGCCTGTCGGCCTCCCTCATACACGACCGCCGCGGGGCCGTCATCGGCACGCTGGGCATCGCCAAGGACATCAGCCGCCGCATGGAGCTGGAGCGCCGCCTGCGCGAGCTGTCCATCACCGACGAGCTGACCGGCCTCTTCAACCAGCGCCACTTCAACGAACGCTTCGCCTCCGAGATCGCCCGCGCCCGCCGCATGCGCCAGGAGGTCTCCCTCATCCTCATCGACCTCGACCGCTTCAAGGAGGCCAACGACCGCTTCGGCCACCTCTATGGCAACAAGATCCTGCGCGCCACCGCCGACCTGCTGCGCAAAGCCATCCGCAAGGACGTCGACATGGCCTTCCGCTACGGCGGCGACGAGTTCATCCTCCTGATGCCCGGCGTCGACGAGGCGGGCTCGGCCCGCGTGGCCGACCGCCTGCGCTCCGCCGTCCCCGAGCAGGCCTATGCCCGGCTCGTCACCCTCAGCGTCGGCCGGGCTACCCTGCGCGCCAAAGAGACGCCCGCCGCCTTCCTCAAGCGCGCCGACAAGCGGATGTACGCCGCCAAGCGCGCGCGCAAGATCGCCCGATAACTTGTAAATTCTCGCTATGGCGTCCGACCTCCGCGCCTGCGCGCGCGATGCCCGCCGCATCGTCGTCAAAGTCGGCTCGGGCGTCCTCTCCGGACGCGCGCAGGGCCTCGACGCCGCCGTCATCGCCCGCCTGGCCCGCGAGGTGGCCCAGGCCCGGGCCGCGGGGCGCGAGGTCCTCATCGTCTCCTCGGGCGCCATCCTGGCCGGGCGCCAGCGCCTGAAGCTCTCCGGCCGGCCCAGCATCGAGCTCAAACAGGCCGCCGCCGCGGTGGGCCAGAGCCGCCTGATGCGGACCTGGGAGGCGGCCCTGGCCCGCTCGCGGCTGACGGCGGCGCAGGTGCTGCTGACCTCCGACGACCTCAAGGACCGCGAGCGCTACCTCAACGCGCGCAACACCCTGCTGACCCTGCTCGGGCTCGGCGTCGTCCCCGTCGTCAACGAGAACGACACCGTGGCCGTCGAGGAGATCAAGTTCGGCGACAACGACGGCCTCTCCGCCCTGGTCGCCGGCCTAGTGGACGCCCGGCTGCTGGTCCTGCTCACCGACCAGCCGGGCATCTTCACCGCGGACCCGCGAAAGGACCCCTCCGCCCGGAGGATAGCCGCCTTCGCGCCGGGGGAGGCGCCGCCCGCGCTGGGAGCGGCCGGCCCGCTGGGCACGGGCGGGATGGCCTCCAAGGCCCGCGCGGCCGCGCAGGCGGCGGCCGGAGGCATCGCCGCCGTCATCGCCGACGGCACCGTGCCCGGCACCCTGAGCGCCGTCCTGGCCGGAGAGGAGGCGGGGACCTTCTTTGCGCCGGCGGAGCGCCCGCCGGCCAAACGCCGGCAATGGCTGGCGTTCGCCGCCCGCCCCAAGGGCCGCATCCTCGTCGACGCCGGGGCCCGCGCCGCCCTCGTCGAGCGCGGCAAGAGCCTGCTGCCCACCGGGGTCAAGGGGGCGTCCGGCACCTTCGAGCGCGGCGACCCCGTCGGCCTCTACGAAGGCGGGCGCGAGTTCGCCCGGGGCCTGACGAACTTCTCCTCGGCGGACCTGGCGCGCATCAAAGGGCTCAAGACCTCGCAGATAGAGGCCGTCCTCGGCAGCAAGCCCGCAGACGAGGTGGTCCACCGCGACAACCTGGCGGTCAACGCCGCATGAGGGCGCGATTCGATGTCGAGAGGATGGCCCGGTCCGCCAAGGAAGCCTCGTGCGCCCTGGCCAAGGCTCCGACCTCCCTGAAGAACGCGGCCCTGCGCGCCATGGCGCGGGCCCTGCGCAAGGCCGGGCCGCTCGTGCTGTCCGCCAACGCCGCGGACATGGCCGGAGCCAAGGGCAGGAGCTCGGCCTTCATGGACCGCCTGCGCCTCGACCCCGGACGCCTCGAGAAGGCCGCCAGGGCCCTGGAGTCCGTGGCCGCCCTGCCCGACCCGGTGGGACGGGTCACCCCGTTCGCCCGGCGGCCCAACGGATTGCGCATCGAGCGCATGCGGGTCCCCCTGGGGGTCGTGGCCATCATCTACGAATCACGGCCCGGGGTCACGGCCGATGCCGCCGGGCTGTGCATCAAGTCGGGCAATGCCGCCATCCTGCGCGGAGGGAAGGAGGCGTTCCGCACCAATGCCGCCATCGCGCGCGCCCTGCAGGAAGGCCTGCGCAAGGCGGGCCTCCCGGCGGGCTCGGCGGGGTTCGTCTCCGACCCCGGCCGCGCCGCGGTGCGCAGGCTCCTGACGCTCGACTCCCTCGTCGACCTCGTCATCCCGCGCGGCGGCCCCGAGCTGACCACCGCCGTGAGGCGCGAGTCCCTCATCCCCGTCATGGCCCACGACAAGGGCCTGTGCCACACCTATGTGGACGCCGCCGCCGACCTGGCGATGGCCGAAGAGGTGGCCTTCAACGCCAAGGCCGAGCGGCCGGGGGTCTGCAACGCGATGGAGACCCTGCTCGTGCACCGCGCCGTCGCAGGCAGGCTCCTCCCCCCCCTCGCCGCCCGCTACGCAGGGGCCGGCGTCGAGCTGCGCGGCTGTCTTGCCACGCGGCGCATCCTGCCCGCGGCGAAGGCCGCCGCCGCGTCGGATTGGGACACCGAATATCTGGACCTCGTGCTCTCCATCAAGGTGGTCTCCTCCCTCGACGAGGCCATCGCCCACATCGCCCGGCACGGGTCCGGGCTGGCCGAGTCCATCATCACCCGGAACCCGCGGGCGGCGGCACGGTTCCTGAGGGAGGTGGACGCCGGGGCTGTATACCACAACGCCTCGACCCGCTTCACCGACGGCGGCGAGTTCGGCCTGGGCGCGGAGATGGGCATCAGCACCCAGAAGCTGCACGCCCGCGGCCCGGTGGCCCTCGAGGGGCTGACCTGCGAGAAGTTCCTGGTGCGCGGCACCGGGCAGGTGCGCGATTCGGGGGCCCGGTGAATCGCTTCAAGGACCCCGGCTCGGACATCAGCGCCTTCGTCGGCGCGGCCCTGGTCGTCTGCCCGCGCTGCTCGGGCTGCGCCGTCTCGCGCCCGCGCGGCGGAGGCATCCCCGACGCCTCCACCCCCCGGCGGGTGAGCTGCACCGCCTGCCCGCTCAGCGGCGAGCGGGAATCCCCGGCGCCCGCCCGGGGACGCGACGACGCGCGCGACCCCTTCTTCCGCCTCCCTTTATGGCTGCAGACCCCCTGCTGCGGCGCCGTGCTCTGGGCCTTGAACGAAGACCATCTGGCCTTCCTGGAAGGCTATGTGGGGGCCGACCTGCGCCAGCGCGCCCCCGACGACGCCGGCTGGTCGAACCGCTCCACGGGGAGCCGCCTGCCTCTGTGGATCAAATCGGCCAAGAACCGGGAGGCCGTCCTCAAGGGCCTGGCCAAGCTCCGCGAGCGCCTCCGGGAGGTGCGCGGCCTATGACGACCCCGAAAGACCTGTTCGCCAACAACCGCCGCTGGGCACGGCAGGTGACGGAGGCGGACCCCGGCTTCTTCAAGGGCCTGGCCGGCCAGCAGAAGCCCAAGTTCCTCTGGATCGGCTGCTCCGACAGCCGGGTGCCGGCCAACGAGATCGTCGGCCTCAGGCCCGGCGAGGTCTTCGTGCACCGCAATGTGGCGAACCTCGTCATCCACACCGACATCAACTGCCTCTCGGTCCTGCAGTTCGCGGTGGACATCCTCGCGGTGGAGCATGTCATCGTCTGCGGCCATTACGGCTGCGGCGGCGTCCAGGCCGCCGTGGAGGACCAGCGCCACGGGCTCATCGACAACTGGCTGCGCCACATCCGGGACGTGCAGCAGCGCCATGCGGCCGCCTTGGCCAAGACCAAGGGGAAGCCCGCCATGCTCCGGCGGCTCTGCGAGCTGAACGTAGCCGAGCAGGTGCAGAACCTCGCCAACACGACGACGGTGCAGGACGCCTGGCGGCGCCGCCAGAAGCTGACCCTGCACGGCTGGGTGTACGACCTGCGCGACGGCCTGCTGAGGGACCTGCGGGTCCCCCCGAAGAAGGTGCGATGACACGCCGCGTCCTGCTCGCCCTCCTGCTCGCCGCCCCGGCCCGGGCCGCCGTGACCGTGACGGCCTCCTCCTCCCCCATCCACGTCGACGCCCCCCCGCTCATGCGCCTGGGCGCGCAGCCGGCGGCGACCCCGACGGGACGGGCCTCGGTCGGCGTCGGCATGGGGCTCTCCGAGGGCAAGCCGCTGGAGATGCTGCTCTGGGGCGGCAGCGGCGCCGTCGTCGGCTCGATGGCCGGCCCGCTCGGAGCGGCCGTCGGCGGCGCGGCGGGGGCCGTGGTGGGCCTGCTCTATTCGGTCTTCGTGGTCCCGCGCGTGCAGCCCGGGCTGATTCCAGGGAACCAAAACCACCCCTAAAACGTACTTGCATCGGGGCCATTCGTCGGCCTTGACATATATAGCGTATATGCTATACTATGAACGATGCTCGCTTTAGAATCCGGTTCTACCGGACAGCGTCCGGCCGTTGCCAGGCCTGCGATTACGCGCGCGCCATGGACATCACCCACCAAGCGAAGGCCAAACGCTGGTTCGTCGCCCTTTCAGAACTCGGCCCCGCTCTCCCCTCGGACTACGGGAAGCACCTCCGCGGAGGGATCTGGGAACTGCGCGTCGCCATCGGGCACCACCAGCACCGGTTTCTCTATGCCTTCATGCGCGATGTCGTCGTCGTCACGAACGCATTCCTAAAGAGGTCGCGGCGTGTTCCGGATGAACAGATTGAGACCGCTCTGAAGGCTTTGGAAGATTGGGTCGCACGGCGCGGATGGGAGGAGACATGAAGGCGAAGGAGAAAGCGGGTCTGGCGCTTGAGGAGGTTTTCAGGCTTTCACAAGAAGACCCCCGATGGAAGGCCGCTTATGCGAGGGCCGACATCGAGGTGCAAGTCGCCATCGACATCGCGAAGGCCCGGGCGGCGGCCAAGCTGACGCAAGAAGAGTTGGCCAAGGCCGTGGGAACGACTCAGTCCGTCATCTCGCGCATCGAACGCGTGGACCAGAACCTGACTATCCAAACACTATCCCGCATCGCGGGGGCACTCCGACGGAGCCTCGTCGTGGAGTTTCGCTGAACGAAGGGTAAAGCGATGACGGGCGAGCCGCCATGAGACCCTCGGTTGCCCACGACTCCCCATCGAACTGGAAGCATGCCTGACACAGCCTGACATCTCCGACCTCGTCCGACGAATGCCTGCCGGCCTAGGCTATATCATGGAACAACAGGACCCCTTCAAGATCGGACAGCTCTCCAAGGAACTCGTCGCCGGGCGCTTGGCCGGCATCGAGGACCCCTGCGCCGCCGCCGCGGACACCATCAAGAAGACCCTCGTCGTGGCGCTCAAGGCCATGCCCGACGGCGACTCGCGCCGGGCGCAGGCCATCGAGGAGGCCGTGCGCGGCGGCCTGCAGGGCGTCATCCTGGGCGACCACGACTTCGCCAAGGCCGGCATGCTCACTCTGCAGGGCATGGCGGACCTGGCCATGGACATGCACCTCGACCCCACCGGGACCCTCGAAGCCGTCCTGCGCGGCTTCGCCGGGCTCAAGCGCCTCGTGGCCCCGCAGAAGATGGACTCCCTGCGCCACGCCATCGACGCCGAGTACATGGGCGCCGGGATGGTGCTCTCGGAGCTCCTGTCGCGCCAGCCGGACCCCGGCCGGCGCGAGCAGGGCTCCCCCGCCTCCTAACCCCGCCGCGCGTCGAGCGCCGCCTGGTAGAGGTCCGCGTGCTGCTTCTCCACCCGGGCGAGGTGGGCGAAGCGCTTGCGCGCCGTCTCGAGCATCTTAGCGAAGCGGGCGTCATGCTCGCGCGACTCGGCCGCCTGCTCCCGAAACTCGGCCACGGCCGCCTCCCGCCCCTCCTCGGCGGCCGTCTTCTCGAAGCCGGGATACATCACGGTGTGCTCATAGCGCTCTCCGGCAACGGCCGCCTCGAGGATCTTCTCCACCGTCATCGTGTCGGGCGGATAGAGCAGCGCCAGATGGGCGTGGGCATGCCCGGTCTCGGCTTCGGCCGTCTCCTCGAAGAGCTCCGCCGCCTCCGTGTCGCCGAGCTGGCGGGCCAGCTTGGCGAAGTACAGGTACTTGCGGTTAGCCATCGACTCCCCCGCGAAGGCCGTCTCCAGGTTCCTCTTGGTAAGACTCTGCGCCGCTGCTTCGTTCATCACCCCTCCTTTAGAATAATTCTAAATATACGACCAAAAAAATTCATCCCCTCTCACCCCTCACCAGCACCTCCACGCCCTTCACCTTATAGCGCCCGCCGAGGCGGGCGCTGACCGCCACCGCGTCCAGAGGGATGTCCTCGAGCCGCCCCGTCTTCTCGTCGAGGAAATGGTGGTGCTCCGCGACGTTGTCGTCGTAGACGACCTTGTCGGTGTGCGGCAGGCGAAGCTCCTTCAGCAGGCCCGCCCGCACCAGCGCCCCCAGGGTGTTGTAGACGGTGGCCAGGCTCATCTTCTGGAGGTTGGCGTCCGCCCAGGACTTCACCGTGTCGGCGCAGGGATGGTCCGCCTCGCACAGGACGAAGCGGCAGACGGCGATGCGCTGGGCGGTGGGCCGGATGCGGGCCGCGCGCAGGCGCTCCTCTATCTGAGCCGGGGTCAGGCAGGCCTTATGCTTCACTTATTTAGAATAACTCTAAAGTTAGAATCTGTCAAGGCCCATCCTGCCGGGGCTCCCGGTTTGTCGTACAATGGCCGGGCATGGAAAAGACCACCCTGTCGCGCAGCCTGGGCCTCACCTCCGCCGTCTGCCTCGTCGCCGGCTCCGTCATAGGCTCCGGAGTGTTCCTCGTCGCCTCCGACATCCTGCGCGCCGTGCCCTCCCCCGTGCCGGGCCTGAGCGTCTGGCTGGTGGCCGGCGTGCTGAGCCTGCTCGGCGGCCTGACCTTCGCCGAGCTCGGCGCGATGTTCCAGGGCGCCGGGGGGCAGTACGTCTATCTGCGCGAGGCCTTCGGGCCGCTGCCCGGCTTCCTCTACGGCTGGACCCTGTTCTGGGTCATCCAGGCCGGCTCCATCGCCGCCGTGGCCATCGCCTTCGCCCAGTACTTCTCCGCCTTCGTGCCGATGGGCCCGACCGGCGTGAAGCTGGTGGGCTCCGCCGTCATCGTGCTGCTCTCGCTGCTCAATATGAAGGGCGTGGAGAAGGGCGCCGCCGTGCTCGACACGGTCACGGGCTTCAAGGCGCTGGCCCTGGTGGCCATCGCGGCCGCGGGGCTGCTCCTGCCGGCCCAGGCCCCCCTCTCCGGCGCCTGGACCTTCTCGGTGCCCGCCTACGGCGTGGCCCTCATCGCGGCCTTCTGGGCCTACGACGGCTGGAACAACGTGACCTTCGTGGCCGGGGAGATCCGCGACCCGCAGCGCAACGTCCCGCTGGCTCTGGCCATCGGGCTGGCCGGGGTGACTCTGCTCTATCTGGGCGCCAACCTGGCCTACTCGCGGATGCTGCCGGTCGGGGCCATCTCGGGCTCCTCCTTCGTCGCCGCCGACGCCGCCCGCGCGATGGGCGGGGACGGCTGGGCCCGGGCGATGAGCGCCCTGGTGCTGGTCAGCACCTTCGGCTGCGTGAACGGGATGATCCTGGCCGGCCCGCGCGTCACCTACGCGATGGCCGACGACGGCCACCTGCCCTCCTGGTTCGCCTTCGTGCATCCCAAGTGGCGCGTGCCCACCAACGCGCTGACCGCGCAGATGGCCTGGTCGGTCCTCTTGGTATGGTCGGGGCGCTACGACCAGCTCTTCACCTATGTGGTCAGCGCCGCCTTCATCTTCTACGGCCTGACGGCCGCCGGGGTGCTGGTCCTGCGCCGGACCCGGCCCGAGGCCGAGCGCCCCTACAAGGTCCCGCTCTACCCCGTGCTGCCGCTGGCGTACGTGCTGTTCTGCGCCGCCTTCGTGGTGAACTCCTTTCGCGAGAAGCCGATGGAGTCCGTGGCGGGCCTGGCTTTGGTGCTGCTGGGCGTTCCCGTCTTCAAGTGGTTCAAGCCGGCCGCTACTTCAGCGCCCGGCGCCGCTTGAGCGCCTCGACCAGCCTGTCCTGAGGGAGGGCGTGCACGGTGTTGCCGCCGCGGCCCACCGTGGTCTTTCCCGCCAGCAGGGCGTTCACGACCGCCTCTTCGGCCGCCTCCGCGGCGGCTTCGAAGAGGCCGTCCACATGGAAGTCCGATAAGACCTTCACCGTCAGGACGCCCTCCTCGGGGTAGTGCGGCAGGCGGTTGGCCGTCGACCAGGATAGGGCGACGTCCCCCGACCCATGGTAGGCCACGGCCCCGGTGCGCGCCACCCCCAGCATGGCCCGCTTGGCCAGGCGCGAGAGCTGGCGGGACTCGAGCGGGGCGTCCGTGGCCACCAGGACGACGATGGAGCCGTCCTCGTAGTACTTCGGCATGAGGTCGCTCAGCTCTTCGCCCACCGCCGCCCCGCCCACGCGCAGGGTCCGGCGCTGGCCGTGGTTGGCGTTGACCAGCACCCCGACGGTCCAGCCGCCCTCCGTCTTCTCCAACACGCGCGAGGCCGTGCCGATCCCGCCCTTGAACTGGTAGCTGGTCATCCCCGTGCCGGCGCCGACGGCCCCTTCCAGGACGGGGCCGGTGGAGACGGCGGCCAGCGCCTCGAGGGCGTCCTCCGGCCGCACCGCCAGCGCTCGAATGTCGGAGAGGCCGGAGTCGTCGCATTCGAAGACGACCGGGGTCAGCGTGTCGTCGCTGATGCCCACCTTGGGGTTGCGCTCGAGCATCCAGCGCACCAGCCCCTCCTGGACCGGACCGACCGAGAGGGTGTTCGTCAGCGCCACGGGGGTCTCGAGGATGCCGGACTCCTGCACCCACATGAGGCCGGCCGCCTCGCCGTTGCCGTTGAGGATGAAGCTGCCCGCGTAGACCTTGCGGTTCCACAGGTCGCCGTCGGCCGGGAGGACGGCCGTCACCCCGGTGCGCACGGCATGCTCACCCTCTCCTTTATAGATGGTCTTGTGGCCGACCCTCACCCCCGCCACGTCCGTTATCGCGCCCAAAGGCCCTGACGCGTAGTGTCCGATGCGGATTCCCAGGTCCGCGCTGCGGGCGTGGGCGGCGGCGGAGACGGCCATGACCAGGCTCAGGAGGGCGTTCATAGGCCAAATGCTATCATAGGGCATCGGAGGGAAAATGGGAAAACTCGTCCTCGTCCGTCACGGCCAGTCGCAGTGGAACCTCGAGAACCGGTTCACCGGCTGGGTCGACGTCCCCGTCACCGAGCTCGGCGCCGAGGAGGCGCACCGGGCGGGCCGCCAGCTCAAGGGCGTCAAATTCGACGTGGCCTTCGTCTCCGCCTTGCTGCGCGCCAAGCAGACCCTCGACATCATCCTCGAGGAGACCGGCCTCAAGGGCATCCCCGTCCACTCCGACAAAGCGCTCAACGAGCGCCACTACGGCGACCTGCAGGGCCTCAACAAGGCCGAGACGGCCGAGAAGTTCGGGGCCGAGCAGGTCCACATCTGGCGCCGCTCCTACGACGTGAAGCCCCCGGGCGGCGAGAGCCTCAAGGACACGGCCGAGCGGACCCTGCCCTACTTCGAGGCGCAGATCCTCCCCCAGGTCAAAGCCGGCAAGAACGTGCTGGTCTCGGCCCACGGCAACAGCCTGCGCGCCATCGTGATGAAGCTCGACAACCTCTCGAAGGAGCAGGTCATGCAGCTCAACATCGCCACGGCGGCCCCCATCACCTACGACATGGACGCCTCGGGGCGCATCCTGCAGAAATCGGCGGCCTAGCCCGTGCTCAGGAACCTCCTGCGCGAGGCACGCGAGGCCGCCTTGAGCCCGAGGGACTACTTCGGCCGGGCCCCGGCCGAGGAATCCTGGAGGACCCCCGCCGCGAAGGTCGCGGCCTGGTTCTGCGTCACGGGGGCCGTCAACGTCGTCATCTCGTTCATGGCGGACGGGTTCTCCGCGCTCAACATCCTCGTCAACCTGGTCGCGCTGGCGCTGTTCCCCGTGCTGGGCGTGGCGGCGGGCTTCCTGGGGGCCTTGGTCCTGCATGCCGTCTGGAAGGCGCTGGGCGGGAAGGCCTCCCTGCAGGCGACCTGGCGGGCCGTATCCTCGGTCGCCTTCACCATGCCCCTGCTGGCCGCCACCGCGCCGCTGGGGCTCGTCGCCTTCGGGCCCCTGCTCTGGTCCTACAGCCTGCTGGCCTACGCTGGGATGGGCATCCACGGCCTGTCGAAAGGCCGCTCCTGGGGGGTGGCCGCGGCGCTGGCCGCGACCTTGCTCCCCATCGTGCTGTTGACCTAACGCCCTGTCGAGCCGAAGCCCTTCTTGCCGCGCTTGGATTCGCTGAGCGCCTTCACTTCCTTGACTGCCGGCGTGGCGATGGGGACTATCAGGAGCTGGGCGACGCGGTCGCCCCGGCCGAGCGTCACGGGTTCCCGGGAGATGTTCCAGAGCACCGCACCCACCTCGCCGCGGTAGCCGGCGTCGATGACGCCGCCGGCGGTCTTCACTCCCTTGCGCGCCAGCGAGGAGCGGTCGGCCACCAGGCCGACGAAGCCCTCCGGAATCTGCATCGCTATGCCGGTCGGGACCACGGCGCTCTTGCCGGGCTCCAGGGTCACCTCCCCGAGGGCGTAGAGGTCCAGGCCCGCGTCGTCGGGATGGGCGCGGGTGGGGAGGACGGCGTCGGCGGCGAGCTTGGCGATCTCGAGGGTGTCGGGGTGCTTCATCGTCCCGGATTATACCTCAGGCGCAGGAGCAGCGGGGGACCGTCCCCCCGCGGCGTCACGATGAACAGGTTGTCATACTCCGCGTCGGGCACGGTGACCGCCCCCGGTACGCCCAGGCCCTTGAGGATGTCCGGGATGGTGTCGGTATGCCCCACCACCAGGGCGTTCTCGGTGTCGGGGAGGGCCTTGAGCTCGGCCGCCAGCGCCCCGGCCTTCTCCGAGTCCGTCACGGTGAGCCGGAGGCCCTTGGACTCCGCGGTCGGGGACGCGGTCTGCTGGGTCCGTCTGTACTCCGTCGCGTAGACGGCCTTGAGCGGGACCGCCGAGAGCAGGTCCTTCAGCGCCGCGGCGCGCTTGTGGCCGCGCCGGGACAGCAGGGAGGCGTCGTCCTTGGCGTCGGCCCGCTCGGCATGGCGGACCACGATGACCGAAGCCGCGGCCGGCGCCACCGCGAGCAGCAGCGACAGCGCGGCCGCCGTCATCTCGCCGCGCGGCCCGACATGGAGCGCGCCAGCCACAGATACCCCGCGGCCGCCGCCGTGTAGAATAGCCCGAAGGCGTAGAACGCGCCGGTCCCGAGCAGGGCGAAGAGGCCGCCCCAGAGCAGGAACCCGAAGACATGGGACAGGTAGGTCAGGGAGCGGATGGCGCCCAGGATGCTGCCGGAGAGGCGCTCATCGGACTGCGGGATGCTGTCCTTCATGATGGTGTCGAGGTGGATGAGGGCGCGCTGGGCCGTGAAGCCGATGGCCACCAGGGGCAAGGACACCAGGAAGAACGGCCAGCCGAAGGTGAAGAGGCTGGTCTGGCTGGCGAAGAGCCACGCTCCCAGCACCGCCGCCGCCGCCCAGCGCAGGGAACGCACGGCGCTGGCGCGGTAGAGCTCGCGCTGGGCCTCGGCCCGCCGCGGCTCGGGCAGGGCGCTCGTGGCCTTGTCCAGGCGCGTGGCCAGGCGGTCCATGGCCAGCGCGCCGAGCAGGGCGCCGACGCCGTAGAGGCCGGTCAGCGAGCCCGACACCGCGGCGGCCTGGGTGGGCTCGCCGGCCACATACGCGCCGAAGGCCGTGGCGACGATGTAGTACAGCATGTAGAGGAAGCTGTTGATGAGCATGTAGCCGGCCAGGGGCTTGAGGATGCCCGGGTTGGAGAAGACCGTGCGGAACCCGGCTCCCCAGTCGATGCTCTTGGTGGCCTCGCGCGGCGCCCCGGGCAGGCGCAGGGCCAGCGCGATGAGGGCCGCGGCGCCGAAGGCGACGGGGGCCGGGTAGATCACGGCCCCGAAGCCGAAGGCGGCCACGGCCAGCCCCATCGCGGAGGCGACGAAGACCGTCCCGTACTCGACGAAGTCCCGGAAGGAGCCGAAGCGGCTGGACTCCGTCGGCGAGGCCTTGAACCAGGTCACCTGCAGCTTGTGCTCGGCCACCCGGCCGATGGAATGGGCGAAGTAGTCCAGGCTAAAGAGCGGGACCAGCGCCCACAGCGGGACGGTGCCGGCGGCGAAGAGCAGTCCCGCCATGGCCGTCCAGACCGCGGTGCGGAAGGCCAAGACCGCGCGGTAGGAGCGCGCGATGCCGAAGCGGTCCACCCAGCGCCCGCCCAGGAAGCTGCCGGCGGTGTAGGCGGCGTAGCTGATGCTGGTCAGGGCGGCCAGCGCCAGGAAGCCCTGGGTCAGGGGAGCCGTCATCTGGGAGACGGCCAGGGAGGTCGATTCGACGACGGTGGAGACCAGCACGAAGGTGGAGAGGAAGCCCAGCACCACCTTCGAGAACAAAGACGGCGCGGGCTCCCCCGGCTGGGCGTGGTCGCCGCGCATCGTCGCCACGGAGCCGTCGGCCTTCTTGACCCCTACGGCGATCCGACGCGCCGCGGCCAGCGTGCGCGACAGGGCCTCGGAGATGGTGCGCCCCTTCACGATCAGCTCGCCGTACTCCTCGTAGGAGTTCTTGCCCGTCTCCACCACGGTGTCGCCGGGCTCGACGAAGAGCTCCGCGTATTCGACGCCGGGCGCGGCCGCGGCCTTGTCCATGCCGGAGACGGCGGTGACGGCCCCGCTGTGGGCCGAAGCGAGGAAGCGGTAGTCGACGACGCCCTCCGGGGCGCGGCCCGGGTCGACGCGCAGGCCCAGGATGGCGCGCAGGCCCTGCTCGACCAGGCTCATCCCGGTCAGGCTCTTGATGGCGAGGAAGATGTTGACCCCGCCCATGTAGGGGTTGATCTCGACGACCTTGGGGCCGTCGGGCGTCAGCATCATGTCGACGCGGGCGTTGCCGTCGGTGATGCCGATGACGCTCAGCGCCTTCTCGGCGGCGGCGACGACGGCCGCATGGAGCGCCGCGGGGGCCTGGGACGGGAAGGTGATGGAGCCGGCGGCCAATTCCTTGTTGGGGCCGATGTTCAGGGTGTCCGAGACCATGGCGAAGGCGGCGCGCCCGCCCTGCATCACGACCTCCACCGAGGTCTCCTCGCTGCCGGGGAGCTTCTCGAGCATGCGCTCCAGCATGATGCCGGGGTGGTTCGAGAACGTCGTCGTCTTCGCCTCGGGGCGGGCGGTGAAGGCCTTCACGGCCGCGTCCATCTCGCGGTAGGCCGCCTCGGCCTTCTCGGGCGTGTCGAGGTCCACGGCGAGGAAGCGGCTGTTCTCCCCCCGGATGGTCTTCATGATGAACTTGCCGCCGCCGAGCTCGGCGAACGCGCGCCGCGCGTCTTCGGCGCTGGTGACCGCGCGCGAGGGGACCTCGAGGTCCTTGTGGGCGTTGAGCACCCGGCGCGTGGCGGTCTTGTCGTCGGAGGCGCTGACGGCGCCGCCCGGGATGCCGGCGCCGCCGACGAGGTCGGTGATGCGCGCGGTGACCTTGGCATAGGAGGAGAAGAAGCCGGCCACCGCGTCGGCCCGCGCCGCGGCGGGATGGGCGGCCACCAGGCGCGCCATCCTCTCCACCGCCTGAGGGTCGCGGTCGGTGATGGGGGCGGCGATGAAATGGGAATCGGGGACCAGCGACTCGGAATGGCCGCGGTGCGCCGGGTCGTCGACGAGGTAGAGGTCGACCCCCAGGGCCTTGGCGGTGCGCACGGCTTCGGCGAGGACGAAGGGGCGGGAGCGCTTGGTGCCGACCATGATGACGGTCTTGCCCTGCGCCGAGGAATCGGGGAGGACGGCCGGAGCTTCGGGCGCGGCGCGTCCGGAGACCTCGGCGACGGCGGAGACGGGCGCCGCCTTCGGCGCGGCCAGGGCCGCCGACGGGGCGGCGGGGACGGCGCGAGCAGCAGGGAGCGCGGCGGCGGCGGCCGCGGGAGGCAGCGCCGCGCTGAGCCGGGCCTCGGGGAGTTCCGGGGAGACCGGAAGCGCCGGGCGAGACGGCAAGCCCAGGCCGGAAGAGGAGAGCGAAGGGGAGAAGGCCGCCGGAGCGACGACGACGCGCGCGGCGGAGACCGAGGCCGCAGGCGCGGCGGGGAGGCTGCGGGCTAACTGGGACCAGGCCGGCCAAGGAGACGCGAGCAGAGCGGAAGCGAGGAGCAGCGCGAACGGCGTCTTCAGTCGGCTTCGGTTCATGGTCGAGAGTTTATGCCAACGCGCCGCATTTCTGCTGATTCGAAGGACCCGCGTGTCTGGAATTATTCGACCTATCCAGACCTGGGACCGCCGCGCGCAGGGAGGGGGTCCATTGCGCCGCCTCGGGGGGGTCCATAGACCCAGCCTGATGCGGCCCCGCTTCCTTATAATTGCGTCAGTGAAGAGGGTCCTCTCCGGCCTCCTCGCCGGCCTCGTCTTCGCCGCAGCCCTGCCGCAGGGGGCCTGGGCGCAGTTGGCCGCGACGCGCGCCGTCCCCCTCAGGGCCCCGCTCCCCGCCGTCACCGCCGGCTTCGTCGCCCCGGCCCCGGTCGGCGGATTATCCGCATCGCCCCTGAGCGCCCCCCGCCTCTCGGCGCCGACGCTGCCGTCGTTGGCCCTGCCGGAGGCCCGGTCCGCCCCTTCCGCGGCGAGTGCCGCGGCCGCCGCGGCGGGGGCCTTCGCGCCGTCCGTCTCAGCCCAGGCCCTCCCCGCCGCCGTCGCCGCTCCCGCCGCCGCACGGGGCGCCGCCGCCCCGGCCCCCCTCCTGCGGGCCGACGCACCCGTCACGGCGGAGGAGGCGAAGGAGGCGTTCCGGAACGCGCCCGCAGCGCGCCGTGATTACCTGCGCGAGCGCTTCCGCGAGCTGCGCGCCGCATTCTCCATGCGCGCTCCTCAGGACCTCCGCGTTTCCGAGGCGGCGCCATCCCGCCCCTCCGTCGGGGAGCCTAGCCTCGCCAAGGGCCTCGCCCCCGCGCAGGCCCCGGGACCCGCGCCCATCCCCGCACCGGCTCCGGCGCGTGCCCGCGGCTGGCTGGGCTTCGGAAGCGCCCTCACCTTCTTCCTGGCCGCCATCGCCATCGAGAACATCGGCAATGAGACCCAGGCGGCCGCCATGCCGCCGCTCTTGGCCAAGGTCTTCGGCGACGTATCGGTGTCGGCGGACCTGGGCATCGGCTCGGCCCTGGCGGACTTCGCCGGCTCTCTGCTGGCGCCGCTGGTCATCAAGCGGCTGGGGCTCAAGTCCGCCTTCTTGTGGACGGCCGGAGCCCGCCTCCTCTCAGGCGCCATCATCGCCGGCTTCCTCGCCGTGGGCCACATGACCATGCCCGCCCTGATGGCGGCGACGGTCTTCGCCGGCTTCGTGGGCGGGATGAACTACGCCATCGAGAAGTCCATCCCCCCCGTCCTGCTCGACCAGGACCGCGGCAAGCTCGAACGCTTCAAGGCGGCGCGCCAATCCGTCATCGAGGTCGTGGCGACGGTGTTCCCCATCGTGACGGGGACCGTGGTGGCCGCCTGGGGCTTCCTGCCCGCGCTGGTGGCGTTCCCGGTCAGCGCCGCCGTGGCGATGGCCATCGTGGCCATGACCCTCAAGTTCCCGAGCAAGGCCAAGACCCTGCTCGCCGCCCCGCCCCAGGGCACCACGCCGCCCAAGCGGAGCTTCTGGCGCGCCCTGACCCACGGTGCGCGCATCGTGATGGGCACCCCCGCCCTGCGTCACGCCTTCTTCGGCTATTCGCTGTTCTTCGTGACCACGCCGCTGCTCTACTGGCTGGTCGCCCCCGCTTACGGCATCTTCGTCGCGGGCGCCGCCGGAGCGGAGTACGCCGCCCTGGTCTCCGGCTACATGCTGGGCTTGTTCAGCCTCGGCGGCCTGGCCGCCAGCGTGCTCATCATGCGCGAGCAGCGCCGCCACGACAGGCTCGGCGAAGCCGAGAAGCGCCGCGCGCTGAGCGCCTCCTTGGTCCGCTGGGCGAAGCTGGCCACGGCCTCGCTGGCCGCCCTGGCCCTGATGGCCCTCCCTCTGCCGGTCTGGGGCGCCCTGACCGTCCCCGCCCTGGCCCTGATCCCGTTCGGCATCGCCCAGGTCATCGCCAAGCTCAAGGTCGAGTCCTTCTTCCAGTCCCGCGCCCCGGCCGACGCCGTCGACGACGCCACCGCCTTCATGGAGGGCGCGGCGATGCTTGTCCAGATGGCCGTGCTCTGGGCAGCCAAGCTTGCCTTCACCGCCTTCACCGGCATCGGCCCCTTCATCGCCATCGCCGCGGGCCTCGTCCCGTTCGCCGCGCTATGCTGGTGGGTGACCTCCCGGCTGGCGAAGCTCCAGGAATCCAAGTAAGCTAAGGCCGCAGGCCATGGCCGACGCGATCTACGAATACACCGACGCCCAGGGCGGCGTGCATCAGGTCTCGGACATCAGCCAGGTCCCCAAGGACCGCATCCAGCACATGCTCGTCATCGGCGCCGACGAGGCCGCCGCGCAGGAGGAGGGGGCAGTCGCTCCGCCCCCCAGGCCCCCGGCCGCCTCGTTCGGCTCGCTGGGCATCCAGGTCTGGGGGGTGTCGGCCTTCCTGCTCGTCGTGGGCCTGCGCTCGCGCAAGTTCCTGCTGCAGGTCTTCTGCGTGATGACGGCCGTGCTCTGGGTCATCTACAACAGCTGGGACGTGTTCCTGGCCTCGGATTACTCCCGCACGGCCGAGCGCGAGGTCCGCAAGAAGCCCCCGGTCGAGGCCGCCGAAGAGCCTTAGGCTGGGTCGAGCACCAGCTCGCCCTTGAGGGCGTCGCCGGCCCCGAAGACGTAGACCCGGTGGAACGGCCGCCCGGCCAACAGCGACGGCAGCCAGGAGCGGTCGTCCTCCCACATCCGGTCGTACGGGATGGCGTCCAGCGGCACCCAGGCCGGGGCGCACTCGTCGTTCTCTGGCCCCAGCTCCCCGGCATGCGCCTTGGCCAGGAAGATGCGGCAGGCGTTGTCCCAGCAGGCCGAGCCGTCGGCGAAGCGGAACTCGAGCAGGCCCACCTCGCGCGGGTCGACCGGCGTCACGCCGGTCTCCTCGCGCGTCTCCCGCACCGCCGCCGCCACAGGGGTCTCCCCCGCCTCGAGCTTACCGCCGGGGCCGTTCCATTTGCCCGCCCCCATCCCGCGCTTCTTGGCGATGAGGAGCACGCGGCGCCCCGCCTCATCGAGGACGAAGCACAGGCAGGTGGCCTTGGCGGGGCGGGTCAACGGGCCAGCGCCTCGCGGATGAGCTCCACGAGGCGGCGCGGCTCGAAGGGCTTCTGGACGAAGTGGATGTTGTTGGTGAGCAGGAACTTGCGTTCCTCGTCGGAGAGCCGCTTGGCCGACAGCGCGAAGAGCGGGCCCTTCTCATGGCCGGTCTGCCGGAGGGAGCGCATCACGCTGATGCCGTCCATCTTCGGCATCATGATGTCCACCACGACGGCGTCGAAGGAGGCTCCCTGGACCGCGGCCAGGCCCTCCTGCGAGTCGTTGTAGGTGGTGACGGCGTACCCCTGGAACCCCAGCAGGGTCCCGGCGAGCTCGGTGAAGTCCCGCTCGTCGTCTATCAGGCAGATGCGCTTCGCCTCGGCCATGGTCCCCAGATTATAACGTTCTGACGGATTCGCGCCAGGGCGGCGGTCAGGCGATGACGCCGGCCTTGCGGGCCGCCTCGACCCGGGCTAGCATGCGGCGCTCCACGGCGGCCTCGAGGGCGGCGACGACCCCGTCGGAGCCCGCGGAGAGCTCTTCGACCTCGACCTTGGCCTTGAGGCGGTTGCGCTCGAGGACGCGCACGCCGGAGAGCTGGGCGGCGAGGCGCTCCTGCAGGGCCTTGGCCTCGCCCGTCGAGACCATGACCAGGACGCCCTCGACGCGGGGCGGCGCCATCTCAGGGAGGAGGGCCTCTCCCTCCCGGGCGGCCCGGCGCAGTTGGGCCGCGCACTCCAGGCGCACGGTGCGCGACGAGCTCTCCGCCAGGCCGTGGGCCGCCGGATAGAGCTCGACGAAGGCGGCCGAAAGGCGCGGGGCCGCCGCGATGCCGGCCGAGCCCGCCAGCCCGGCGAAGGAGAAGGCCGGCACCGTGAAGCGGAAGGACGCCCCCTTTCCCTGCTCGGTCTCCACCCAGATGCGCCCGCCGGAGCGGATCACGATCTCCCGGCAGATGTACAGGCCCAGGCCCAGCCCTTTGCGCTCGCTGGACGCCGGCTTGACCCCCGAGGCCTGGTAGAGCCGGTCGAAGATGCGGCGGGCGTCCTCCGGCGGGAGGCCGGGGCCGGAATCGGTCACCGCCAGCATCAGCGCCCCGGGCTCGGGAGCGGGGAGGCAGTCCACCCTGACCGTCCCGCCCGACGGCGTGAACTTCAGGGCGTTGTCGACGAAATTCATCAGCACCTGGCGGACCCGGACCGGGTCGGCGAAGGCCGCCGCCCCCGGGACGCCCTCGCAGACCAGGCTCACGCCGCGCTCGTTGGCCGCCAGGCGCTTCTCGGCGGCGACCTCGGCGGCCAGGAGGGAGGCGTCCATGCGGCGCGGCTCGACGATGAGCTTGCCGGTCTCCGCGCGGGTCGCCTCGAGCAGGTCTTCCACCATGGCCCGGAGGTGCTCGGCGTTGCGCGAAGCGATGGCGCAGAGGCGCTTGAGCTCGGGGCGGGCGTCGCCGCCCACCCCGGAGGCGATCAGCTGGACGGCCTGGTAGACGGCGGTCAGCGGCGAACGCAGCTCGTGGCTGACGTGGTGGAGGAACTCCTCTTTGATGCGCTCCGATTCGGCCCGGGCGCGGCGGCGCTCATAGGCGTAGCGCAGCGAGCGGACGATGCCGTGGGCGTCCATCGCCCCCTTGATCAGGTAGTCCTGGGCCCCGCCCTGGACGGCCTTGAGCGCGGTCTCCTCGTCGTCGAGGTGGGTCATCAGGACGATGGCCGCGTCGGGCACGGCCTCGATGAGGCGCGTGAAGGTGGCCAGGCCGCTGGAATCCGGCAGGTTCAGGTCGAGGACGACGACGCCGAAGGACTCCGCGTCGAGGCACTCGAGGGCGGCCTTCAGCGTCTGCACCCAGGCCACGGTGAACAGCCTGTCCTTCGCCGCGGCCAGCAGGGCCTGCACGAGCTTGGCCGAGACGAGGTCGTCCTCGATGAGGAGGACCTTGATGGGCTCGCCGTTGTCGCTCACGGAGCCGATTGTACCACTAGCTAGAAGGTCTTGGCCCGTTTGCTCGTGAAGCGGAACAGGGCCCAGCCCAGTAGCCAGAAGAAGACGGCCAGGCCGCCGGTCAGCATGACCCCCTTGCCCATGTCGGTCTCCTTCCAGGGCACGGGCGCCTCGTAGCTGACGTCCGGGGCGTCCCAGCGCGCGCGCACGTCCTGGACGTCCCCGGCGGGGGCGAACTCCTTCTCCCCCGTCCGGCGCCGGCCGCCCAAGGAACGGCGAGAACCCGCCGCCTTGGCGCGCGGGCGCGACGGGTCGACCGGAGGGGCCAGAGTGTCCATAGAAGGGCCACGCGGCATGTCGTCGGCCGGCGGCTCCGGAGCCGAGACCGCCTTGGCGAAATCCTGGGCGCTGTGGGCGGCGTCCTGCGCCGCCTTCGCCCAGCCGCGGGCGGCCACCTTGGCCTGGGGCAGCCCGGAGCGGGCGGCCCGCTCAAGGCCTCGGCGCTGGGACCAGACGAAGAACCCCGCCCCGATGAGGGCGCCGCACAACGCCCAGAGCGCCGGAGTCGCCCAGACGGGACGCTTCACGGGCTCTTCCTCGGGGGCGACCAAGCCGAAGGCGCGGCGCGGTTCTTCCGCCATCAAACCTCTTATAACCCCGCGTCCGTCCGGCGTCAAGGCTCGGATTCTCCCCTGGGATTTTCCCCTTGAACGGAGGGAGGTGGGGGCGTACATTAGCGGGAGGTGATAGGCTGACCTGCCGCGGCGTCAGCGAGACCGGCAACGGGATTGGCAGGTCCGGCGGAAATCTCAACGGAGGGCAAACAGGCCTGCTGCCCCCGCATTGCAGGGAACCCCCCTCCCCCCCCCCTTCCCCCCGTGGAAGACCCCGTTTATGTCAAATCGAGGGTATTGCAATTCCGAGATTACGGCCCTATCTTTCAGGTATGGGCGAGGAGACACCCCCCCCTAAGAGGCGCGCTTGGGACACCCTTTCCCGTCACCTGCGGCGCAAGACCCACAACACCGACGCTCAGGCTCCGCCCCCCCCCGAAGCCCAGGCTCCGCCCCCCGTTCCCGAGCCCTCGGCGCGGGTCACCCAGCCCATCATGCCCGATGAGGCGCGCCGGGCTTTGGACGCACCGCCCGACAAGGGCGGCGCCTCCCCTCTGCCCGCCTGGAAGACCGACGCCTTCAAGCTGACCGAGGAGCAGGCCAAGCGCGAGTTCGACCCTAAGGTGCAGATGACGCGCCTCATCGACCACGCGCGCAAGCGCCCCGTGGTCTCCACCTTGGTCCTGCTCACCGCCGTCGGCATCCTGGTGATGGACGCCCTGCTCATCGCCCGGAAGATGGGGGTCGACGAGTGGCTGATGATCAACTTCGAGCTGGGCAAGGACGAGTCCCGGCGCTTCGAGGTCTGGGAGCGCCGCGGCACCGGCCTTTCCTACCTCTCCGGGGCCCCGGGGCAGGAACAGGAGGTCTCCGACCCCAACCAGGCGGGCGCCGTCGACGGGAAGGATAAGCTCCCCGACAAGCCCCTGGAGACCCCGAAGCTCTCGGGCGGGCTGGCCGGGATCATCACCCCTGAGGAGCTGCGCCGGGAGGGACGCGCGTCCTTCGTCGGCGGGCTCGACGCCTCGGTCAAGGGCGACCCGAACGCGCGCTCCCCGCTCAGCGGGGCCTTCGTCAAGACCGCGGACGACGACTTCCGCCCCTATTCCCCGGCCGCCTCCGGCGCCGGCCTGCCCATCCCCACCGGGGCCTTCTTCGGCGAGGCCGGGGACGCCCTGGAGAACTTCGCCTCCATCTCCAACGCCTCCAAGCCCGCCGCGGACTACGCCAGCCCCGACCTCAGCGCCATGCGCGAGGTCCCCCAGGGCTTGACCGGCGACGACCTCGTGCTGGCGATGATCGGTGAGGACTTCAAGAAGGACCTCAAGCAGTACGCCAAGGAGGGCAAGTGGAAGCTGCATAAGAAGGACCCCGCCGAGAAGACCGTCCGCCACGAGCTCGAGGGCCTCTCTCTGACCGGCAACAACGCCGTGCTGCAGCTGCTGCAGACCAAGCAGTCCACCGACGTCGGGCTGCGCTGCTCCACGTGCAACACCGAGCGCCGCATCCACAACACACGGGCGCCGTTCTACGGGGAGGAGCATTGAAGACCCGGCGCGGCGAGCGGGGCCAGCTCTCCATCCCCTTCCTGCTCGTCATCCCGTCGTTCTTCCTGCTCACCGTCTTCCTCATCGAGGTGGGGATGATCTCGCGCGAGAAGATACGACAGCAGTTCGCGCTCGACGCCGCGGCCACCCTGGAGATGGAGTCCTACGCCGACCTGCTCAACCGGCTGGCCTACGTCAACGGCGTCTTCCCCCACCGCATCTTCCGAGGCGGCATGGACGCGGCCGGGCCTTCGGGCCTCTACCCAACGGCCCAGCGCCCTTTCACCGCCGAGGACCCGGTCTGGCCCATCAGCGGGGGGGTGGGGGGCTCCAACCCGGACCCGCCCCAGAACTTCGGCATCCTGCACATGCACCTGCCCGGGGAAGGGGGCGTGGCGATGGAAGCCGCGGAGAAGGCGGCCTGGAACTATTTCTCCGTCTACAACTGGCTCGGCGACGTGGCGACCGCGCAGAAGCTCGTTTTCGAGAAGACCACCCTCAAGAACCATGACCTCCTGCGCAAGGCGCTGTGGATGAACACCCGGACGGCGGGCGGGACGGCCACCTGCGGGGAAACGGCCCAGGATTGCGGGACGGAGGCCGCCCACTCCTTCGGCACGGTCGATGTGCGCATGCACTACCTGCAAGGCTTCAAGCACTGCCCGGTCGTCGTCACCATCGGCGGCCAGACCTATGTGGGGGAGCTCGAGGGCGCGTTCAACTTCTCGGGGTCGGGGCTCTGGCAGCTGGCCACCGTGCCCCAGGACCAGCTCAAGGCGATGGAGGAC
Organism: Elusimicrobiota bacterium; assembly: GCA_016218495.1. Classification (GTDB taxonomy): domain Bacteria; phylum Elusimicrobiota; class Elusimicrobia; order UBA1565; family UBA1565; genus SCTT01. Next base: position 66,383 of record JACRDU010000097.1, read on the forward strand.
GGCTGGGTGGCCAAGACCCACTTCGACCCCGGCCCCAACCATTTCGGCGCGAACTTCAAGGATATGATGGACCCCTTCGTGCGCGCCCGCGTCTCCACCCGGGGCGGCCATGTCTGGCCGGACACCACCCCGAAGTACTACACGCGCATGTACCCATAGGACCTGTTGAGCGGCGTCAACCCGGGACATTGGCTCAGGTCATAAGCCGGACGGCGCCCCTGCGCTATCCTATCGGCATGAAGCTAGCCCGGACCCTCCTCTTCACCGCAGCCCTCGCCGCCCCCGCCGCCGCCCAGCACAACCTCTCCAAGGAAATGGGCCGGATGATGGACCTCTTCGACTCCGGACGCTCCGTGATGCCCCGCGTGGCCCCTCCCCACAAGGGCTCCGTCCGCCTGGGAGCTCCCACCGACCCCGAACGCTGGTCTCCGGCCGAAGCGGGCCCCGTGCGGGCGAAGCCCGAGGAAGCCCAGGACGTGCTGGCCGACCTCGAGGCCTGCATCGTCGCCGACTCGGTCTTCGTCCGCCAGCCGTCGCTCGAAGAGGCGGCCCGGTCCCTGTCCCCCTGCCTCGAGGCCGTCTCCAAGCGCTACGGGGCCGCCGTGCAGGTCTCCGTCGAGGCCGGCAGGCTCGTCATCCGCGTCCCCGCCTCCGCCGCCGAAGGGGCCCTGACCCGGGACCTGGCCAAGAGCCTGTCCAAACGGCAGGGGCGCCTGATGGGCTGGCCAGTCCAGTTCCGGGCCGACCTCGCCCCGGTGCAGCCAGCCGGGGTCAGCGTGCTGCAACCCCTGCTCGACCGGTGCGCGGGCGCCAAGATGCTGCCGGCCGACGGGGACGGCTTCGTCGCCGTCTACGGGGATTGCCTGAGGGCGGCCAAGGGCCTCTCCATCTCCGAGGTGAAGGCCCACCCCTCCGACCCCAAGGCCGTCGTCGTGTACAGCCGTGCGCGCGTCGAGACCCTGCTCGACATGAGCGGCTCGGTCCGGGTCCCCGCCGCCGCCGGCACCGGGCCTTTCCGCATCGAGGCCCGGCGCGACCTCACCCTCTCCCCCTGGGACTGACGGCGCCCGCCCGGACCCCGAATTCGTACAATCGGGCGACACGGAGGAGCCATGGAGATCATCACCCGCCTGCGCGAAGCCGCCCGCTCGAAGCCCCGCCGCCTCGTCCTGCCCGAAGGCGACGACGCCCGCACGGTCAAGGCGGCCGCCGTGATGGCCAAGGAGCGCATCGCCCTCCCGACCCTGCTCGGCGTCGAAAAGACCATCCGCGACATCGCCGGCCGCGAGGGGGCGGACCTCTCCGGAGTCGAGGTCGTCGACCCCGCCAAGGACCCGCGGCGCGCCGAGTTCGCCGCCGCCTACCACGCGCTGCGCAAGCACAAGGGCGTCGACGAGGCCGAGGCCGACCGCCTGATGGGCGACCCGCTCTTCTTCGGCACGATGCTGCTCCACACCGACCAGGTGGACGGCTTCCTCTCGGGAGCGGCCCACGCCACGGCCGACACCATCCGCCCCGCCCTGCAGGTCATAAAGCCCGCCCCGGGCGTGGCCGCCATCTCCAGCTTCTTCATCATGGTGCTGCCCGACAAGAAGCTCGGCGACGGGGGCCTGCTGCTGATGGCCGACTGCGCCATCAACATCGACCCCGCCCCCCGGAAGCTGGCCCTCATCGGCATCTCCACCGCGCGCATGGCGAAGGCCCTCTGCGGCCTCGAGCCCCGCGTTGCCTTCCTCTCCTTCTCCACGATGGGCTCCGCCCAGCACGAGCTGGTCGACCGGATGAAGGAAGCCGTGCGCATCGCCAAGGAGAAGGCGCCGGACCTGGCTATCGACGGGGAGATGCAGGCCGACGCCGCCCTCGTCCCCGAGATCGGCCTGCGCAAGGCCCCCGGCAGCAAGGTGGCCGGGCGCGCCAACGTCCTGGTCTTCCCCGACCTGCAGGCCGCCAACATCGGCTACAAGCTGGTCCAGCGCCTGGCCGGGGCCGAGGCCATCGGCCCCATCCTGCAGGGCTTCAACAAGCCGGTCAACGACCTCTCGCGGGGCGCCAGCGTCGACGACATCGTCAACCTGGGGGCGGTCACCTGCCTCCAGGCCGACCCTAGCCTGCGCTAGGGCCCGGCTTCTTGCGGGCCAGCGACCTGACCACCGCCGCCAGCTCCACGGGCTCCACCGGCTTGGGCAGGTACATCTGGTAGCCGGCGATGAGGACCTGGGTCCGGTCCTCGAGGCGGGTCTGGCTGGTCATCGCGGCGGCGGGGACCTCGCCGCCCTGGGCCGCAGGCAGCGCCCGGACGCGGCGGATGAGGGAGTAGCCGTCCTCCCCCCGCATCACCAGGTCGGCCACCAGGACGTCGGGGACGCTCTTCGCGATGTGCTTGAGCGCCTCGGCCGCCGAGCGGGCGGCGTCCACCTCCGCCCCCAGCCCCTTCAGCGCGGCGGAGAGGTTCTGGAGCTCCTCGGCCTCGTCCTGCACGACCAGGACCCTGATCCCGTCGAGCCGCGGCAGCGAGGCGTAGAGAACCTCGCGGGCGCCGGCGGGCAGGGAGCCCGGGGCGGGGACCAGGCGCGGGGTCTCATGCGGGAGCGGGAGCCGGACGGTGAAGGTGGAGCCGCAGCCCAGGCCCTCGCTCTGCGCGGCAACGGACCCGCCGTGCAGTTCGACGATGTGCCGGACGATGGCCAGCCCCAGGCCCAGCCCGCGGTGCTCCCGGGTGATGGCCTGCTCGGCCTGGCTGAAGGGGTCGAAGACATGGGGGAGGTATTCCGGCGGTATCCCCGCCCCGGAATCGGTGACGGTCAGCTCCACGCCCGTGCGGGAACGCTTGAGGCGAACCAGAACCTTCCCGCCCTCCGGCGTGAACTTCATCGCGTTCGAGAGCAGGTTCCAGCAGACCTGCTGCAGGCGCTCGGGGTCGCCCGAGACGCGCGCCTCGGCCGGCGTCCCGGCGTCGATGGTGATGGAGTGCGCCTGGGCGGCCGGCCGCACCACGTCCACCGCCGAGCGCAGCAGCGCGCCCAGGTCCACCACGCGCTGGTCCACCCGCATCCGGCCCGTGAAGATCTTGGAGACGTCGAGCAGGTCCTCGATGATCTGGGCCTGCAGGTGCATGTTGCGCTCGATGACGTCGAGGGCCTGGTTGAACTCCGAACCGCCGACCTCCTTCTGCTTGAGCAGGTAGGTCCACCCCATCATCGCCGTCATCGGCGTGCGCAGCTCGTGGGACAGGAGGGCCAGGAAGTCGTCCTTGGCCCGGCTGGCCTTCTCGGCCTCCTGGCGCAGCTCCTTCTCGGACTTGAGCAGGCGTTCGATCTCGCCGTCGGAGCGCCGCCGCTCGCTGACGTCGACGGCCACGCCCAGGACGCTCTCCACCTCGCCCGCGTCGCTGCGGCGCGGGGCATAGTGGGTCTCGAACACCATGCCCGCCTCCTCGGTCATCACCGAGATGGTCTCCCCCGCCAGCGCCCGGCGCACGGAGTCCAGCACGGACGGGTTGTGGGCGTAGACCTCGAAGACCGAGCGGCCCACCACCTCGCCCGGGTTCAGGCCCAGGGCCTTCAGGGCCCGCCCTTCCGACAGGGTGAACACGCCCCTGGCGTCCAGCTGGAAGAGGATCAGCGGCGCGTCGGCGACGACCCGCAGCAGGCGCTCCTCGGCCGCGCGCAGGGCGGCCTCGGCCCTCTTCTGGGCGGTGACGTCGCGCGAGATGCCGATGAGGCCCAGGAGCTCCCCGGAGGGGGAATAGACGGGGGCCTTCACCGTCTCGAAGAGGACGCCCGTCCCGGAATCCTGCTCCTCGCGCACCGCGCGCCCGGACTCCAGCACCTCCTGGTCGGTCTTGCGGCACTGGGCGGCGAGCGTGGGCGGCAGGAGCTCCTCGTCGGCATGGCCGAGGATGGCCGCGCGCGGGCGGCCGACGAAGCGCTCATAGGCGGCGTTGACGGCTAGGTTGCGCAGCGTGACGTCCTTCACGTAGATCAGGTCCGGCATCGAGTCCATCAGGAGGCCGCAGCTCTTCACGATGGCCGTCACGGCCTCGGCGCGAGAGAGCGGGCCCGGGACCGAGATGCCCGGGTCGGCCCAGTCGGGGCGGGCGTCTTTGGCCTTCTTCGGGGGCTTCGTTGACTTCATCGGCCGCTCCTGGCGCGTCCCGAACGCACGAAGAAGGACGCGCAGCGATGGTACTTGTCGAAGGGTTCCGGGGGCATGTCGAAGGAGTCGGCCAGCCGGCGGTCGAACTCGAGGAGCTCTCCGAGGTGCTCGAGCTTCTCCCACTCGTAGCCGCGCCGGGCCTTCACCTCGTTCTCGTACTCGCAGAAGGTCGACAGCGGATGGACGCCGCCGCGGCCCACATGGAAGGCGAATATCCGGTCCAGCGACGGCTCCAGGAAGACCCGTCCCAGGTCGACGACGAACTTGTCCTTCTGGTACATCGAGAGGATGGGCCCCGTCGTGATGCGGCGCAGGACGCCGCCGCCGAGATGGCGCTCCATCGCCTCCGCGATGGGTGTCCCCTTCTGCTGGGCGAGGATCTTGGCCACCGAGGTCTCGTTGAAGCGGATGATGTCGTGGTGGCTCTCCTCCTGCAGGACGCTGGTGAGGCGCTCGGTGGCGAATTCGGAGCGGTAGAGCAGGCCCCCGCGCCGGAAGCCCCGGCCCTTGTACTGCAGGTAGACCGCCGTCCCCTCGCGCTTGTAGCGCAGGCGCAGGCTGGCGCCGCGGCGGAACAGCTCCATGTCCGGGGTGTCCAGGAACTGGTCGAAGAAGAAGGCCGCCTTGGAGTGCCTGACCCGCTTGCGCGAGAGCAGGAACTCGCGCAGGTCGGCCATCTCCTCCGGGACGACCCGGCGCTTCGACTCGATCTCCACGAAGCGGAAGTCCTTGATGCGCAGCGCCGCTGCGATGCGCCGGGCGGCGGAGCGCAGGCTGTTCTCGCTCATTCGGGCCATCGTAGCATGAAACCCCGGGCGGGTGTCAGCGGATGCGCCAGCGCCCGGGGTCCCCGACGAACAGCGCCGCGTCCGCCGCCCCCTGGTCGAACGCGCGGCGGCATTCCTCCTTCTTGAAGAGGAACACCGACATGTCGAGGGGCTCGAGCGGGGCGAATTCGAACACGCGCACGCCGCCGGAGGCGACGCGGTGGGCCACCGCAGCCAGGGAGTTGTCCACCTGGGCCCGCATCAGCTGGTTGATGAGGGTCGAGATGAAGCCGCGCGGCCCGAAGCGCGGGGTCCCGGCGCGCCGGGCGCCGATGACGCTCACGAAGACGAGGTCCAGCGCGCCGCGGTCCAGGATGGGGGCCAGGTCGACGAAGCTGGTGACGTGCCCGTCCACGAAGACGCGGGCGGGGCCGCCGTTCGCCGCCAAGCGGCGCGGCGGGAAGACGAAGGGCACGGCGATGGACCCGAGGATGTGCTCGAGCAGGGGGCCGTCCCAGGGGCCGCCCGGCTCCGGGGAATACTGGGCCTGGACGGTCCCTCCCCCCGCGATGTCGACGGCGACGGCGTAGAACCAGCAGCGCTTGGAGGCGCGGCAGCGCTCCTCGGAGATGACCCCGGAGAGGTACCCGGCGACCGAGTCCAGGGACAGCAGGCTGGGAGGCACCAGCCTGGGCGAGAGGTCCAGGAAGTCGCCGCGCGGCACGTCCCGCCACAGCTCCTTGAGCAGCGCGGTGGAGCCCTGGAGGTAGGCCGCTCCGTTGATGCTCCCCGCGCTCGTGCCCAGGACCTGCCCGAAGGGGATGCCGTGGCGGGCGTCGAAGGCCCAGAGCACGCCCCCCTGCCAGGCGCCCAGCGCCGCGCCGCCGGAGAGGATGAGGGCGGCCGGGCGCGTCCCCAGGGGGGCCTCGGCCAGGGATGGAGCGGGGCTCATGAGGGGATTATACCGCCTTGCGCCGGAACAGCCTGGGCCGCAGGAAGACGCCGAGGGCGGCGGCGGCCACGGCCGCGGCGGCCGCGCCGAAGATCCGCCCCGCATGCGCAGGCTCCGGCTGGGGGGCCGGGTCGCCGTCCGGGGCGCCGGCTGCGGCGGCAGGCGCGGCCGGAGCGGGGCCGGGCGCGGGAGCGGCCGGCGTTCCC
>JACRDU010000094.1 GCA_016218495.1 Elusimicrobiota bacterium
ACACGCTCTGCGTCCGTGGAGCGTCATTGTTCTGGAATCTCAACGGACAACGGCAACAGAAACGGAGGCAAGACCCAGCAAACTACGGCAACGGACCCTCAACGCTCTTCAGGCTCATTCCCGGATTGGAAAATGCTGACCTTCCATCATTGGCCCTCCCCGAACCCGGCCCGGCGCCGCGGCATCCACGGCCGGCGCGCGTGCCGCATGCTGGCCTGCACGCCGGCCGCCTCGGCCTCGAGCCAGCGGGCGAATTCCAGGACCTTCTCCCGCACCAATGCCCTCGCCGCGTCGAGCTCTCCGTGCCGCCGAGCCATATTTTCGTCGACGATGCCCTGCAGGTGCTCCAGCGTGTACAGATAGATGTGGTCGAGCGCGCCAACGGACTCCTCGACATCGCGCGGCATGGCTATGTCGATCATGAACAGAGAGCGTTCTTTCCGCGATTTTACGGCGGCTGCAGCCATCTCCCGCGTCACCACCGCCTGAGGCGCGCCGGTCGAGCACAAGACGACATCCACCTCCCCGAGCAGGCCAGGAAACTTCTCCCAGCTGACCGCATCGACTTTCAGGCTCTCGGCCAGCTCGCGGCCCCGTTCATAGGTGCGGTTGGCGATGCGCAGGCTCGCCGCCTTGGCGCTGATGAAGTGCCGGGCTGCCGACTCGGCCATCGGCCCCGCCCCCAGGATGAGGACCGAGCTTTCCCGGAGGTGTCCGAAAATGCGTTCTGCCAGCGTCACGGCCACCGAAGCCACGGAGAGCTGGCCGGACGAGACCCCGGTCTCGCAGCGCACCTTCTTCCCGACATACAGGGCGCGCTGGAAGAGCACATTGGTGATCTTCCCCGTCGCCCCGGCAGCCAGGGACCTCTCGTAGGCGCTCTTGACCTGGCCGAGGATTTCGTTCTCCCCGAGCACCAGAGAATCCAGCCCGGAGGCGACGGTCAAGAGGTGGCTGACCGCCTCGGAGCCCGCACGGCAGTAGACGTGGCGGCCCGGGGGTACCGCCGCCAGCGACTCGAGAAACCGGCCCAGCCCTTGCGGGCCAGCCGTATCCGCCCGGCCGCCGCCCTCGACCACCACATAGATCTCGAACCTGTTGCAGGTGGCCACCACAACGGCTTCGCCCCACCCTCCTTCCCGCAGCCGCCTGAGGGCCTCGTCGGGCCCGAGGGCGGCGAGTCGGTCGCGCGCCTCCAGGGGCCCGCCGCTTTTATGGTTGATGCCGGCGAGGAGAAGTTCCATGCCTCACCTGCCGGAAAGGTAGCCGTGCAACCCGCTGAGGAAGTTCACCCCAATGAAGGTGAAGACGACGCAGGCGAAACCGAACATGGAGGTGTAAACGGCTTTGCGCCCGCGCCAGTTCGCCACCAGCCTCATGTGGAGGAAGGCCGCGTAGGAGAGCGCGGTGATGAGTGACCAGGTTTCCTTAGCGTCCCAGCCCCAAAAGCGCCCCCAGGCCGAATGCGCCCACACCCCGCCCATGATGATGCCCACCGTCAGGACCGGGAATCCGACGGCGATGAGCCGGTAGTTGAGGTTGTCGAGCTCCTCGATGGAGGGCAGGCGGTAGCACATCTCGGAGGGACGGTGGGACCGGACCTGGCGCTCCTGCACCAGCAGCGCCAATCCCACCCCGAAAGCGTTGGCAAGAACGGCATAGGCGGCCATCAGAACCGCCGGATGCACGTTCATCCAATAGCTCTGCAGTGCAGGGGGCAAGCCGTGGATTTCGGTCCCCCCCACTCCTTGCGCCCTCCCCACGGCCCCGACCGCCGCGACGCAGGCCCAGGGCAGGACGAAGGCTCCCAGGATGCCCAACTGGTGGCGCCCCTCGACCAGCACGAAGACCGAGGTCAACGCCAGCGCCATGAAGGAGAGGGCTCCGAAGAAGGAGTTGACGGGGATGTAGAACCGGTTCTCCGGATAACTCCAGAAGGCCTGGATGCGCAATCCGAACGCTACGAGATGCAGGAGCGCCCCGATTGCGAGGAAGTTGAACATCCAACGGCGGCCGGATTCTCCTCGACGGCAAAGATAGACGAAGCCCAGCCCGGTTCCGACCAGATAACACGCGGTCGCAGCCTGGAACAGCCTTAACTCGATCATCTGCCGACCTCCTGGCCAGCGAGCGACATCAGATTATCAAACTCCCTTTTATAGGCCGCCGCCCCTCTTGAACTCCATGCGCCGATGCGCACAGTCGTCCCGCCAGGCGCCGGAATCGCCGATATCCACAGCCGCCGGCGGTGGAGGTAGAACAAGAGCAGCATCCCGACCGTCCACGCCAAGGCGCCGCCCAGGACCAAGGGATAGCCGGGGTCATAGCCCGCTTCCAGTCCCGAGAACATCACCGCATCAACGGCCAGGAGGCTCATTGGAAGCGGGGACGCAGGCGAGATGCGTCCGGCAGAGTCCTCTTCGAAAGCGATATCCGGGAAGCGCTGCAGCAACCAAATAACCCGGCCCCTTCGGCCGCGAGCGGCCAATTTCAACCGCACAGCTGGATTACCCATTTCAATTGAGCGGAACAAGACGCGGTCATCCCTGGAAAGAGCGAAATCCGGCGCGAATCCTAACAAAGAAATACTGAGCGCCCCCCCCGGGAATGTTTGGGCCTTCCCCGGGACGAGCAGGATATCCTTGCCCTCGAAGCGCAGCGTAATACCACGGGATTCCCCGCCAGCGCCCCATCCGGATTGATAGAAACGCACGCCGTCAACAGCCAGCGGAGAATTCACCGCGCTGCGCCCGCCCGCCAACTCCCGTCCTCCTTCCATCAGGCGCAGGTCGGAGGCGAACAGGCTCGGGGCTCCGGTGTCCGCATAGTATTTAACAGTGAAGCGGTCCAGGCAAAGCGACCAGCCGGGCCGGTTCCGGACCGCCCGGCACTCCCCCTCCGAAACCGGCACGAACTCGCTGAAGCCGAAGAGCGACTTCACGACGGCGCCGGCAAGGATGACCACAAGCGAGAGATGCGCCACCACGGTGCCCCACCATTGCAGCGCGTGCCGGGTGACGAGGAGAGTTGTGCCGTCGGGAGGGCGTCCCGGTACCGGCCGTGAGCGGAACCCGCGCAGGCTCAGGAAGCGACGCAATCGGGAAAGCGCCTCCTGCGGCTGGACGGGGACGGAGATCTCGGCCGACAACGGGTGACCCTGACTGCCTTCGGATGAAACCTTCTGGAACGACCCCGGTTCGTCTTCCTTGGCCCTGGCCCTCATCCGAACGGCCGTGCAAAGGACCGTATCCAACGCCATCAAGAGCAGAAGCGCGGCATACCACCGGCAGTAATAGACGTCCAACAACCCCGCCGCCTCGAGCAGGGGACCCAGCGTGGGATGGGCACGCAGGAACACCTCCACCCTCTCCGGGGCCTCATGCGCTTGCGGCACGAAAGTCCCGACAGCCGAGGCGAGCATGATGGCGCCGAAAAGCCCGATATTGAATTTGACGGACCGTAGGAGCTGCACCGGAGTGGCGTAGGACAACATTATTGCCAGGACAATTGCGCTCGAAGCGAATCTACCCACACACAGCCAAGGAACCTCCCATAGCAACCATGACGCATGGCCTTGAGCCGACGGCGGCTTGCATTATCAGCGAACTCGACCTATGCTCAGGGTGGATGGCCCTGCATCTGCGCGCCCTCATCGCCCAGCGCCCGGTCCTCGAAGCCGCTGCCCGCGGCCTCAAGGGCGCCCGCCTGAGCGCCCTGACCGACGAACTCAGCATGTTCGCTTTGACCGGCCCCGTAGAGGACCAGTTCTCCCATGAAGGTCCCCTCCCCTTCGACGGCCTCAAAGCCCCTCCAGGATTGGCCGAGGCCGCGAACAAGGCATCGATGCTGGGCCCCGTCGCCTATATCGAGGCCGACTACAAGAAAGGGCTGGACTTCCAAGCCGCCGCCGTCTGGTCCGGAGGGGCCGTCGTCGGCGGGCCCTGGGTCGACGGGACGGCCTGGGACCCCCGCGAACCAGGGACGTCCGAACGGCCGGTCAACTCGGCCCTGCGTCTGCTGGGCGTCGGGGCCGGCGAGTACGCCGACGAATGGGATGCCGTCGCCTTGGCCCGCCACCTGACCACCGAGGATTGGGCAGCCCAAGGCGAGCCCTTCTAGACCGTCTGAACCTTTGGACCCATTCGGACCTGCCCGACACGCCCTCGAAGTCCCTCGGCCCGAAGCAGCGGCCAGTGCAAGACCAAGCGCAAGGGCCTCCTCGGGTTCTTCGACACGGTTTCGGGCTTCTTTTCCTCCCTCCTATCCTGATAGACTGTCTGCCATGAGCGCAGAAGCCATCGCCGCCGCCCCCGCCGCCGCCGCATCGAGAGAAGCAGGATTCCCCCCCCAGATCAAGTTCATCATCGGCAACGAAGCCGCCGAGCGCTTCAGCTACTACGGGATGCGCGCCATCCTGGTCGTCTTCATGGTCCAGCACCTGCTGATGCAGCGCCAGGACGCCACGGCCATCTACCACCTCTTCGTCAGCGCCTGCTACCTCTTCCCCATCCTCGGCGCCTGGATATCGGACCGCTTCTGGGGCAAGTACCGCACCATCATGACCCTGTCCGTCGTCTACTGCCTCGGCCACGCCGTGCTGGCCATGTGGGAGAACAAGCCCGGCCTCTACACGGGCCTCTTCCTCATCGCGCTGGGCTCGGGCGGCATCAAGCCCTGCGTGTCGGCCCATGTCGGAGACCAATTCACCGCGAAGAACAAGCACCTCCTCAAGAAAGTCTTCGACGTCTTTTACTTCTCCATCAACTTCGGATCGTTCTTCTCGACCCTGCTCATCCCGTGGGTGCTGCCGAAATACGGCCCCGGCTGGGCCTTCGGCATCCCCGGCATCCTGATGGCCGTCGCCACCTGGGTTTTCTGGCTGGGACGCAAGCATTACGTGCATGTCCCCCCCACCGGGAACACCGGCGAGGCGGGGTTCCTCCCCATCCTGCTCCACGCGCTCTCCAACCGCGGCGCCCTGAAGCCCGGGCAGCGCATGCTCGACGCCGCCCGCGGACGCTACAAGGACTCGGAGGTGGACGGGGCCCAGGCCGCCCTGGACGTCTTCAAGGTCTTCTCCACCGTCGCCGTCTTCTGGGCGCTCTTCGACCAGCACGGCTCGAGCTGGGTGCTGCAGGCCAAGGAGATGGACCTCAACGTCTTCGGCATCGAGTTCCTGCCCTCCCAGATCGCGGCGCTGAACCCCATCATGGTCATGGTCATGATCCCGCTGTTCACCTACGGGCTCTATCCGGCCGTCGAGAAGCTGGGCTTCAAGATGACGCCGCTGCGGCGGATGTCCGTGGGCATGGCCGTAGCCGCCACCTCGTTCGTCGCGGTGGGTCTGTTCCAGATCCCCCTCGACCAGGGCACCAAGATCTCGGTGGGCTGGCAGTTCATCCCCTATCTGCTCATCACGGCCGCCGAGATCATGGTCTCCATCACGGGCCTGGAGTTCGCCTACACCCAGGCGCCTCGCGCGATGAAGTCCACCATCATGAGCTTCTGGCTGCTGACGGTCTTCGCCGGGAACTTCTTGACCGCCATCGTCGCAGAGGTGAACATCTTCAAGGGCTCGATGTTCTTCTTCTTCTTCGCGGCCATCATGGCCGTCGTCTCCGGCATCTTCATGTGGAACGCCTACAATTACAAGGTCCGGGAATACATCGAGGACGGCACCTACGGCGTGGACCCCGGCCTGGTGGAGGATTGACCATGCGCCCCCTGATGCTCACGCTGTGCTTGGCGTCCCTGCTCCCCGGCCTGGCCGCGGCGCAGACGCCGCCCGAAGGCGGCAGCGGCGGCGGCTCGCCGCCCCCTGACTTCACGGACCGCGTCCTGCGCATCCAGGTGGAGGCCGACTACGCCGGGATGCACCGGACCGCCGACTTCCTCGTGGAGAACGCCAACCAGTCCAACTTCGTCCAGGGCGGCCAGAAGTCGTTCCCGGTGGAGACCAAGACCGGCAAGGACGTGGAATTCAAGAAATGGGGCTTCATCGCCAACGTCCTGCCCGTCGAAGACCCCAACGCCACCGGCAAGGTCAACCTGCAGATACAGGTGGAGCTCTCCGGCCCGGTCGCCGGCAAGGACAGCGTGGACGTGGAGACCTGGCAGCTCCAGACGACGGTCACGGTGGTCAAGGGCAAGCCGAAGACCGTGTCCCGCGGCGCGGGCAAGCTCGTGGTCACCGTCCTCGACGACTCGGATAAATAGCAAAGACGCCTCGCGGAGCCCGCGAGGCGTCTTGAAGGCCCGGCCCTTGCTGGGACGGAGCTTACTCCTCCAGCAGGATGACCTTCCAGGCGTACTCGAGGACCTCGCGTGAGCAGACCGAGCCGACGACGTGTTGGCCGAGGTCCGAGCGGTGATGCTCGGCCACCCGCACCCGCGCCGCCATGCAGTCCGCGTAGCTCTTGAAGGACTCCGCCGCCATGACCGTCTTGATGCTGGGCGCGCCCATATACATCCAGGCGACCTCCCAGCCGCCGATCATCTGTTGGCCGCAGTAGAGGGCCAGAGGGGCGGGCGTCCGGGCGGCGAGCACGGGCTGCATCTCGGCCAGCGCCGCCTGGCACTGGGCCTTGCTGTCGAGCTTGGCCGGCTCGGACAGCTCGAAGGCTAGGCGCTGGGCCGCGTAGTAGGCGATGGACAGCTCGGCGTAGCCCGACACCGGCCGCCAGGCGACGAAGCGTGCGTCCACGCCCTGCGCCTGGAGCCTGTCCTTGATGCCTCCCAGGAATTCCGAGCGGCCCACGCCGTCGGGCCTGGTGAACACCGGCAGGGTCTTCGTCATCGGGGCGAGCCGCGCGGCGCCGAAGGAGTCTATCCGCATCGACCAGGAGCCTTTGTCGGACAGGTCGTCGCGGAGACAATAGGAGACGACCGGGGCGAGGCCCGTCGCCGCCTCGAAGGCGGCCGCCTCGGCGGCCAGCGCCGCCTCGCACTCCTGACGCGTGTCGAAGGCGCCGAAACCCTCGCCTCGGCCCGCGCGGTTCACGGTGGTGACCGGCCTCAGGGCTTCGGCCGCTTCGTAGACGACCTTGATCTCATAGCCGTTGGCGTCTTCCGCGGAGCAGTAGGCGCGCACGACCTTCACCCCCGCCGCGCGGGCGACGGCCTCCCCGATCCGCACAGCCGAGGCGACGCAGGGTTCGGTTCCTTTGGGATAGCCTTTGAGGGTGTATTCGCGGACGCCCAGGTCGGCGGGCACGATGGCCGGGACGGGCGCCCGGAGGGCTCGGACCGCCTCGACGAACTGGGCCGAGGCCAGGCCGGGGACCAAGAGCAGGATGGACGACAACCGACGGACCGATGCGGACATGACCACCTCCGGGAACTGACGACGCTTCGCGCCGGTCTTGTACCACTTAGGCCCCTGAAATTACGCCCCGGCCATGGGTCCCGGGCGGACCTGGGCCTAAGGGCCCTGGGTTTTTATTGACCCCATCAGAGTCCTCGAGCGTCCCGTCATCGGCAGGACCGCCTCGGCGACCTCGAACCCGAGACCCCGGGCCTCCTCGGCCAGATGCCGCATCCAGGGCTTGTAGGGCATCCCATTATCAGAGCAGCAGGGGACGACGGCGAACGGAAGGCGGTGGCGGGCCGCGTACTCGATGATGATGCGGGTCGCACCGTCCGGATGCATCCCTGCCACCAGGTCGCATAGGCAGGGCTCGTCCAAGGACAGCCGCCTTTCGGCGAAATCCACTGCCAGGTGTTTCCTGCGGGTATCAAACGTGGTAGCCGAGACCCCCAGGCGGGTCAGTTCGTGGTTGAGCCTCCCCATCCCGCCCGCCACGTCGTAGACGCGGCCCGCCCGGGGGAAGGTTTCCCGGAGGAACCGGGCAAAGACCTCGAACCGCCGCTTATCCGCCATATCGCAACAGAGGGGCCCGGCCCTTAACGCAGCAGCTTGCGGCGGGCGGTCCACTCGCCGGGGGCCCAGGTGTCGTTGGCGTAGAGCAGCAGCGTGGCGTCGGTCTGGGCCCGGTCGATGAAATCGCGGACCTCGTCGGAGGCCCAGGCCTGCTTGTAGAGCTCCCAGCATTCGAGGAAGGAGTGCTTGCGCAGGTCGCCGGGCGCGAAGGGCAGGGCGTTGAGCAGCTTGGCGCGCCCGTTGGGCACGACCAGCATCATCGCCTGCGGGCTCTCCAGGCGGGTCTTCATCTCGGCCAGGATGTCCCACGGGTAGATGGAAAGCTTGACCGGCTCCTTGAGTCGCTCCGCCTCACGGCGCAGGTCGCGCTCGAAGTGCGCCTGCTCGGCGTCGGACAAGGAGAGGCGGTTCCAGGCCTGCGCCGCCCGGCCGAGGCGCATCATCGGGCCGGTGACGAAGGTCCGGCAGCCCAGGTCCATGGCCAGACGGTAGGCGTCGAGGGCCTCGCGGGCGTTGAGCTTGTTGGGGACGAAGACGAACTCGGGCTTGAGGCCGCGGCGCACGAGGCGGCTGATGGAGGCGATGGCGCCGTGGAAGTCCCCGCCGGGGCGCACCGCCTCATGGGTATTCGCCGTGGCCCCGTCGACGGAGATCTGGATGCACTGGGCCTTCCACTCCGCCAGCAGGTCGGCTTCCTTCTCGCCGATGGGAAGGCCGTTGGTCTCGAGCTTGAGCTCGACGCCGCCCTCGACCAAGACCTTCAAAACCTCCCAGATGTAGGGGACGGCCAGCGGCTCCCCGCCGCCGAAGGCCGCATAGGGCACCCCGGCCGCCACGGCGTCGCGGGCGAGCTTGAGGGCCTCGTCTTTGGTGAGTTCGTCCTTCCAGGCCTTATCGGGGCCCGATTCCTCGCAGCAGTGGAGGCAGCGGGCCTGACAGCGGTTGGTGACCTGCCACGCAAGGAAGAGGGGGGCCGAGTAGTCTCCTACTGCGGCCCCCCTCTCTTTACTCACGTGAACCGAATGTACGGCTGAGCCATCACGCGCTGGGAGACTTCCTCGAGACAGGGCTTCTCCCAGACGGGCTTCTCAGCGACATTCGATGCGGTTTTGTTGTCCATTGCTTCTCCTGGTGGTACAGCCGCATTCCGACCCGGTTGACCCGGCTCAGATCGTTATGGCCTCCGCTTCCAACGGACGCCAATGGTTCGCCTCGGCGAGCCGGGACGGCTCCGCGAGGAGCCGGGCGGCGGCCGAGCGCACGGCATCCGAGCGCCACGCGCTGCGATAGTCGTCCCAGGCCTGGGCGAGCGTGCGCAGGCGGAGGTCCGAGCAGACGAAGGGGAGCGGGGCCGCCACCTTCACCCGGCCGTCCGGCAGCACCAACAGGGTGGCCGGTGGCTGGGCGAGGCCCTCGCGGAGCCCCTCCTCGATCGTGAATGGAGTATAGCAGTAGTCCATTTTCTTGTTAAGGGCGGCGGACAAGGAGGCCAGGACGCCCCGGAAGGCGGCGTACTGGTCGGGAGTCGGCTCGAGGCGGTCCCAGAGCCTGGCGGCGGTGCCGAGGCGCATCAGGGCCCCGGTATTGAAACGGAAGGCGCCCAAGGATTCGGCGCGGCGGGCGACCGCCGCCGCCTCGTGGATATTGACCCGGGTCGGCGCGAAGGTGACCTCGAGGGGCAGGCCCGCCTCGACGACGGCGCGGCAGGCCGCGTGGGCCCTGGCGAGGACGCCGCCCGGGCGCTGCCCGGCGTAAACGGCCTCGCTGTCGCCGTCGAGGCTGATCTGTACGGAGCGGATGGGGAGTCGCGCCAGCAGCGCGGCCTCGGCCGGGCCGAAGGCCTGCCCGTTCGTCTCCACCTTGAGCTGGACCCCGCCGCCGCCCAGCGCCTCGGCCGCCTCCCAGAACCAGGGGACGAGGGTGGGCTCCCCGCCGCACAGCATCACATACGGGACCGAGGCGTCGACGACCTGGCGCGCGAAGGAGAGCGCCTCGTCACGGGAGAGCTCGTCCTTGAGCGCCCTTCCCGGCGCGGAGTCCGTGCAGCAGTGCAGGCAGGCCAGATTGCAGCCCCTGGTCAGCTGCCAGGAGACGAAGACCGGGCCGCCCAGCACATCGAGGTTCAAAGCAGCCTTCCCGCGACGAGGCCGGCGGTGAAGAGCGTCGTCCCCGCTATGTAGCAGACCACGATGAAACGGACCGCCCCGATGAAGTCGCGCGGGGTGTCGTAGGTCCGGAAGGCCTCGCGCCCGGAGAGGACCAAGAGCGGCGCCGCCAGCAAGGTGACGAGGCAGGCCGGCGGGAAGAGGCCGGCCAGCACGCCCGCGACGGGCGTCAGCAGGCCCAGGCCGGCCAGCGCCAGGTAGACCCTCACCCCGTTGAGGCGCCCCACGCGCACGACGATGTTGCGCTTGCCGACGAGGCGGTCCTGGTGGAAATCCGGGATGGCGTTCACCACGGCCAAGGCCATGATCAGGAGGCCCGGCACCAATGAGGCCAGCAGCGCGCCCCAGGAGAAGCTCCCGGTCTGCAGATGCAGGCTGCCCAAGGTCATCCAAGGGCCGTAGGATAGGCCGATCATCGTCTCGCCCAGGCCCCGGTAGACCCAGCGGATGGGAGGCCCCACGTAGAAGACCGCCGCCATGCCGCCGAGCAGGGTGTAGAGCACGATGGGCCAGCCGCCGGCGACGGCGAGGCGGAAGCCCACCGACGCCGCGGCGGCGAAGGCCGCTATGCCCAGATACAGCACCCAGTCGGGGATGGGGTCCTCGTCCTCAGGATTGAAGACCCGGTCGGTCCCCATGCGCGAATCGAAGTACTCGTTGAAGGCCTCCACGCCCACCACCGACAGGAAGATGCCGAAAAAACCCGTCCAGAAGACGCCCGGCCGGAAGGAATGCTCGACGCCCCAGGCCCAGGCCGCCCCCAGGAGGTAGGGGAGCAGCCCCGCGTACAGGAAGAAGCGGTAGCGCACCACGCTGAAGAGCTTCATGACGGCGCGGGGCGCCTTGGCCTTCGGGTCGAAGTGCGGCGGGTCGGCGACGACGGCTTTGAGCATCAGACGAACACCCACTTATGGAGGGCCGAGGTCAGCTTAGGGTCGGCGGCCATGTCGTCGACGAACTTCGCCACCTTCGGGTCCTTCCAGGCGGTCTGGAAGTTGGCCCAGACCTTGGTGACGGCATCCTTGCGCAGGTCGCCGCAGACGAAGGGCAGCGCGTTGATGAGCTTCACCAGCCCGTTGGGGAGGATGATGAACAGGGCCGCGGGGTTCTCCAGACGATAACGGAGTTCGTCCAGCAGGCCCATCTCGTGGAAATAGACCCGCATGCGGCCGTCGTATTGGCTCGTCTTCGCGTGCAGGGTCTTGAAGTACTCGACATACTGCTCGTCGGACGGGACGAGCAGGTGCCAGGTCCTCACCGCGTTGCCCGTGTACATCGTGCGCCCGGTGTAGAAGCTGTAGGCGCCCAGCGAGAAGGCCAGGTCGACGGCCTGGGCGATCTCGTGGGTGTTGAACTTGGTCGGCGAATAGTTGATCTCGATGGGGACGCCCGCCGCCTTGAGGTTGCGCAGGCCGGCCAGCATGGTGTCCCAGTTGCCGTGCACCCGCATCTTGTTGAAGGTCTCCTTCGAGCCTCCGTCCATCGAGACCTGCACGGCCTTGACGCCGAGCTTCTTCAGGCGGGCGCAGGCCTCGGGAGTCAGGAAGTGCCCGTTGGTCTCCACCTTGAGCTGCACGCCGTTCGAGCACAGGTACTCGACCATCTCCCAGAAGTGGGGATGGACCATGGGCTCCCCGCCCGAGAAGGACATGTAGGGGACCTGGTGCTCGACCATCTGCTTGAGCACGGCGAAGACCCGCTCCTTGGACAGCTCGTCCTTGAAGGCCTTGCCGGGGCCCGACTCCTCGATGCAGTGCAGGCAGGCCAGGTTGCACTCGTTGGTGATCTGCCAGGCCACATACAGCGGAGCGCCCAGGTCTCCGGTGCCGGTATCGCCGGGGCGCGCGGCCGGGTTGGCGCCCGTGAAGCCCAGGCTCGAGCTCGTCTGGAGCTTCTCGGTCAGGCTCTGGGGCGTCACTCGGTGACCAGGCCCTTGGACTTGAGGTCGGAGATGTAGGCCTTCGCGTCGGCCTCGAGGCTCCCGGCCTTGTCCTGGAAACGGTCTTTGAGCCGCCCGAGGACTTCGGACTCGGCGCCGCCGGCGACTATCTCGCGCACGATGGCCGCGCCGGTCTGCGACAGGGTGAACACCTTCTCGGACTTCGTCTCGAAGAGCACTCCGCCGAACTTCTCTTCGCGGAACTTCACATATTGCGCCAGTTTCATCCGTCCCTCCTGTGCGGCCGTCCGGGGCGCGGCGGGGTCGAGCGCCTCGCGGGCGACGATCCACTCCATCTTCGAGCGCAGGAAGTCGCGCAGGGCGCGCCCGCTCAGGTCCCGGCCTTCCCCGGGCTGCTGCCCGCCCGCCCTGTACTCGCCCGACCTCCAGGCTTCCCGTGCCAGCTCCTGGTAATGGCTCATCAGAATTCCCGCCTGAACATCAGGGTCATGAATTCGCGCAATTCGCCCGCCGGAGCCCTGACAGGCAGGGCGTCCACCCAAGGCAGCATGGCTTCCATGATGCGCCGGGCTTCCGCGCGCGCCGCGTCCAGGTGGCCCCGTTCGCCGAGGAGCGCGAGGGCGTCGTCGAGGGCGGCTGGCTGCCGGGATCCCCACAGCGCGGTCCAGCGCGCGCGCGAGGCATCGTCGTCCATGGCCAGGATGCCGGGCAAGGTCAGGCGCCCGTTGTGCAGGTCCTGGCCTGGCGCCTTCCCCGCCACGGCCTCGGAGAGCGTGAAATCGTGGATGTCGTCGACGATCTGCAGCAGGATGCCGGCCGCCACCCCGAGGCGGGGAGGGCCGTCCGGGTCATGCTCGAGCGGGCTCTCCTCGGAGAGCACCCGCCCGGCCCACTTGAACAGGGCGCTGGTCTTGCGCGCGGCGACGCCGTAGTAGCCCTCGGCGGACACGTTGAGCGAGCCCTTCAGGAACTCCTCCTGCAGCTCGCCCACCGTCATCTCCTGGACCGCCTCGACCAACGAGCGCACAGCCTCGGCCGAGATCAGGGCCGCCTCGGCCATGCCCTGGGTGAACGCCAGGTCGCCGAGCAGGATGCCGGTGCGGTCGCCGAAGAGGGCGTTCGGGGTCGGCACCCCGCGCCGCAGCAGCCCTTCGTCGATGCAGTCGTCGTGCAGCAAGGAGGCGTTGTGCACCAACTCTACCGCGCGGGCCGCGGATTCCGCCGTGGGGGGCTCTACACCAAGCGCTCTCCCTAATAAGAGGGTATAGCGCGCCCGGAGGAGCTTGCCGGGCTGGCCGACATAGGACGCCAGATGGTCTCCGACCCGGCCGCCGAGGGCGGCCACCCGACGCTCTAGACCCGAACGGACACGATCGAGGGAACCGTCCAGAGTCTCGGTGGTCGTCATCCACCGGCATTCTACCAAGTCAGGAACGCTTCAGCCAATGTCCCGGCGCGCTCCGGCTCCCTTGACGACCCCTCGGGGCGGGCCTAAACTTCATCAGGCCATGGCCAATCCCCCTCGTGCTCCGCGCAAGTTCAATTGGGGCCTGGACATCGCCCCCGCCGCGGCGCTCGGGCTCCTGGCGCTCTGGATGCTCTGCCCGAAGCCGCCCGCGTCCGAGAAAGCCCCGAAATTCGCCGACGCCCCCGTCCCCGGCCCCCGTTCCGGAGCCGGGGCCGCGGAGCCCTACCAGTCCCTCATCGAGCAGGACCTGGCGCAGCGCGACGGTCCGCTGCCGGCCGGCTTCGTCCCGGAGGCGCCCGCTCCCCCCGCCCCCCGGAAGCGCGAAGAACCGGCGCCCGTCCTCGATGCCAGGGGCCCCGACTTCAACCGGATGATAGGGGCCGAACTCAAGAGGCTGACCCTCATCACCCGGCGCTACCACAAGGAAAACCCCAAGGTGCGGGAAGTGGACAAGGCCTTCGGGTCGCTGCCGAGATACATGGCGGTGAGGAAACGCTATCTCGAACAGCACGACGCCTACGCCTTCGCCCACGACACGCTGGCGCTCCCCGAGGTGCGCCAGACGGTGAAGAAGTACGCCTCGGACCCGAACGTCTGGCGCCTGGCCCTCAGCATGATGCGGGAGGCCCTGAAGGAGAAGCCCCCCAAGCCGCTCTACGACGAGATGAAGCGCTTCTTCACCCAGGACAAGCAGACGGTGGAATTCGCCGCGGAGCTTTCGGCGGAAGTCATGCCTCGCATGGGGAAGCTGCTGCCCCAGGTCATCGCTTCGGGGGAGGACCTGAAGCCGCTCCAGGACCTGGCCAAGGACCTCCATGTGGGCAAAGACGGATTCTCCATCCGCCCGGGCCTGGGGCCCGTGAAAGGGCGGGCCCCTCCCGCCGAAGCGGCCAAGCCCGTCGGAGACGGCGTCCCGGCCCTACCCCCTTCCGAGCTCAAGATCGGCGAGAACGACAAGCAGCGGGAGCAGCAGCTCAAGGACCTCGGGAAGGGCTCCCGTCCGAAACGGCGCTGAGCTCAGGGACGGTTCAGCCAGAGCCGCGGGGGGACCCGCGCGGCCGCCTTCAGCGCCCCCACCCAGTCCCCCGTCCGCGCCGACGCCCTCGCACGCAGGAGCGCGGTCAGGTCCCTGTGATGGGGCCACAGCTCGGCCTTTTCCAGGTCGGCCAGCGCCCCGCGCGGGTCTCCGGCCTCGAGGCGCGCCTGGGCCCGGAGCTGGAAATGCCACTCCGGCTCGGGACGCAGGGCGGCACAGCGGTCGAGGTCCTGCAAGGCCTCGCTCACCCTGGCCGCGGCCAGCCGACAGCAGGCCCGCCATGCCAGGGCTTGGACCCAATCCGGGGAACGCTTCACCAACCCGTCGAAGAACGCCTCGGCGGCGGCGGCATCCCCCTTCGCCATGAGGCGACATCCCTCCTCCAACTCGCCGGCCAGGGCAGCTCCTACGACCGGCTCCCGCCCCCGGGCGCGCAGGGGAGGCACGAAGAGGGTCACGAACTCGTTGGGCCCCGCCAGGGCCGCCTTGAGGTCTCTGAGCGGCACCGTGACGAGCTTCCCGGCCGGCTCGGAGACCCAGGGGCTGACCACCAGAGTGACGGGGTGTTCAAGAGGATAGGAGGCGCCGAGCCGGGACAGGAAGGAGTCCAGGCTGGCCATCTGATGGGGCTTGAGCAGATATCCCACCTTCACGATGATGGTCGGCACTTCGGGATTGAGCGGGACGACGGTCATAAGGCCGGCGAAATCGTCGGCGTCGTAGATGTGCAGGCCGCTCCAGAGCATCGTCATGCCCAGGGAGGCCAGGACGCCGTCCAGGGAGGAGACGGAATTGAGGACTTCGTAGGGGATGCCGCGTTCCCGGCAGGCCTCGATGAGGTCGTAGGCCAGGCTGGAGAGGAAGGTGGCATGCCCGTAGTTGAGCACGACGACCTCGCGCCCCTCGGCGAGGCGGTCCAGGACGGCGGCGACCTTCCTCGCGGACGCCGCGGCCGGCGGCCCATCCTTGCCTCCCCCGTCGAGGATGCGGATGTCGGAGCAGTAAGCCCGCAACGGGCCCAGGGAGGCCTCGTCGAGCGCATCGGTGCAGAGCACGCCGCAGGACTTGATGGCCTCGACGGTCTCCAAGGTCATCTGCCTGAGGTCCATCCCGAATCCGGCCAGGACCAGCCGCCCCTTCCCCTGCCTCGGGTCTCCCATACCAGGCGGAATCATAGCTAGGGACGGGACCGGCCGCTATGACGCATCTGGGCCCTATGCCCTCCAAGAATCGGGCCGGTCGGCCCTCCATGGCCTCCCTCCGCCCTGCTACAGTCAGGCAATGGCGCACCGCGCGACGCTGATTTCGGCGTTTCTGCTCCTGTCCCCCCTCCCCGGCACCGCCGGGCCGGTCAGCCTCGCCCCCGTCCTTCCCGGAGTCTTGGCCCCGCTCGCCGTTCCGGCCGTCGCCCCGGCTCCGGCCCCGGCTTTCGCGCCGCGCCTGCCGGCGGCGTTCTTCCCCGGGGCTCCGGCCCTCGCTCCCGTCCTTCCCGCCGTCGCGATTCCCGCCTTGGCCGCGCAAGGCGTCCCGGCGCCCAAGGCCGCGCCCGCCGCGTTCGAAGTCCTTGCCCAAGCGTCGCAACAGCTCGCCGCGCCGAAGGGCTCGGCCCCGCAAGCCGTCCTCTCCGAGCTCTTCGAGGGGTCCAGCGCCCTCGCAGCCTCCGTCGACGCCCCCCAGGCCTCCTTCCTCGCTCCGGCCGGCCGGGCGGACGCCCCGCGGCTAGCGGCCGTCGTCGCTGAGGCGCGGCGTTCCAAGACCGGGCGCCGGGTCCTGAAAAAGGCCGAGCGCCTGCTCGCCAAGAAGCCCCTGCGCGTCGAGGTCCACGACCTCAAGGGCGACTACGGCGCCTATGACTATTGGGAGGACGTCCTCATCCTGGACCGTTCCCATCTCGCCGACACCGGCATGTCGGCCGCCACCTTGGTTCACGAGCTCCTGCATGTATTGCAGCACCAGATGGACGTGCCTGCCGAGGCCCTGGAGATGGAGCTTGAAGCCCACCTCGTCACCTTCGACGTCATGCGCGAGCTCGGCGTCCCTGTCCCCAAGGGCGGGTTCTCGGAAGCCGCCCTGGCCGCCCTGCATAAGGGCCCCAAGGCCTACGCCGACTGGATGGCGGGACAACTCCCCGGCAAGACCCGCCTGGCCCACTCCTCGCTGGCCGAAGTGAGGAGCCTCCTCGAATACGAGGTCGAAGAACTCGCGGACGAAGCCGACTCCGCTCCGGAGTCCCGCCGCAAGAAAGCCCTGCTCCGCCTGGCCTGGGCCCAACGCGACCTGGCTCTGGTCCGTTCGAAGAAGGGGGCCGCATCCTACAGGGCCTTCACGAAGCGCGTCCTCGCCCTCATCGCCCGCCGGAGCCGCGGGACGGAATAATAACAGGCACCACGGCATAGGTCTTTGGGCCTATGCGGGGATGGGCCTGCGAGGGGTGGAAGAAGCGGGCCATTCGGGCTATCCTCCGGATAAGATGAAGCGGGCCCTGACCTTCCTCTGCTTGAACCTGGCCCTGGCGCCTTTGGCGTCCGGGGGCGCGCCCCGCTCCGCGGCGCCGCGCACGGAGACCGCCGAGCTGGAGAAGTTCTACAACGACAACCCGGAGATCAAGAAGAGGGAGGAGGCCCGCAAGAAGCGCATGAAGGAGCAGCAGCAGAGCGGCGAGGCCGACCAGCCCCTGCGCCCCGACAGCCCGAACTTCGACGAGGATGCCCGGGCCGACATCGCCGCCCGGGCCGCCGCCCACCCGGATTCCTACATGCAGGACCTCATCGCCGAATACCTCGAGGAGAAGGGCCAGCTCGTCGAGGAGAACATCTGGTCGGCGGCCGAGGAGCTGGCCACTCCGGAGACCAAGGCCCTGTACCGCGAGTACCTGCGCCTGGTCTACCAGCGCAAGGCCGGAGGCGGCGACCGGGGCTACCACACCGACTGGATTAACTCCCGCCTCGAGCAGCCCAACGGCTGGCGCGGCTCGTTCCCTTCGCTCAAGATAGGCCCCCTGCCCAAGGGGGTGGCCGGCCTGTGGTCGGGGGGCGACATCACCCTCATAGGCCTGGACCTCTGCGTGCTGTCCCACGAGTGGTACCACCATACCGACAACGCCAACGGGATGGACGGCAACTCCCACCGCCACGAGCAGCCCGAGCCCTGGGAAAACCTCGCCTACGGCGAGATGTGCAAGGAAGTCTGACCCCGCCTAATTTTGCTAGCTTTGTCTTCCTGAGCGTACAGGAGGACACATGGCAAAGATCACCCTGAAGGGCAACCCCGTCTCCACATCCGGCGAGCTTCCGAAGGTCGGCTCCGCCGCCCCCGATTTCACGATGGTCAAGGACGACTTGAGCGAGGCGCCGCTCTCCTCCATCAAGGCGGGCACCAAGGTCCTCAACATCTTCCCCAGCATCGACACGGGAACCTGCGCCGCCAGCGTGCGCCAGTTCAACCAGCGCGCCGCGGCCCTGAAGGACACCGTCGTCCTCAACCTCTCCAAGGACCTGCCCTTCGCCCAGAAGCGCTTCTGCGGCGCGGAAGGCATCAAGAACGCCCAGACCGCCTCGGTCTGGCGCTCTGACTTCGCCAAGAAGTACGGCCTGGAGATCGTCGACGGGCCGCTCAAGGGCCTATGCTCCCGCGTCGTCCTCGTCCTCGACGCCAAGAACAAGGTCGTCTACGCCCAGCAGGTCGCCGACATCGTCAACGAGCCCGACTACGACGCCGCGCTGAAGGCCCTCACGGCGTAGTGGACGACGACCCGCGGCAGGCCGGGCGCGTAAGGGCCATCCTCGTCTCGCTGACGGCCGGCACCGTCATCCTGGCCTTGAAGATGCTGGCCTGGAAGATGACGGACTCCATGGCCCTGGCCTCCGACGCCCTGGAGAGCGTCGTCAACGTGGTGGCCGCCGTCTTCGGCCTGGGCGCCATCATCTTCGCCGGCCAGCCGGCCGACCGGAACCATCCCTACGGCCACGGCAAGATGGAGTACTTCGCCGCGGCCTTCGAGGGCGGGCTCATCTCGCTGGCCGCCGTCCTCATCGTCTGGGAGGCGCTGCAGGCGCTCTTCGCCGGCGCGCGGCCCCACGACCTGGGCTTCGGCCTCGCGGTGAACCTGGGGGCCGGCGCCCTCAACGGCCTGCTCGGCTGGTACCTGCTCCGGCGCGGCCGCGCGCTGGGCTCCAAGGCCCTGGAAGCCGACGGACACCATGTCCTCTCGGACTTCGTGACCACGGCGGGCATCATGGCCGGCCTGCTCGTCGTGATGGCCACCCGGGTCGCATGGCTCGACCCCGCCATCGCCGTCGCCGTCGGACTCTGGCTGGGGCGCACCGGGTTCCGCCTGGTGCGCGAGTCGGCGGCGGCGCTGCTCGACGAAGAGGATACCGAGATGACCGGGCGCCTGACCTCCGCCATCGACGCCCTCGTCAAGAAGGGCGTGGCCGCCCACGGGGTCATCACGGTCCACGGCTTGCGCGCCATCCGCGCCGGGAGGACCACCCATGTGGACGTCCACATGGTCGTTCCGGAGTACGCGCCCGTCGCCCAGGCCCACGACGCGGCCGAGCGCTTTGAGGCGGCCCTCTTCGGGACGGCGGGCCTCGAAGGCGAGGTCCACGCCCACCTGGACCCTTGCCGGAAGGCCTACTGCGCTCGCTGCTCCGACGAGGGATGCCCTATCCGGACCTCGCCGTTCAAGGGCTACTCGACGCTGACGATCGAGGACGCCATCGCCATCGAGCCGACGCTCTAGGCCCTAGACGGGCTGGGGGTAGCGCTCGAAGACGGCGTTCCAGGCCGCGCCCACGTCGCCGCGCTTGGGAAGCGCGTCGTTGAAGACCGACATGAAGGCGTCCAGGGCGGCCCGCCCGTCGGTGCCCCCGGCGGACTGCAGGCGGCGCTCCCCGTCCTTGAACAGCATGTCCAGGCCCGTGCCGTCGATGGAGAGCTCCTCGGCGAAGCCCTGCTCGGTGCCGGTGCTCTCGAAGACGAGCACGATGGACTGGGTCTTGTCGAGGCGCCGCATGTACTCCCAGACGACGGAGTCGCCCAGGTCTACGACGCGGTGGACGAAGTAGGGCTGGTCGGGCACGTCATAGAGCCTCAGCCACCAGCCGACCAGGACGCCCTGCGGCAGGGAGAACAGCTGGAACCTGATGCGGTAGCGCACCCCCTTGAAGCGAGCGGGGTGCGGCACCAAGATTCGCCATGCGGGCTTCTCGTCGTAGTAGAACAGCTCGATGGTGGGTCCGCCCACCCCCGGAGTATACCAGCCGGGTCAGCGCGCCGCCAGCGGGCCGAGCTTCTTGTCCATCAGGGCCTTCGCCAGCTTCGCGTTCTTGAGGTAGTCCGCCTGCACCCAGGCGTACTGCTCGCCGACGCTGCCGTGCACCTTGACGGCCTTGCCCCAGGCGATGGAGTCGTCATAGGCCTCTTTGAGCCAGCCCATGTACTCCTTGGATTCCTTGCGGTCCGCGGGGACGGCGGCCTCCAGCTTGGCGAAGTCTCCCTCGGCCAGGCCGAACTCCTCGACGGCCTTGCGGTCGTCGGCGTGCAGGCGCGCCACCGAGGCGTTGACCGCGTCGCGCTTCTTCTCGACGGCCTTGGCCGCCGCCGCGACCTCCTTCTCCAGCCTCTCGGAGCGCGCCGGGACGGGTCCGAGATAGTAGTAGAGCGCCTGCAGCACGGCGGTGACGCGGGCGTCGTCCTTGGGCAGGTCCTTGGCCGGGTCGACGATGGTCGCCCACACCGAAGCGTAGTAGTCGCGCTCCTTCTTGAGCTCGGCGATGGGGGCACGGTCCCCCTCGGCCAGGCTCTTGCGGTAGCCCGCATACTTGCCGTCGAGCTCCTTGTCGATGCGGATGACCTCGGCGGCGAAGGCCTTGGCCTGCTCGTAGAGGCCGCCCTTGACCGCGCGGGGCGCGAAGCCGTCCTTCCCGGGCAGGGCCAGGGCCCCGGTCTTGCCCATGGCGGGCACGTCGGCGCCGAACACCTTCGGCCCGAGCAGGGTGCCGACTCCCTGGGCCCAGGCTTGGGCCGAGGCGGGAGCGGCGGTGAGGGCGCAGAGGAACAGGGCGAGCAGGGTCTTCATGGGGCCTCCTAGAATCCGCCGAGGCCGGAAGAGGCCTGGGCCAACGCGCGCATTGCGGGCTTGGGGCTGTCCGAGGCGATCATCGCCTTGGGCTTGTTCGGGTCGGGGATGCTGGCGATGACGTTGGAGACGAGGGTGACGTCCTCGCCGCGGCCGGTGTCGTCCATCTTGCGCACCGTCTTCGCGCACTTCTTCTCGGCGTCGTACTCGAAGTCGGGTCCGCCGCGCACCAGGATGCCTTCGACCTCGCCGGTCACGGTGTTGATGACGGCGCTGCCGGAGTTGCCGCCGTAGGTGTCGAGGTTCCCGGCGAAGTAGCCGCCCTGGTCGTCCTTGCGGATGGAGGCGCCGCCGGCCACCTTGGTCGGCAGGCCCACCGGGTGGCCGATGACGGTCAAGGGCGTCCCCGCGGGCGGGGCTCCCGAGCGGCGTATGCGCAGGGGCTTGTGGTTCTTGACGGCCCGGTCGAGCTTGACGACGGCGTAGTCGGCCCCGTTGCCCTCGAGCTTCTGGGTAACCAGCTTGGCGCAGGAGTAGACCTCGTCGGAGGGCACCTCGCCGGCGGGCTGGCCGTCCTTGCCGGCCGCGAATCCGAACACGAAGCGCACGCCCTCGCAGGACTCCTGGGTCTGGATGCAGTGCCCCGCCGTCATCACCATATCCTCCGCCACGAGGGAGCCCGAGCAGAAGGCGCCGGTCTGCTGTCCTTTATAAGGCTCTCCCTGGCAGAGGTCCACCATCTCTCCGAACGGGTTCTCCGGGGTGCGCATGGGCATCTGGTTGAAGGGCTCGAGCTTCAGGGCCGAGGTCTTCTTCTCCGCGTCCGCGGTGACCTGGCCGGCCTTGAAGAGCGCGACGGTGGAGTCGGCCCAGGACTTCACCTTGCCGCTCTGCACCTGGGAGAGCTCGCGGCGGTCGTCTTGTCCGTACACCCCGGCCGGGGTGAAGTCGCCGGCGGCGGCCGGCAGGCAGGAGAGCAGCGCGAACGACACGGCTAACGCGGTTTGAGGGGGGGTCATGCCTACATTCTGCCGCGATTCCCGCCCGGGCGTCAGGGCCTGATGGTTGCCCCCTCCTCGGGCCCTAGGGCCCAGGATGTTGCGCAATCCCCGACGGAGGACCCCCTCCCGGCGGCGATTGAGGCGCTCGAGGGCGTAGGCCCCGGCCTAGGACCGGGCCCAGACGGCATAGGACCGAAGTATAATCAGGCATGGACCTCCCGGACGGCCGCACGGTCACCATCGCCCCGGCCAGGCGCCACGACGCGCTGCGCCTGCGCTGGCTCTATCACCGCGTCTACGGCGGGAGCTACCCATTCTCGCTGGTCTACAACCCCCAGGAGTGCACGGCCGCCATCGAGAGCGACAAGTACCTGTGGTACCTGGCGCGCTGCGGCGACGACGCCGTGGCCAGCCTCGTGTTCAACGTCGACCGGGACATCCGCCTCGGCAAGGCCTTCGGGGCCGTCGTCGCCCCGGAGTTCCGGGGGCACGACCTGGCCGAGAAGATGCTGGAGATGGGGCTGGCGGAGCTGGTCGGTCCCGACAAGGCCGTGCGCAGCGTCTATGCCACCACGCGGACGGTGAGCCTGGCCCCGCAGCGCCTGGCCGAGAAGGCGGGGTTCAAGAAGCTGGGCATCTTCCCCAACGCGCACAAGGTCCAGCGTTCCGAGACCCACACCCTGGCGGTCTATTATGGAGAGGGCTCCCTGGAGGGGCGCAGCACCCGGCCGCGCCTGCCCGCCATGCTCGAGCCCTTCTTCGCGCTGGTCCGCCGGGAGACGGGCATCCCGGAGGCGGAGTTCGTCGACCTGCCGGTGGACTGGAAGGGGCCGGAGGAACCCCTGCCCTTCGAGGTGCTGCAGGCCCCGCAGTTCCTGCAGCGCCGGCTGCGCGACATGCGCGCCTCAAGGCGCCTGGCGCTCGACTTCTTCCCGTTCCACGACCCGAACATGCTCCTGATGAGCCCCGACGGCCGCTCGGAGATCTTCGTCTACCGTTCCGCCAAGGACGGACACTGCGTCATCGTCGGGGCGGCCTCCGACGACCTGGACCTGCGCACCCTGCTCGAGCAGGGCGCGAGCTTCCTCGAGGGGATGGGCGTGCGCTACATCGAGGCCCTCGTCGAGGCCTCCGAGCCCGAGCGCGTGCAGCACGCCCTGATGGCGCGCTTCCTGCCCTCGGCCTACTACCCGGCCATGCGCTGGGGCCAGGGCGGCGGCCGGGACTACATCGTGCTGTCGCGCTCGCTGGCGGTGCTGGACTTCCGCGGCATAACGCTCCAGCCGGCCTACTCCCGCTACCTGCGCGAGTACTTCCGCCTGTGGCGCGACCAGAACGTCGGGCGCGTCCTCCCCGAACAGTGAGCGACGACGCGGTCGAGGCGCTCTTCGAGTCCGACCCCTTCCCGCGGCGGCGCGGCGGGCGCTTCGTCGCCGCCCTGCGCGCCTGCGCGAGCCGCCAGGCCCGGCGCTTCCCGGCCATACGCGCGCTCTACGGACGGGAGGGATTCCGGCCCGACGCCCTGCGCTCCGAGAGCTCCGTCCTGGACATCCCCTTCCTCTATGTCTCGGTCTTCAAGGAGCGCGACCTCCCGCCCGCCCGGCCGTTCCGCCCGGCCCTGACCCTGACCTCGAGCGGGACGGGCGGGCAGAAGAGCCGCATCGTGCTCGACGCCGGGTCGCTCAGGCGCGTGAAGGCCTCCGCCGAGAGGGTTTACGCGGCGCTGGGCATGGTCGACAAGGGGACGGCCGCGAACTACCTTTGCATGACCTACGACCCGCGCCAGGCCAGGGACCTCGGCACGGCCTTCACCGACGAGCTCCTCACCTCCTTCACGGCCCGGGCCAGAGTCCACTATGCCATACGCCGCCCCCCCGGAGGCGGCCCCTTCCGCTTCGACCTGGAGGCGACCCTGCGGGCCCTGCGCGAGATGGCCGCCACCGGCCTGCCGCTGCGCGTGCTGGGATTCCCCGCCCATGTCCTCTTCACCCTGCGCGCCTGGCGGGAGCGCGGCTGGCCCGACCTGCGCCTGGGGCGCGGGAGCTGGGTCATGACGGGAGGCGGCTGGAAGAGCCACGCCGGCGACGCCATCCCCAAGCCCGAGTTCCGCCGGCTGGTCTCCTCCTGGCTGGGGATTCCCGCCGGCAACATCCGTGACCTCTACGGGCTCGTCGAGCACGGCATACCCTATGTGGAATGCCGCCGGGGACGGATGCATGTCCCCGACTACGCGCGCGTCGTCGTGCGCGACCCGGTCACGCTGAGGCCGCTGCCCTATGGGCGCAAGGGGCTGCTCCACCTCATCACCCCGTACCTGTCGAGCTTCCCGTCCTTCTCCGTGCTGGCCTCGGACTGGGGCCTCAAGCGCCCGCGCTGCGCCTGCGGCCTCCCCGGCGAGACGCTCGAACTGCTCGGCAGGGCCGGGACCTCGCCCGCCAAAGGGTGCGCCATCACGGCCGCGGAGCTGCTCAAGCGATGACCCGCGCATTCCTCTGGGGGAAGACGGCCCGCTGGGACGGGCTCAGCGCTTCGGGCGCCGAGCGCCTGTGCTCCGAAGCCCTCCGGCGCCGGGAGCGGGCCGCCGCAAGGGACTGCTGGACGACGATCTCCGTGCTCCACGAGACCGGCCGGCTCTGGGCGTCCCCCTCCTCCGCCTGGCGGCGCAGGGCCCAGGCCCTGATGCCGCGCGTCACGGGCTTCTCCCCGGCCATGGTGCGCTCCACGCTGGAGCTCATCCCGCGCATCCTCGAGCGCGGAGCGCTGACCGCCCGCCTGCGCGCCGAGCTCGGCCGCGAGGACGCGCTCGATTCCTGGCGCCTGGACCCCGACGGAGGAGCGGCTCTCAAGGCGCTGCCGCTGGGCGCCGTGCTCCATGTGGCGGCGGGGAACATCTTCCTCGGCTGCATCGATTCGGCGGTGATGAGCCTGCTGACCAACAACGCCACCGTCCTGCGCACCTCGTCGGCCGACCCCGAGTTCCCCCTGCTCTTCGCCGAGAGCCTGCGCCGCGCCGACCGGCGCGGGGCGTTGGCCGGTACCCTCGCCGCGGTGTCGTGGCCCAGCGGCGACGCGGCCGTGGAGTCCGTCTTCAAGCGCCGCCTGCAGGGCGTGGTGGTCTGGGGCGGGGAGAAGGCCGTGTCCGCCTACCGGGAGGACCTCGGCGCAGGCTGCCGCCTCGTCGCCTTCGGCCCCAAGCTCTCCTTCGCCGTGGTCAGCCGCGCCGGGCTGGAGCGCTGGGGCGTCGCCGAGGCCGCGCGGCGGGCCGCGCGCGACGTCGCCTGGTGGGACCAGGCCGCCTGCGCGTCCCCGCAGACCCTCTTCGTCGAGCACCCGCGCCCCGACGCCTTCCTCGACGCCCTGGCCCGCGAGCTGGCGCGCGCGGGGCGGACCCAGCCTCCGGGACGGCTGAGCCCGGACGCCGCCGCATCCGTCGTCGAAGAACGGCACCGGGCCCTGGCCGCCGAGCTGTGCGGCAAGGGACGCCTGCGCGCCGGGGACGGCTGGACCGTCGCGTGGCGCTCCGAGCCCGCGCTGCGCGCCTCCCCGCTCAACCGCTTCCTCCAGGTCTCGCCTTACCGGGACCTCCGCCATCTGCGCACCCTGGTCGAGCCGTCGCGCCCCTATCTCCAGACCGCGGGGCTGCTCGTCGCGCCGGAGGAGGCGGCGGCGTACGCCGACGCGCTGTCGGCGGCCGGGGCCGCGCGCACCCCGGAGCTGGGCGCCATGCTCGAGGCCGGCGGCAAGGAGCCCCACGACGGACGCTACCCTCTCGGGGAGCTGGTGCGCTGGGTGGCCGGCCCGGCCGCAGCCGCGGCCGACGGTCGCAAGGCCCTGGCCTCGCTGACCGCCCAGGCCCGCGCCGAATCCCCCTTCTACCGCCGCCGGCTGGCCCGGCCGACGGCGACCACGGACAAGGGCGACCTGCTGCGCCACTCCCCCCCCGCCTCGTCGGCCCTTCTGACCCGGGCGGGGGAGGGCGAAGGACGCCTGGTCCTGGCCAGCGGAGGCTCCACCGGAGCCCCGAAGTTCTCGCTGTACACGCAGCGCGAGTTCGAGGAGACCTGCCGCTGGCTGGCCTTCAGCCTGCGCCAGGCCGGCCTCGGACCGGGCGACACCGTGGCCAACCTCTTCGTCGCCGGGAACCTGTGGTCGTCTTTCCTGGCGGTCTCGGAGGCGGCCAAGGCCCTGGGCGTCACCCATCTGCCCATCGCCGGGACCTCGGACCCGGCCTTCGCCCTGGACGCGCTGCGCCGCTTCAAGGCGGACGCCGTCATAGGCCTGCCGTCCAGCCTGGCCGCGCTGGCCGAGCGGCCCGAGGCGCGGGGCCTCACGGTGCGCAAGGTCTTCTACGGCGGAGAGCATGCCACGGAGGGGGTCTGCCGCCTGCTGCGCCTGCGCCTGGGCGCGCGCCTCATCCGCTCGGCCGGCTACGCCAGCGTCGACGCCGGCCTCATCGGCTTCCAATGCCCGCGCTGTCCGGGCAGCGTCCATCACGCCGCCGAGGGCCTGCAGAAGGTGGAAATCGTCGGCGGGGAGGTCGTGGCGACCAACCTCGTCAGGCGCCTGATGCCCGTCATCCGCTACCGGACCGGGGACCGGGGCCGCTGGGTAGGCGCTCCCTGCCCCTGCGGCCATCCCTCGCCCCTCTTCGAGCTCCTGGGCCGCGTGGACGACCGCGTGAACGTCGGCGGCGCCCACCTCGACGCCGGCGACGCCGCGCGGGCGGTGGCCTCGGTGGCGGGGCTGAGCCCCTTCTTCCAGCTGCGCATCGACGCGGCCGGAGGGAAGGACACCCTGCTGCTGCGCGCCGAAAGGCGCTCGGGGGCCCGGGCCGGGCTGGAGGAGCGCCTGGCGGCCGCATTGCTCGGACACTCCGAGGAGCTCCGCGACGCCGTAGCGCGCGGCTGGCTGAGGGCCCCCGCCGTCGAAATCCTCCCCCCAGGCGGCCTCCCCCGCCTGCCGCGCACCGGCAAGGTCCGCCGCGTCGTGGATTTGCGCGCCTAGCGCCAGCCTCGGTCCCGATTCAATTCGATACCAGCGCCCGTTGTCGGCAAGGGACGTGCGGGTGACCCCATTGTAGTTGACTTTCGGAGAGTAAGGGTCTACCTTAGTCTGGAAGCGAGGGCCATTGAGAATCGGATTGAAAGGCAAGCCAGTCAAAGTCCGCCACGGCCCCAGTCTTCGGCCGGCCTAATCGTTATAATCCGATGCGAACGCGGGGAATGGGGGTATGGCGGATATCGACCCCGAGATTTCCGAGAAGCTCGACGCCATCGTCGAGGCGGCAAAGAGGGCCAACCCTGCCGTATAATGGAGAAGCGATGAAGAACCCCCCCCTGCCCCCGCGCCTCACCAAAGAGTTCAGCGACGCGTTCGAATACGCTTGGGCCGCCCACGGCAGAGACGCGCGCAAGGGGACCAGTATTCCCTACCTGAGCCATCCGATGGCCGTCGCCTCCCTCGTGTTGGAGTATGGCGGCAGCGAGATCCAGGCCATCGCCGCCCTGCTCCACGATACCGTCGAGGATTGCGAGGTCCCCCTTGAGGCGCTCGAACGAAGGTTCGGGAAAGCCGTGGCGCGCATCGTCGCCGACTGCACCGACTCGCAGACGACACCGAAGCCGCCATGGAAGGACCGCAAGCTGAAATACATCGCCCATGCGCGCAAGAAATCCCGGCCGGAGTCCCTGCTGGTCTCCGCCGCCGACAAGCTGCACAACGCCCGCGCCATCGTG
This sequence comes from Elusimicrobiota bacterium, assembly GCA_016218495.1. Taxonomy (GTDB): domain Bacteria; phylum Elusimicrobiota; class Elusimicrobia; order UBA1565; family UBA1565; genus SCTT01. The sequence goes on from JACRDU010000094.1 coordinate 27,267, forward strand.
CGCGATATCGGGCGCCATGGACCATCCGTCTGGAAACGCTTCAACGCGCTCCCGGACCAGATTGTGTGGTACTACCAGGAGCTGACGCAGGTTTTTCGTGAGCGGTCCAAGGAAGCGCGCCCCCCGCTCAAGCTCCTCGTCCCCGATCTGGACTCCGTGGTCCGTGAACTTGCGGCTCTCGCGACTCCGGAGGTGTGCCGCGCAGCTCTCCGAAGAAAATGCAAGGCCAGCGGCGACGAGTTCGCGCGCGTCCTCACCAAACGAGGCTTTCAAGTCCCGGGCCCCGACGAGCCCGAAGTGTCGAGATAAAATGAGTCGTTGAAATGGCGGAAAAGGGACTGCGAGCTCATTTCAACTCCCGCGGGGGGTGACCCCGCCTAAACAGCTCCGCGGCTCGGATGATACCGCGGCGTGCATTCCGCCGACTCATCCGCTATATGCCGAAAATTCCGTGGGGATCCCACTTTCCCGGAGAAGCTTCTCTAGATCGCCCGAACGCGGACCGGACCAGTTTTTCCCCAAGAGGTCGAGCAGGTCGTCTCCCGCCGCTCCGCCGAGGAGGAGCATCAGCCGATGTAAATCCTTCTTGCGAATAGTCTGGTGCCACTCATATTCGCCGTCGGGGCTGACCGGCGCCGTGCCGGGACCGAGATCCTGGCCATCGATATGGAGGTCGCCTTCATCGTCAAGGTACGCCCACAAGTGGCGCGAGTCCGAGCCGTCCCGCTCTTCGCGCAATACGACTTTTCTTAGTTGAGCCACTATCGTCCTCCTCTGAGATGAACCTTGGATTCGCGCTTTCCCATTTAAGCCAGTATTCCCCGAAGGCTTCTTCCCGTCAAGCCGTCGGCGCTCCCGGTTAAAGCTGGGGTGTCGCGATAACGGCAAAGTCGGGGCAACCCGCCGGCGCAAAGCTTCGGGCCCCTCTGGGGCGGCTGGGCTGCCGAAGACGACGTCGGGGCGGGCGACCGCCCATCGGCAGCCCATGCTATACACCTCCTGGCACCGAATCGCCGCCGCCAAGCCGCAAGGAAGGCGAGGTTCGCCGCGTCTTGGACATGCGCGCCTAGCGCCCGCCTCACGGCGTTTAGGCGCGATTTGACTAACTAACGGCTTGCCATATAAAAGTCTTGACTTTTAGATGGGATGCCATTAGAATATCAATATGCGGCGGAGCCTCGAAGGCCTGCTCGAAACTGAGCATTTCGGCACCGCCCCGCCGAAGATGGCCTTCCTGGTCGGGCCGCGGCAGGCCGGCAAGACCACCCTTGCCAAGGCGCTCCAAGAAAGGCGGGGGAGCGCCGGTCTGTATCGGAACTGGGACGACCTGGCCTTCCGCCGGGAACTCGCCGGCGCGCCCTACGCCTTCCTCGACGCGTTCCGGCCGTCCGGCGCACGCCGGCCGTTGGCCGTCCTCGACGAAGTCCATAAATTCCCGCGTTGGAAGACCTACCTCAAGGGCCTCTGGGACACGCGCCAGGACGCCGTCGACGTCCTGGTCACGGGCAGCGGGCGCCTGGACATCTACCAGCGGGGCGGGGACAGTCTGCTGGGGCGCTACCACCAGTATCGCCTCCATCCGCTCTCGGTCTCGGAGGCAGTGGGGGTCGCGTTCCATCCGGACCGGGACGACCCCGAAAAAGTCCTCGCCCGGCTCCTGCGGCCTCCGCCCCCTGCTGCCGGAGCGGCGGAGGCCTTCGCGACGCTCCTGCGGTTCGGCGGGTTCCCGGAGTCGTTCCTCGCTCAGAGCGAACGGCGCCACCGCCTATGGCTGCGCGAGCGCCGGGAGCGCCTGACGCGCGAGGACCTCCGGGACCTATCGCGCATCCAGATGCTCTCGTCGGTCGAGCAGATGGTCGAACTGATGCTGCCCCGGGTCGGCTCGCTCTTCTCGCTCAACAACCTCCGCCAGGAGCTGGGGGTCTCGCTGGACTCGGTCCGGACCTGGGTAGCCCAGCTCGAGCGCCTCTACTTCTGCTGGCGCCTGCGGCCCTTCGCCGGGCGCCTGGCGCGGGCGCTCTCGCGCGAGCCCAAGGTCTATCTCTACGACTGGTCAGAGCTCCCGGAGCAGGGCGCCCGCTTCGAGAACATGGTCGCTTCGGCCCTCTTGCGCTGGTGCCATTTCGCCGAGGATTGGGGCCAGGAGCCGGTCTCGGTCCACTTCGTGCGCGACAAGGAGAAGCGCGAGGTGGATTTCCTGGTGGCGGTCAAGGGTCGGCCGCGGCTCCTCGTCGAAGCGAAGGTCTCCGACACGGCGCCGGGAGCGGCGTTGCGGCGTTTCTCTGAGAAGCTCGGCGGGGTCCCCAGCATCGTCGTGGTCGCCCGGCTCGAGCGGCCGGGGACGGCCGCCGGGGTCCCGGTGGTGCCGGCGGCGTGGTTCTTGGCGCAGATGCCATAAGGACGCCTTCGCCCCCACCCTGGGTAACAACCGCGTTACGCGCCGTTTCACGCGCGTGAATTGCGTCCGCGGCGCTTCCCGGTCAAAGCTGTGGTGTCGCGAAAACGGCAAAGTCGGGGCAACCCGGCGGCGCAAAGCTTCGGGCCCCTCTGGGGCGGCTGGGCTGCCGAAGACGACGCAGGGGCGGGAGACCGCCCATCGGCAGCCCATGCTATTCATCTCGAGGAACCGAATCGCCGCCGCCGCCGGGGCCCTGGCCCTGGCGACGCCCGTCTGGGCCGGCGACCCCTACCTGGGCCTGGCCCGCGAAGTGGACGCCGCCGCCCAGGACGGCGGGGTCCGCCGCATCGCCGTCCTCCCCTTCTCCTCGGCCGGGGGCCAGGACCAGGAAGGCGGGCTAGTCCTGGCCGAACGCCTCATCGCCCGGCTGGCGCGCACGGGCGGGGTCGAGGTGATGGAGCGCACCCTCCTCGACAAGGTCCTCGAGGAGCAGAAGCTGGGCCTGACGGGCGCCTTCGACCAGCGCGCCGTCGGCCAGGTGGGCCGGATGCTCGGGGTCGACGCCATCGTCACCGGCACCTTCGTCACCCTGAGCGACCGCCGCGTCGAGGTCCACGCCCGCCTCATCCAGACCGCCTCCGCCCGCATCCTCGGGGCCGCCAGCGCGCGCGTCGACAAGGAATGGGAAGCCGAGACGATGCCGGTGGGGGCGCTCTGGGATGTGAAGGCGCCGGACCCGGCGCGCTTCCCGGCCCCCCTGGTGCGCCTCGTCCCCGACCCGTTCCGCGACGCCCCCAACGGCGGCGCCTGCTCGGGCTGGGAGGAGGAGGTGGAGCGCCTGCAGTCCGAGACCGTGGAGATCAAGGCGCGCTTCTGGGCGGCCCGCATGTCCGACCCGGGCTTCGACATCCACACCGTCAAGCGCAACCCCGGCTCCGACATCCGCTCGATGGCGCTGCGCCAGCGCTTCTACGCCATGGTCCGGAGCTACTACGGGGAAGGCCGCCCCTCCCCGCTCGACCGCGCCGAGCGCGACTCCATGGAGGCGGCCGACAAGCGCATCGACGAGCTGGTCGAGCGCTGCTACTGAGGCCGGCTCAATCGTCCTTCCGGTCGTGGGAACACTCGCCGGCGAACTTGGAGGACCCGGAGGCCCCCAGGTCGATCGTCCCCGGGCCCAGATATCGGAACCGGCCCTTGAGGGCGTCGACGAAGGCCGTCCGCCCGAACGAGCTCAAAACCCATATCGGCTTGCCCGACACCCGGCGCAGCTTGGCGGCATCCCATTCGCCGCGGGCGGAACATATGAGCGGGGAATCCTGCCGAAGCCTGCCCTGACACATTCGCTGCAGCAATCCCGGCGGGAGCTGCGCGAGGTAGGCGGTGAACGGCACGTCCATCACAAGTCCGTTCTTCACGGCTATGCCGATCGCCGTCGGGAGGTCGATGTCTACCGGGCCCAGGCAGGCATCGAGCCCCGCGACTTCGGGCGTGTCGGTGAAGTCCGGACCGTCCATCCGGTCGACCTTGTAGCAGAAGGTCAGCTCGAGCTTGTCGCCATAGGAGACCCGGAAGGCGTTCAAAGGGTCCGAATCCGTGTGGAAGTAGTAGGTGTACGCTTCGAGCTCGATGCTTCCCACGTTGGGCGGCCGGCCGGAGGCGCGCGCGCGTTCCCATTCGGCGAATTCGATGAAGGAGGTCTTCACGTACCTGTACAAAAGTCCGGAGAAACAGGCATCGGGCTTCCATGAGGTGCCGGCCACTTCAAGGGCCTTCCCGAAGGGCCCCATCCGTGAGCCGCCGGCCTTGACCGGCACAACGGGCGGGACGGCCGGCGGCGGAGGCTTCTGGACGATGCCCGCGGCCGCGCTCAGGCGCTCCCGCCCGGCGGCGCCTTGGGCACAATACGCCTGCGTGTTCCCCACCGGAATCTTGCCCTCCCGCTCGAACGGGGAGAACTTGGCCATGCACCAGGCCATCGAATCGCGCTGGGCCTGGCGGAGCGCGCCCGGCCCGTCGAAGCCCTTGGCGCAGTAGGTCTTCCAGTTCTCCTGGGTGGCCATCCACTGCTCCGCATACTCCGCCTTGTAGGCCGCCATACAGCCGGACTCCGACGCTCCGGCCGCCTGCTGGGAGAGGATGAGCCCGAGGAGGAGCAACGCCCTCACGGCTTCCTCGGCCGGCGGGCCTCGAGGAGGGCGCGGCGCTCCGCCAGGGACTCGCGGTAAAAGGCCCGCAGCTTCTCGAGCGAGACCGGGTCGGCCACGGCCTCGCGCGTCGATACCTGGACGGCGAGCGCGCGTTCGGCGTAACGCAGCGAGGCGGCCAGGTCCTTGAAGCGGCGGCGGGCGATGCCGGTCATCTCGGCCCCGTCCTTATCGGCGACGCGCTGAAGCGCGCGCATATCGGCCACGGAGGAGCGCAGGCTCCGGATGCGCTCATCCACCCGCGCCAGGAGCATCTCCGGCTTTTCTTTGAGCAACTGGGGACGCTCTTCATAGGTCTGGGCCACTGCGCGTTCAAGGACACCCGGGCCTTCCAGCCAGGCCTCCAGGTATCCGGCGGCGACCCTCTCCATGTCCAGGATGCGGCCGCGCTCCCAGAGCTCCGGCCTCTCTTCGAACAGCTCGAAGAGGGCCAGACAGCCTTCGTAGAACGCCAGCCGCTCGTCTTCGACGGAAGGGAAGGCGATGGGGCGCCCCACGAGCCGGCGGACCTGATCGTGGGTCTTGGCATGCGTGAGCTCGTGGACGACGGTGAACATGGACTTCCATGCCAGCACCTTGGCCGTGGTCCCGGCCGAGGCGCCCTCATCCAGAAGCTGCTCCGCCCCCTCGAGGAGGCGGACCTCGTCGAGGAACATGCGCTCCTCGACCATATCGTAGGCGCCGACGACGCTGTCGTCGACATGGGCGGGGTTGTCGGTGACCACGAGGTCGATCTTCCTGCGCGAGACGAAGGCCCAGTGCTCCCGGGTCGAGCGCAGGCGCTTGAGCAGGCCCACGACCGTCTCAAGGTACGGACGGTCGAACTCGCCCCATTCCTGGCCGTGCACCGCGGTCGCGGGCAGGAGCGCCAGTGCGAGCAGGGGTGCGATGACGGAGGGCCCCACTCCGGGAGAATAGCCCGCTCCCTCCTGCGGCGCAATGAGCCCTCGCATGTCTTAGACTATCGCCATGACCCGCGCCCGGACGCTGGGGCTCTGCGCCGCCGCCATAGCCGCCGCCGTCGGCTGCGCCTTCCTGCCCTCCCTCTCCAACGGCTTCGTCGACTGGGACGATTCCAGCTTCCTGCTCCAGAACTTTAATTGGCGCGGGCTTTCCCCGGCCGAGCTGCGCTGGGCCTTCACCACCTTCACCTCCGCCCACTACCAGCCGCTGACCTGGCTCAGCCTTGGCCTGGACTTCGCGCTCTGGGGCCTGGACCCGCGCGGGTACCACCTGACGAGCCTCCTCCTGCACGCGCTGACCACGGCCGTCGCGTTCCTGGTCTTCCGGCGCCTGCTGCGCGCGGCCCGGCCCGAGGGAGGCGACGGACCCGCTGCCCTGGCCGGCGCATTGTTCGCGGCGCTGGCCTTCGGCCTGCATCCGCTCAGGGTCGAATCCGTGGCGTGGGTGAGCGAGCGGCGCGACGCGCTCTCGGGCCTGTTCTATCTCGGGGCCGTCCTGCTCTACCTGCGCGCCCAGCGCGCCGGCGAAGCTGACGGACCCCGCCGCGGCCTGGGAGGCTCGCTGGCGCTCTATGCCGCCTCGCTGCTCTCCAAGGTCGTCGGCCTCACCCTGCCGGGGACTTTGCTCATCCTCGACCTCTACCCCCTGCGGCGCAAGCCCACGCGCGCGCTCCTCCTCGAAAAGGCCCCCTACCTCCTCTTGGCCCTGGCCATGGCCGCGGTCAACCTCGCCGCCCAGTCCGCCTCGCAGGGCGTGGCGTCGCTGGCCTCGCATGCGCCGGCCCGCCGCCTGGCCTCGGTGGCCTGGAGCTTGGCCTTCTACCTGGGCAAGACCCTGCTCCCGACGGGGCTTTCGCCGCTCTACGAGGCCCCCCGCCCCTTCGTCCCCTGGGCGCCGCAGTTCCTGGCCGCCGCGGCCCTCGTGCTGGCGCTGACGGCCGCGGCCTGGCTCCTGCGTCGCCGGTTCCCGGCGCTGGCGGCCGCCTGGGCGGCCTACGCGCTGGCCCTGCTGCCCATGTCGGGCCTCCTGCTGACGGGCCCCCAGCTCGCGGCCGACCGCTACTCCTACATCCCCTGCCTGGCCTGGGCCGCCTTGGCCGGCGGGCTGCTCCGCACCGCTCTCGAAGCGCCCTCCGCCGCCGCCCGCCGAGGTGCGGGCGCCGCGGCCGTCTGCGCCGTCCTGACGCTGGGGGCGCTGAGCGGGCGGCAGACCCGGGTCTGGCATGACACGCGCTCGCTATGGGTCCATGCGTTGCGCATCCAGCCCCGGCATGCGATGGGCTTGCTCTTCTCGGGCATCGCCGCCCAGGAGGACGGGCGTCTCGACGATGCGCAGCGCCTCATGCGCGCCTCCCTGGACGAGAACCCGGCCTATCACGAAGCCTGGATACGGCTGGGCGAGGTGCTGGAGGCGCAGGGGCGTCCGGAGGATGCCAGGGCGGCGTATCAAGACGCCCTAGAGCGCCGCCCGGATTCGGCCGAGGCGCAGTTCAAGCTGGGTCGACTATTGAGCGCCGCAGGCGAGGAGGAGAAGGGCGGGGCCATGATGAAGGCCGCCATGGGCCGCTCCCCGCGCTTCGCCCTGCCCGGAAACGGCGACAAGCCCGACACCCCGGAACGCATGGCCGCCCTGCGTGAGATGGAGGTCTCCGTGCGCATCTCCCCGCGCGACCCCGTGCTGCGCAACCGCTACGGCAACCTGCTGACCGACGCGGGCCGTCCGCGCCAGGCCATAGCCCAGTTCGAGGCGGCCGCCCTCCTGCTTCCGCGCAGCGCCCCGCTGGCCTTCAACACGGGCAACGCCCTGATGCTGCTGGGCGAGATGGCGCGGGCCAAGGAACGCTACGAGACGGCCCTGCGCCTGGACCCCGGTTTCGTAGGGGCGCGGCAGAACCTCTCCGTCGTGGCCGCGGCGCTGGAAGACCCTGGCGAAAAGGGCGTCCGGCGTTTATCCCAATAGAGCTATGACCCGGCGGCTCTTATGCCTGGCCCTCCTCCTGGCGACGGCGCCGGGGGCGCTCTATGGCCAAGGAAACGGAGGCGGGGGCGGAGGCGGGGGCCACGGTCCGAACAGGGAAGAAAAGCACCGGATGGAGGGTGCCGGCTACCGCGGCCGTCACCAGGGCGAGGCCTACGGCCGCGGCCTGCATAGCCCCGCCGCTACGGCCCATGCTGCCAAATACGGAGGCCCGAGCGCTCCCATCAACTCCTCCCACGACATGCGCTACATCCAGAACTCCATGGCCCGGGCCATCGGCTTTCCGGCCGCCACCGACAACAACCTGATGATAACGCCCCCCGCGGGCACGAAGTTCTTCGCCGGCGACCCCGGCGGCGGCGTCATCCTGGCCGCCCCCGCCGGGGGCAAGGCCCCCTGGGAGGTCGGCGTGACGCGGGCATTGGTCAACATCGACCTCGCCATCAACCCCAAGGACCCCTACGCCTCGCGCGTGGCCGGCATCCAGGACGCCTTCAAGGGCGACTACGAGAAGGCCCTGCCCATGCTCAAGACGGCCATCGCCAACGGCCAGGGCGACGCCACCGCGCTGTCCTTCGGCGCGCTGGCGGCCTTCCACCGGGGCGACATGAAGAGCGCCGCGGACTGGGCCAAGGAGTCGCTGAGCAAGGATGCGGCCGGGCCCTGGTCGAAGCTGGCCGACTCGGTCGACCACCTCACCGAGGACAGGGTCGGCTCCAAGATGAAGCTGGCCAAGCCCAAGCCGGAACAGGCGCTGCGCGGCACGGACCCCAGCCCCGGCGCGGTGGGACAACGCTTGTTCCCGAACCAGATCGCCTCCGACCAGCCCCTCAAGGGCGTGAGCGGCCAGCTGCAGGACGCGCATGCGGCCTTCGCCGTGAAGGACTTCGCCCGGGTGGAGAAGGTGGCCTCCACGGTGCTCTTCCAGGACGCGGTGAACAGCGAAGCGCTCAAGCTCCGCGCCGCCGCCGGCAACCGCCTCGGGCATTTCGCTGCCGCCCTGCAGGACGCGGACAGCGGCCTGGCCCTCGACCCCGCCTCCCCGGCCTTCCTGGACTCCAAGGCCGTGGCGGCCGGGCAGCTTGGCGATTACGGCACGGCGCGCGCGGCCGCCCTGGCCATGCTGGCCGCCGACCCCAAGAACGCCGCCGCCCTGCGCCTCTTGGCCTTCGCCGAGGCCGGCCTCGGCAACATCGACGCGATGCAGCGGGCCCTGGAGCGCGCCGCGGCCTTCGACCCGGCCTCCGCGGAGCTGCTGCGGCGCCTGCGCAGCCTGCCGCCCGGGGCGGACCCGTCCGGCCTCTTCACCGACGAGCTCCTGTACGGCGAGCTGACCGGCGGGGCCGGCCCGTCCCTCAAGGAATCCGGCCGGGGCGGCATGGCCAAGACCCTGCTCGTCCTCGGCGCGGCGGCGCTGGCCGGACTCCTGTTGGGCGGACTGGCCATAGCCATCAACCGCAGGCGCACCCGGGCGCCGGCCCAGCCCGGCCTCGACCTCTCCGTGTTCCAGGTCCCGGCGGCGCGGGTCCCGGCCGGCGCCGCCTCCGGAGAGCCGGCCCAGGTGGGCCCGTACCGCGTCCTCGGGAAGATCGGGACGGGCGGCATGGGCGTCGTCTACAAGGCGGAGGACTCCAAGCTCGGCCGCACGGTGGCGCTCAAGCGCCTGCGCGCGGAGATGACCGGGAACCCCCGGGAGCACGAGCGGTTCCTCAGGGAGGCGCGCATCGTCTGCGGCCTCGACCATCCCGGCATCGTGCGCATCCACTCCATCCAGGAGTCGCCCGAGGGAGACTATCTCGTCTTCGAGTTCGTCGAAGGGACCACGCTGGCCGAGACCCTGTCCATATGCGGCAAGCTTACGCCCAGGGAGGCGCGCGCCCTGATCGGACAGGCCGCGGAGGCGGTGGCCTACGCGCACGAGCAGGGCGTCATCCACCGCGACCTCAAGCCCTCGAACATCATGCTGGACAAGAAAGGCCGGGTCAGGGTGATGGACTTCGGCGTGGCCCGGGCCGCGGCCGATGCCCGGCAGCGCACGGCCGGGGCGGAGACCGCCTCCGGCACCCCGTCCTACATCGCCCCCGAGCAGGCCGAAGGCGCCACCGCCCCCGCCAGCGACGTCTACGCGCTCGGCGTCTGCCTCTACGAGATGCTCTCTGGGAAGCTGCCCTTCGAGGGCTCGGCGGGAGCCATGCACCTGGCCAAGCGCGAAGGCCGCTACCGGCCGCTGGGCTCGCCCCTCGACGGCGTCATCGCGCGGGCGCTGGAGCCGGACCCGGCCAAGCGCTTCGCCTCCCCCAAGGAGCTCGCCGCCGCCCTGAACGCCGCGGCCGTCTAAGGCCGGGGTCCGGCGACGGGATAGACGACGATGCCGCGCCCGTCGACGAAGGCCGGGGCGCCCAGGACGTCGTCGAGCAGGCGCCGGTAGTCGGTCACGACCTCGTCCGAGAACAACGGGGCTTCGCCGTGCAGCAGCACGAAGGCGATGCCGCCGCGCGCCAGCGCCGCGCGGCCGCCGGCGCGCAGCTCGTCGAGCCGTCCGCGCAGGTCCGGCCTGGCGTAGAGCGCGCGCAGCACGGCGGGATGGACGGCCTCATAGACGAAGTCTGTGTTGAGGCAGAAGCGCAGCGAGTCCCAGGAGTGCCTGGGCGGCCGGCCCAGCACCAGCGGCCGCCCGTGCAGCGGCTGGGCCAGCATGTAGGGCTGCACGTCGATGGAGACGTCCCCCGCCGGCCCGATGGCGGCCGGCAGCTCGAGGACGGCCCCCGGCCTGGGGTCGGAGCGCAGGAATTCGTAGGCCCCGGAGCGGGGGACTTCCGTCCACCAGCTCCCGGCCTCCCCGAGGCCCAGCTCCCAAGAGAAGCAGGCGGCCAGGGCCGCCAGCAGCGCGGCGCGCGCGCGGGGGCGCGGCACCAGGGCGTCCCAGAGCCCGCGGACGGCGAAGGCGGCGAATACCGCAGCCGCCAGCCAGGCCAGCATGATGAGGCGCGCGGGGGCGCGCAGGCTCGAAGCGAACGGAATGGCCTTGAAGACCATGTAGGGCAGGGGGACGGCCCCGGGCGCGTAGGCCGCCTGCAGGCGCGGGCCCAGCGCCAGCAGGACGGCGCCGGCGCCGAGAACGCCCCATGCCCCTTGGCCGCGCGCCCGGCGCGTCCACGCACCCCAGGCCAGCAGCCCGAGCAAGGCGACCGGGAAGTAGCCCATCAGATGCTCGGGGGTGGCCAGCAGGGCCAACCCGGGACGGCTCAGGACATGCTCCGCCGCCTGGGCCCGCGGGTCGGGGAAGCCCGAGGTGGCGCGGCGCAGGGCCTGCACCCAGGCGGACGGGTGCCAGCTCGGAGGGTCGAGGAAGGAGAGCAGGCTCAGCGAATAGGATTCGCTGCCGCCGATGGCCCCCGGCAACGGAGCCAGCACCGGCCAATAGAGCAGGGCGCCCGCCGCCGCGGCCAGCCCCCAGGCCAAGGCCGCCTCGCGCAGGAAGCCGCGCGGGTCGCGGACCTCGCCGCGGAGCCGGAGCGCCGCGGCGTAGAGGGGCCCGCCCACGACCAGGGCGGCGAAGGCCGTATACGGCGTGGCCAAGCCCGAACCCAACGCCCCGAGGATGAGCACGGCGCGCGCCGGGCGCCCGTCGGCCAGGCGGCGCAGGCCGAGGAAGAGCAGCGGCACGAAGCCGGTGAAGGCCTGGCCGAACTGCCCCAGCCGGTGCTGGGTCAGCGCCTCCTGGCTGAACATGAAGACCAATCCCGCCCCCAGCGCCGCCGGGACATGGCCGGTGAGCTCGAGGGCCAGCAGGAACATCCCCAGCCCCGCCCCCAGGTAGGCGGCCAGGGCGAAGGCGTTGAGACCGGCGTACGGCCCCGCCGCCTTGGCCGCCGGCCAATAGAGGAGGGCGGCCAGCGGGGAATGCGGCCCGACGCGCACGCCCTCCGGGTGCATCAGAGCCGTCGTGTGCCACGGCGTGCGGCTGGAGTCCTTCCAGGCCCCGCCGAACCACCAGGCCTCCCAGACCATGAGGCCCGCCACCTGGGCCCCGCCCAGGACCCGCTGCCCAGGAGAGCGCAGGACGGGGGCGTGCAGCGCGCCCAGCGCGGCCGCGTAGAGCGCGGCGGCCAGCAGGAGGGCCCTACTGCTTTTCAGCGACGAGGGTCCAGGACATTGCATGGGTATGGGTGAGGTGGCGGACCCGGACCGGCAGGCCTTCGACGAGGGAGAGCACCTCGGGGCGCGACCAATAGTGGGAGATGTGGGGCAGCAGCTGGTCGAAGACCATCGCCTCCATGTGGCGGAAGGAGCGCTTGGCCAGCAGGCCGAGGTAGCGGTCCCGTGAAGGCAGGCGCAGGCGCAGCCAGAGCAGGGCCGTCAGCGCGCGCGCCAGGGCCAAGGTCAGGGCTGGATGGATGCGCGAGGTCACATAGTGCCGGAGCGGGTCCGCCCAGCGCAGATAGCCTTCATTGCCCTCCCGGGCGTAGACCCAGAGGATGAGGGTGCCGCCCGGCTCGAGCGCGTCGACGAGCCGGCGCACCGCGTCCTTGGGCCGCTGCAGGTGCTGGAGCACGCCGATGCAGAACGCTATGTCGAAGCCGCCGCCCGCTTCGAGGTCGTAGATGGAGCACAGGTCCACCGCGCAGGAGGGATGCCCGGCGAGGTTGCGCCGGGCCACGGCGACGGTGCGCGGGTCGAAGTCGAAGGCCCGCCCCGACGCGGCCCCGGCCTCCAGCGCCCACAGGCTGTTGCGCCCGATGCCGCAGCCGGCGTCCAGGAAGCGCTTGCCGGCGAAGAAGGACAGCGGCAACGGGGTGATCCAGCCTTCGAACTGCTCCTTATGGAGCGGGATGATCTCGTGGTAGAAGTCCCAGGCGAAGCCGAAGGCCTCCTCGGTCCCCCCGCTCATGGCTTGCGGGCGACGGCGAAGAGCTGGGCGCCGCGGCTGCGGGAGTTGAGGCGGAAGGCCAGGCGCAGAGCCAGGCAGACGGCTTGCTCGAAGTGGCCATAGGCCTCGCCGCCGAAGCGCGACATCGCCGCGGCCGGGCGCAGGTTCGCCAGGCGCTTGGACAGGTCGTGGAACGGGAAGCCCTCGTTCCAGACGCGCAGGGGCTCCCAGCCCGAGCGGCCCATGAGGGCCGTCATCTCGGCGGCCGTGAAGTGGCGCAGGTGGCCCACCGCCCGCTCGGTCTCCCCGACGGGCCCGGTCTGGGTGGACAGCAGCAGCCGGCCCCCGGAGCGGGCCAGGAGCAGGGCGTTGGCCAGGAGCGACCCGGGGCTCTCCACATGCTCGACGACCTCGCTGGCCAAGACGGCGTCGAAGGAGCCGGCAAGGGCGGGAGGGAAGCCGACCGGGCGGTCGAGGTCGGCCGTCAGCCAGTCCAGTCCTGGCTCGCGCCGCCGGTTTTCCGCCATCTGGGCCTCGGAGGCGTCCACCCCGCACAGGCGCAAGGCGGGGAACCGGGCCCTCACCTCGGCCAGCAGCTCCCCGCCGCCGCAGCCGAGGTCGACGGCGGAACCCGCCGGCTCCCGCCCCAGCTCGGCCAAGAGCCGGCGCGCGCGCAGGCGCGGCGCGGCCATCTTGCGCCAATAATCGGTGCGCCCCGGGGACGGACGGCGGTAGTAGGCGTCGTTTGAGCTCTCCATCGCCGGGGGCCGTTAGACCAGCTCGGTCAGCAGCTCGGGGCGCGGCTGGGCGATGACGACGCGCTGGACGAGTAGCCCGCGCAGGCCGGCGCGCTCGGCGGCCACCGAGGCGGCGGTCTCGCAGTCGGCGATGGAGCCGGTGAAGCTGACGAAGGCCTTGCCGCCCAGCGCCATCGCCAGGCGGATCTCGACGAGGCGGATGTTGGCGGACTTGGCCGCCGCGTCGGCGGCCTCGATGAGCGAGGCGACCGAGAAGGTCTCGACGATGCCCAGGGCCTCGAGCTTGCCGGTGACGGCCACGCCGGAGATGGCCGGAAAGATGGAGGGGTGCAGGTGCGGGATGACGAAATGGTCGATGTGGGCCTCGGCGGCCTTGGCCACCCCGGCCTCCACGGCGGCCTGCACGTCGGCCACCTCGCCGGCGACGACCACGGCGTACTTCCCCGGGCACATCGTGCGCGCCACGAGGATCTCCACCGCCGCGGCCTTGAGCATGGCGTCGGTCGTCTCGAAGCCCTTGGCCATGCTGCTGAGCTCGACTCCCCCGATGGCGTCCTTCATGCGGCCTCCGCTGAGATCTCCACGCAGTCGTCCACGGCCGTCACCGCGCCCGTGATGCTGGCGTGGACGGGCACGCCCAGGGCGTCTTCCGGCACGTCTCCGACGACCTGGCCGCGTTCCACGCGGGCGCCGGCCTTCACCGTCGCCACCGCGGGGACGCCCACATGCTGCTTGAGCGGTATGCGCACGCGCGCGGGGCGCACCTCGGCGTCGACCAGGTGCGCCTCGGCGTCGTAGTCGGCCAGCCCCAGGCGCTCGATGAGCTGGGCGATGGGGGCCAGGCGGTATTCGCGCACCGGATGGGCCTTCGGGGCGGCGCCGGCGTTGAGGACGGATTCCTTCCAGCCCAGCTTCACCTCGGCGAGGTCGCGCTTGGCGCTGACGCAGACCTTGCCCGGGGCCAGGTTCTCGGGGCAGGAATAGAGGGTGCAGAGCTGGCACTCGCAGCACATGAGGGCGTACTGGTTCCAGGTCTTGCGGTCGGGCTTGGAGAAGAGCAGCCCCCGCATCACCTTGTGGGGCTCCACCTTGTAGCCGAGCAGGTAGCGCGGGCAGAGCTCGGTGCACAGGCTGCACTGGTCGCAGACGGACTTCCCCACCCTCTCGTCCTGCGTGCGCGGGGCGCCCTTGCGCCCGATGAGGGGATGGGTGAGCGGAAGCACGATGAGGCCGCCCGAAGTCTTGACGGCGGGCTTGGCGAAGTCGGTCAGGACCTTGCCCATCATCGCCCCGCCGTCGAGGGCGGCGTACTCCCTGACGGTGGGGCCGCCGGCCAGCTTCAAGGCCTCGGAATAGGGCGTGCCGATGGGGACCTTCACGGTCACGGGCTTCTTCACGGCCCCCGTCACGGTGAAATAGGTGTCGACGACGGGGCCCTGGGCGGCCCGGCTCATGTTGAAGAGCGTCTCCACGTTGTTGACCACGACCCCCACCTGGATGGGGATGCCGCCCGGCGGGATGAGGCGTCCCGTGGCCTCGTAGACCAGGCAGTACTCGTCGCCGGCGGGATAGACGTCCTTGAGCTTGAGAACGCTGACCCCGGCGCGACGCTTGACCGCGGCCTCGAGCTTCTCCACCAGCGCCTTGTGCTTGGCCTTGACGCCTACGATGCCCGTCGCGGCGCCCGTGGCGCGCATCAGGGCCTCGAGGCCGTCCAGGACCTCCTCGGTATGGCGCAGGAACAGCTCCAGGTCCTTATGAAGGAGGGGTTCGCATTCGGCGGCGTTTACGATGACGGTGTCGGCCTTCGAGGCGGCCTTCACATACGAGGGGAAGCCGGCGCCGCCGGCGCCGACCACGCCGGCGCGGCGGATGGTCCGCGCGAAATCGTTCAAGGCCGGGCCTGACACCCGGTGATTGTAGCTCTTAGGAGCCCGCGTTCTTGAGCGTGACCACCACGCCCAGGCCCGCCACGACGGCCAGCCAAGCGGCCAGCAGGCCCACCGACGCCCAGCCCCAGCGGCGCATCCGCGGCCCGGCCTCCCAGCGCCCGGCCGTGCGTCCGGCCTGGTAGGCCACGCTGAGCAGCCAGGCCAGGACGACCAGGCCCAGCGCGAAGGTGACGAAGAAGAGCGCCGTGCTGGCTAGGTCGAGGTTCACGCGGTGGCTCATCGCCGTGAAGCCGGAGCGCCCCACATAGAGCCCGCGCAGGGCCTCCCGGGCGGCGGCCATCGCCAGGACCGTGGCGAGCAGCCCGCCGGCCGCCGGCCAGGCCAGGCGCTGCGGCCCCCCGGGGGAGCGGCGGGCCTCATAGAGGAAGAAGAGCAGGGAGGCCCCCAGCACGGCGGCCAGCATGAAAACGGGGTGGGCGTAGAAGCGGAACTCGGGCGGCAGGGACAGGAGCCACCCCAGGCCGGCCAGCGTCTGGACCCCCGTCGTCCAGAAGGCCAGCCCCCCGCCCAGACGGCCCACCCAGGACAGGTGCTCCTTGTCCAGGTCCGGACGGACCTCGAAGTAGCGCGCGTAGAGCATCAGGTAGACGCCCGTCGCCGCGAAGGCCGGGACGATGAAGTGCAGGAAGCGCGGCAGGGAGAAGTCGTGCAGCACCAGCCCGGAGGTCACCGCGGCGCCGGCCTGCGTGTACCAGCCCAGCCACTTCTCCGGCTGGAGCATCTGGAAGTTGAGCGCGTGCATCGTGAACCCGGCCGTCAGGAACATCGCCAGGGAGAACACGCCCGCGGCCAGGCCGAGCCGGTCCGCCTCGGAGCGCATCGTGAACACATAGGTCGAGCCGTAGCCCGCCATCATCACGAAGACGAAGGCGATGACCCAAGCCGCCGACAGCGTGTTCGATGCGTACCAGAAGGGGTCGTAGATGACCTGCACGAAGAGCAGCGGGGCCACGCCTAGCAGGATGGCCGTGGACACGCAGGCCGCCGCCGACTTCCCCATGCCGCGCGACAGCGCCGTCCAGCGCTCCCCGCCCTTGAGGCGCCCGAACACGGCCAAGGCCGTCGTGCCCACGCTCAGGTTGACGAAGAGGATGTGCAGGGCGAAGGTCAGGACCATCAGGGCCTGGAACACGGCCGGGTAGAACGGGACCCCCATCGGGTCCTGGAGCAAGGAGAGCATCGTGCCGGTCTGCATGGGTTCCTCGTTACCGTCCGTTGCGCGCCAACGCGACCAGGTAGGCGGCCAGCGCCTCCTTCTCGGCCTGGTTCCCCACGAAGGGCGGCATGTAGGGATAGCCTTCCAGCGCGTCGAGGAAGCCCGTCATCGCCGCGGGGTCGTCCATCCCCAGGCCCCGGACCAGCCTCGGCAGGGGCCGCAGGCCGCGCTCCTGCAGGGTGTGGCAGGCGCTGCATTCCAAGAGCGCCAGCATCCGCCCCGCCTCGGCGCGGTTCGAGTCGCCGAGCGTGCGCAGGCCCTCGGGGACGAAGGGCGCGGCGGCCAGGATGCCGGTCCGCGCGAAGCGCCCCGCGTCGGAGCCCACGCCCTTGGCGGGCAGGTCGGCGCCGATGATCTGGTTCGAGTACATCATCCCCGGCATCAGGTAGGGCTTGCGGATGAGCTCGCGGGCGCGCTCCAGCGCGAAGACCGAAGCGAACAGGACGACGATGGCCCCCAGCGCGGCGGCGGTGCCGACGCGCAACGGCTTGAACGCCAGCACGGCGAAGTACAGCCCGACGGCCAGCGCCGGGTAGAGCATCCAGCGCCCGAGCGCCGGGGTCAACAGGGCGTCGAGCACGTCGTGCAGCGCGGCAGGCAGGCTGGCGTGGTACCAGGCGAAGCAGGCCGCGCCGAGCAAGGTCCCCGCCAGACCCGTCACGCCGGCGGCCCGCACCACCTCGGCGCGCGCCCTCTCGTCTTTGAGCCGCGCGGCGACCAGCACGGCGAACGCCGCGGCCAGCGCGAACATCGCCGTCGTGCGCAGCAGCAGCTGCGGCCAGTAGGTCTGGTTGAAGAAGCCGTCGAAGAACCCGCCGGTGGCCAGCCAGCGGCCGGGCGTCAGCATGAAGGTCAGGATGCCGACGATGACGACCATGGTCGTCCAGGAGGCGGCGGCGAACACCCAGCCGACGGTCAGATGCGTCCTGCGGTCGACCTTGTCGAAGCTGTAGGTGTAGAGGAAGATGCCGGCCACCTCGATGAGGAAGAACACCCACTCGGTGGCCCAGCCCCAGACATAATTATGGATGAGGCCCGAGATGCCGCGCGGAGCGGCGACGGTGGCCGAGAACCAGATGCCGACGCCCGACAGCGAGCCGAAGACATAGGAGAAGACCAGGAGGAACTTGGAGTACTTCTTGACGAACTCGAGCAGCTCCGGGCGCTCCTCGCGGTAGGCCTTGCCCTCCAGGTAGACGCTCAGCCACATCGCGCTGGTGGCCAGATGCGACGGGAGCATATGGAAGGTGGCGATGAGGGCGAGCACGCCTCCCGCGGTAAGATAGGGTACTTCCCAGACTGGGTACATGCGGCCTCCGCTATTAAGGAGCGGGAACGCAACAGACCTGCCCTGGGCGTTTGCTTTAATGCCGCGTGCCCTCCTCCCGCGTCATCGACGCCGCCTGCCTGGCCTTCGCGGGATGGACGATGCTCGTGCATGCGGTGGGGGCCCTGGGCGGCGGCTCTTGGACCTTGGTCTGGGCCGCCGCCCTGGCCGGCGCGGGCGCGCTGGCTCGGGCGCTCCGGCGGGGAGTACCCGCCCCCGACGCGCCGGACGGCTCCGAAAGGGCCCTCTGGGCGCTGGTTGTCCTCGCCGTAGCGGTGACCATGCTGGCGCACCGCCCGGACGGCGACGATGCCGTCTACCTCAGCATCGCCTCGGGCGTGGCCGACTTCCCGGCAAGGCCCCTGCTGCGTTTCGACGCCACCTACGGCCTGCCGGGGCTGCCCATCCTGTTCGCCCCGTACCGCATCCACTCCGTCGAGGCGCTCTACGGGGCCATCTCGCTGCTCTCGGGGATGTCCGCCATCGCCGCCGCCCACCTGGTCTGCGCGCCGCTATGGGCCTCCCTGGTCCCGCTGGCCTACGCCAGGCTGCTGGCGGGATTCGGAGGCCGCCGGACGCTCGGCGTGGCGACGGCGATGGCATTCCTCCTCATGGACGGCAACGGCCACGGCGGCTGGGGGAACACCTCGTTCGTGCGCCTCTTCCAGGGGAAGGCCCTGTTCCTGTCGGTCTTCGCCCCGCTCATCCTAGCCTACGCGCGCGCCTTCTCCGTCAATCCGACGCGGCGAAACTGGGTCCTCCTCGCCGCGGCCCTGCTCGCCTCGGTCGGGGCGTCTTCCACGGCCGTCTGGGTCGGGCCCCTCCTGGCCGGGGCCGCCCTGGCCGCCTCATGGAGGCCGGAGCGCGCGGCCACCCGGACCGCCCTGCTGGGCCTGAGCGCCGCCGCCTACCCCGCCCTGGCCGGCCTCCTGCTGCGCGCCATGATTGGCGGCGCGATCGCCTCGCCCGCCCTCCCGCCGGGCCGGGAATCGGCGCTCCTCCAGGAGACCCTCCGCTATGTCCTCGGGGGCGCCCCGCATGCCGCCGCCTGCCTGGCCCTCAGCGCCGGCGCCGCCTTCCTCCAAAGGGAGCAGGGCGCAAGGCGCCTGGGCGCGGTGCTCGCAATCCTCCTGCTGGCCCTGTTCAACCCCTGGACCGCCCCAGCCGCGGCGCTCCACCTGACGGCCCCGAGCGCGTTCTTCCGCGTCTTCTGGCTCATCCCCTTCCCCCTCGCCGCCGGGCTGGCCGCCATGCGCGCCTGCGACCGCGCGGAACGCCCCGGTGCCCGCGCCCTTTGCGCCGCCCTGCTGGCCGCGGCGCTCCTGAGCGGCCGCTCGACCCTGTCCGCCGCCGATTTCACGGTCCTCAAGGCGCCGGGCCTCAAGGTCCCTCAGGAATATCCCTTGGTCCTGGCGCTCAACGCCGCGGTGCCGCCGGGGTCCCTCGTGCTCGCCCCGGCCGAGGTTTCGCTGTGGATGGTCACGCAGAACCATCACCCCTATCCCCTGCTCGTGAAGTACACGTCCTACGATTCCATCAACCGCCGCCTCCCTCCCGAAGAGCTGCAGAGGAGGCGACGGCTGATGGCTCATGTGGGAGGGCCCGCCCCCGCGCCGACGACGCCCGCGGACCTAGCGCGGGGTCTGGAAGAGCTCTCCCTCTCCGGGGTCTGCCTCGACCTGCGATTGCCCTGGAACGAGGAGACGCGCCCCGTCCTGCGCAGGGCGGGGTTCCGGCCCGGCCCCCTCGTGCCGGGCTATGAAATCTGGGCTCGGCCCTGAAGGCCCAAGGCGGCCTGGGCCCTAGGCCCCTCGAAGAAGACCCGCATCCCGCGCACCCTGAGCTCATGAGAGCCCTGCTCGCCTCGGTCCTGCTGGCGGCCACGGCATCGGCCGCCGTCCAGCCCATGCCCTTGCGCCACGACCCCAAGTGCGTGCTCGAGGCGGTGGCCTTCGCGATGAACGTGCGCATCGACCCGGCCCGGCCGCTGCCCTCCATCCAGCTCGAGACCAAGACGCCCCTGGCGGAGTTCCAGCGCGCGGCCAAGGAGCAGTGGGGCACGGAGCCCGACGTGTTCACGAACCTCTATTGGGCCGCCGAGGAGAAGATCTTCCTCATCGAGGACGTCGGCTACTACACCCGCCTCCGGCGCGACATCGCCGACTCCCTGGCCCACGAATACGCGCACTACGTCCAGGTGCACTACAAGGGCTACAAGCCGCAGGACCTGGGCTGGGGTGAGGACGAGGCCATCCACATCCAGACCTGGTTCCGCGACAACTACATCCGGGGCACGGCCCCCGCCGGCGCCCCCGCCTGCGCGCCGCGCTGAAGCTTCCGGTCAATCCTGCTTGAAGTCGTGGTCCCAGCCGCCGGCCAGCTCTATGGTCATCGAGGTGCGCCCGGCCCGCCCGCCCCAGTAGCGCTCTTCCTTCCAGGACCCGTTCTCCTGCCAGCGGATCTTGCCCGAGTCCTTGCGCGCCTCGTAGCTGATGACGACTTCGTTGGAGCCTGACACCGGCGCTCCCCAGTTGCCCTTGTCCTGGTCCCAGTACTTCCCGGTGAAGCCCAGCACGTCGCGCCCCGTGGCTTCGTCGCGGGTCAGGCTGACGGTGCCCTCCACGTAGCCGGTGGCGATCCACAGCCTGAGGGCGTAGGGGTCGTTCTGGTCGACGCGGTAGGTGCCGTTGCCCTGCCGGCCTGGCCCGTCCACCGTCCCGGTCTTGCCCGCCGAGCCCAGGGCCATGAAGCCGGTCTGCAGGGGGCCGTTGGCGGACTTGGCGCCTGTTTCGGAAGGGGCGGAGGGGCACTGCGAGCCGAAGAGGCCGCAGGCCGGGACGCGGAAAGCCTGCTCGTCGTCGGGCATCGGCACCGCCACGGGCGCCTTGTCCATGACGGGGAACCCGCCTTGCCGCAGCGCGGCGCGCGCCGCGCCCATCAGGTCGCGCTGCACGGGAGCCGGCGCCGCGGCCGCTAAGGCCGGGATGACGGCTAGGGCGGCGTACCACCTCATCGCCGAGATGATGACCGGGGACCCGGGGAGGCGCCGGGGCCTTTGGGCGGCCCGCCCCCTGGGTCCTGGGGCCTGGGATGTTTCTATTCGCCGACGAAGCGGCCCGTGCGCAGGAAAGCCAGGCATTGCGCGGCCGTATCGGGCGCGTTCATCAGGAAGGTATGCGTGCGGTGCAGGACGCGGAAGTCCTTCATACCCTCGAGGCGGGTCTCCGACACGGCGACGACCCCGTCGTTGGGCTCGTCGAAGGTCAGCCTCTGCCCGCGGTCGCCGGCGATGACGCCGAACTCGACTCCGGGGACGGGAAGCAGCGCATAGAAGTCCGGGGCGGCCAGGCGTTGGCCGCTGTCGCCGGTCACCCAGCGGTAGGGGAGCACGGTCCTGAACTTGACGGCCAGGCGCGCGGGGGAGTTCGGCGGAGCCAGCATGACGATGCGGGCCAGGCCCGGCGCATAGCCGGCCTTGAAGCCGTTGCGGATGACGACGTTGCCCAGGGAATGTCCGACGAGGTGATAGGCCGCCGTCCCAGCTTGGCCGGCCACCGTCTCGCGCAGACGCGCCGTAATCTCTTCCAACGACTCGGTCGTCTGGTTGTAGGGGACGTTGACCGTCCGGAACCCCGCCTTGCGCAGGCGGTAGGCCAGGAGCGTCATCGAGGCCCGCGTACGACCCATGCCGTGCACCAGGAACACGGTCTCTTTCCCGACGGTCCCGCGCGCCCTCACCCCCACGCAGGCCGCGGACAACAGGGCCGTCCCGGACAACACGCCCCCCAGGATGCCCCTGCGGATGTTCGACATCTGATTAGTCTACCCTCCCCGTCCCGACAAATCCACGGGCCTTGCCTCCATATTTGTGCCTGCGAATGGGGAGGTGTTATCCTATGGCCATGTACGCTCTTCTTTGCTTCTTGCTGTTTCTCGCTTCTTCGCCAGCGGGCGCGGCCGACAAGCCCGGCGCCGGCGACTACATCTTCTCCCAGTCCCACGACGTCAGCGTCTGCCGGAGGTTCGATCCGGAAAGGCACTGCATCGAACAGGAACGAAAGGCCTTCGGGTTCGAGGAGAAAATCCATCTGACGGAGTTCGTCCGGGACGGGAAGACCGGGCGCTGGAGCGCGAAGGTGCGTGCCCTGGGGCAGAGCCATCTCATCCCCATGGACGTCCTGCACAGGCATTCCGCCTGCGACAGGCTGATGGACGAGTATCGGGCCGGCCTCGGCCGGGCGCCCAAAGACTGCAGGCAGGATTCGGAGTGTTCCCTTTTCCCCACCCCCTGGAATTCATGCCTTCCGCCTCGAGCCGCGAGGAACAGCAAGGAGCTCGCTGCCGTCTTGAAGAGGCTGCTCTGCGCAATCCCCGTGGGCGGCTGCCTGGTATTGCACCCCCCCTGCGCCGCCGTCCCGCCCGGAGAGGCGAAATGCGTCAAGTCGGCCTGCGAGAACATCGATGTCGGCTTCGGGCGTGGGCGGTTCCTTAATAAAGCCGGCCAACCCGAAGGCGCATTCAGCGATTCGCCGGAGGCTGAGACGAGCTTGCCTCGGGCCTCCCCGGTTCGTTGAGGTCCTAGCCGCTCTTCCGCTTGGCTTCCCAAGCGACGGCGTCCGCCAGCATTTCGCGGCTGTAAGCCGCTTCCCGGAGCAGGTCCGTCTTCGTGGAGGAATCCGGGGAGTCCCGCAGGAAGGCCTCGTAGCCGGCGGCGAACTCCGCCGCGACCCTCAATCCGGCCGCGGCGGCGAGGGCGTCCCTCAGGCGTGCATCGAGCCCACCTGGCAGCTCAGAAACCCGGGGATGGACCTCCAAGAGTCGGGCATAGAGCGCCGCCCGAGCAGGTGTGCCCATCCCCTCCCATCCGTCGCCGACGGCAGCGAAGATGCCCGACAAGACCGCTTCGACATCCGCGCCGTAGGACGGGGACCGTGTCCTGAGATAGGCCGCCGCGGGGAACACCAGGAGCACGAGCACGACGCCGAGGAAGACGACCGACCTCTGGACGACGCCGACCGCAAACGGATCCCCGGCCGCATAGCGGCCGATGAACCCGACGACCGCATATCCCGCCCCGACCAGGACGATGACCGCTTGGAGCCAGCCCGGCAGCCGCCCGAAAGAGCGGTACGGGTGCCATCTCATGCCGAATTGATGTCGGCTCGGCTCACAGCCTACCGCTCCTTCTTGCCCATGGGCTTCTTGTAGTCGTAGCCCTGGTCCATCGCCCGGCGCATGTAGGTCGGGCGGCCGATTTCAGGCCGCCCCTTGGCCGTGGGGAGCTTCGCCTTGGCACGGCCAGCTTCCAGCGCCTCGGCGACGCGCTGCGCCGCGCCGATGCGCAGCGCGAGGCCCGGGTGGGAGCGGAGGTAGGCCGTCCCGCGGGCCTTGGCCCCGAGCTTCTTGAGGGCCGAGACCAGGGCCGCCGGCGGCAGCCCGGCTTCCTTCAGCATGCCGGCGGCCAGCTCGTCGGCCTCCTTCTCCTGCCCCAGGCCGTAGCGCAGGTCGGCGACGAGCTCTTTGAGCCGGGCGATCTGCCCGCTCTTCTCGCCGTGCTGGGACTCCGAGAACTCGCCCAATTGCTCCTTGGCCATGCGGGCGACGAACACCGTGACGGCGTGGTCCTGGGCCGCATGGGCCATCTCGTGCGCCATAATCGCGGCGGTCTCGTCCTTGGAGAGGCCCAGGTCCAGCAGCCCCTGGTGCACGATGAGGGTTCCGTAGGGCGTGGCGAGGATGTTCGGCGCAGGGTCCGCGGCCGCGTAGAAGCGCCAGGAGCGGTTGAGCCCGATTCCGGCTTTCGCGGCCAGCTTCGCGCCCGTCGTCTTGAGCCAGCCGGGGGCCGGCTCTAGGACGCTCTTGCCGCCGCGGGTGTATTCCTGCATGAAGGCGTTGTGCATGTTGGCCCGCAGGTTCATGCGCTTGCGGTCCTCCCACTCGTCGCTCGCGCGTGAGGGGAGGAGGGCTGCACACAGGAGCAGGAAAGCCGCCGTCAGCCTCATCTCCTGATGGTATGGGGGAGTTCCCGAACCGTCAAGGGCGGCATAATTATTGATTCTCTGGAGTTGAAACAGCGGAGGCCCGACCATGACCAAGACCGTCGCAGGAATCCTCCTCACCCTCCCCATGTGGGTCGCGGTCTTCGCCCGGATGGGGGCGCTGGGAGGCACTTTGCACCCCGAGTCGTGGTTCGTCATCGACTACGCCCTCCTGCCGGCCGGGGCCGTCCTCGCCCTGGTCTCCCTGGCACTGTTCGTCTCCGCCGCCGTCAAGCAGCCGCGCATGGAGCATCCTTGGCGCCTTGCCTCCTGGGGCCTGTCCGCCCTCGGCCCCTGGGGCATGCTCCTGCTGTTCCAGGTCCTCTGGCAGTTCTCCAGAAGCCCTTAATGCCATAATCTCCCATGGCCGCCGTCCTGGACGAAGAGACGCTTCTCCTGGGCTTCCTCTCCCGCGTCAGCGCCTGCGCCGTCGTCGTCGTCGGGGAGGACGGGGCGATCGCGACGGTCAACCGGCGCACGGAGGCCCTCTTCGGCTACGAATCCGACGAGCTCCTCGGCAAGCCGGTCGAGGTCCTCATCCCCGAGGCGCAGCGGGGAGGCCACGCGCGCCAGCGCGACGCCTTCCGCGCCGAGGCCAGGCCGCGCCCGATGGGGACCGGCCGCGACCTGACAGGGCGCCGCAAGGACGGCTCGCAGGTGCCCGTCGAGATCGCCCTCGACCCCTTCACGGCGGACGGCAAGCGCTTCGTCGCGGCCTACATCCTCGACATCTCCCGCCGCCGCAACCTGGAGGCCGGCAAGGACGAGGCCGTCTCCCTGGCCAGCCACGAGATCCGCGCCCCCATCACCTCCATCGGCCTGGCCCTGTCGATGATGTCCAAGGACATGGCCGACCAGGTCCCCGAGAACCTGCGCCGCATCCTAGCCATCGCCGACCGCGAGTGCCGCCGCCTGCGCCGGCTCGTCGACGACTACCTGAACCTCACCAAGCTCGAGGCGGGCGGGGTGCCGTTCGACATGCGCCGCCTGATGCTCGGCCCCGTCGTGCGCCGGGCCGTGGAGGCCGCCGGCGCGCTGGGCGCCCCGCGCGGCGTGCGCCTGACATTCGACGACCGCGCCCCCGGCGCCGCCGCCTTCATCGACGCCGACCGCCTCGTGCAGGCCGTCACCAACCTGCTCTCCAACGCGGTCAAGTTCTCCCCGCGGGACGCGACGGTGTCGGTGGCGCTCGAGGAGCGGGGCGCCGTGCTGCGCGTATCGGTCGCCGACCAAGGGCCTGGCATCCCGGCCGAGTTCCGCCCCCGCATCTTCTCGAAGTTCGCCCAAGCGCAGGGGACGGCGCCCGCCGACCCGCGCGAGAAGGGCACCGGCCTGGGGCTGAGCCTGGTCAAGGCCGTGGCGGAACGCCTGGGCGGGCGGGCCGGCTTCGACAGCGAGCCCGGGAAGGGCTCGACGTTCTACATCGAGCTTCCTAAGGCCTGAGCGACCCCGTAGCCAGGTCGGCTTCGTAGCGCTGCGCCGGGAGGGCCCCGGCCGGGAAGTCGGCGTTGAGCAGCACGGAGAGGGCCGGGGTGAGCAGGTCCCTACGGCTCAGCTCGACCTCGTAGGTCCGCCCCCCCAGCAGACGGGCCGAAGACGCGGCCGGGAAGACCGCGTCGAAGCCTCCCCGGTCGGCGAAGACGCGCCTCAAGAACTTGTCGGCCTTGCGCTTGGACCAGCGCTGCCGGTCCACCAGCGCGGCGCGCAGGGCCGCCGCGCGCCGCGCGGCCCCGCAGTCGACGAGCTCCTGCGGCGTGCGCGCCGGACCGCCCTCGCCGTCCAGGGCCTCCTCGAGGGTGCGCGGACAGCGCTCCGGGGACGGAGCGGTGAGCAGGAAGCCCCGGACGAGCTCCACGGCGGCTTGGCCGTCGGCCGGGTCCGGAGCCGGGGCGGGCGGCGGGGGTAAGACGAAGGCGACGGGTTTGGGCGCCGGCGGCCTGGCCGGAGCCGGCGCGGGGACCGGCCGGGAGGGCGTCGCCGCGGGGATAGGCGGAGCGGTCGGCGTTACCGGGGCGACCGGGGCCTCGGGCGCCGGTCGCCCGCCGCGCCAGGCCAACCCCAGCGCCGCCAGGCCGACCAGCCCCGCCACGGCGGCCACGGAGTAAATCGCCCCCCGGATGCCCTTGAGGGCCGCCTCGGCCGCCTCGAGCCGGGCCCCCAGGCGGGCCAACTCGTCGCGGGCTCCTTCCATGGCCGCGCGTTGGGCTACGACGCTCTCCACGACCTCGAGCTTGAGCGACAGCGCGTCGCGCTCGTTGGCCCGCCGGGCCGCCGTATAGGCGTCCAGGGCGGCGGCGGAGCGGGCCTGGCTGGCGCCGCGGTCCCTGGTGTCCATCAGCACGGCCAGGAGCGGGACCTCCCCCGCCTCCGTCCAACGCGAGTTGTCCGAGTCGAAGCGTTCCTGCGCCTGGACCAGGGTCCCGCGGCCGAAGTCGGGCAAAGACAGCAGAGTCTCCGCCTCCAGGGGGCCGCAGACGCGCTTGTCCATCAGGGCGTAGTACTTCACGGGGTTAGGATGCCCGGGCCCTGTTTCAGACGCAAGGCCTCGATCAGCTGCCGGCGCTGCGCGTCGGTGGGATGGGCCTCGAACGCCGCGCGCAGCTGCGCCTCGGCCTCCGTCCCGCGGCCTTCGGCGGCGAGGCAGCGGGCCAACCCGAGGCGGGCGTCGACGACGTCGGGGCCGTTGGAGCCGTCCGCCTCGGCCGCCGCCAGCGCGGCCTCGAAGTCGGCGCGGGCCGTCCCCAGGTCGCTGCGCACCGCGGCCAGGCGCCCGCGCAGGACCAGCCAGCGCGTGCGTTGGCCCGGCTGCCCGGCTTGGAGGAGCGGCTCGGCCTCCTGGAGGTGGCGCGCCGCCGCGTCCAGGTCCCCGCCCATCAGCGCGGCTTCGGCCTTGCCCAGGTGCGAGGTCAGCCACAGATGGCGCGACACCTCGGGCATCGGCGCCCGCCCGGCGTCGGGGGGCGCAGGCGCCTTAGGCTCCGCCCCGGCCGAGGGCCCCCAGCGCAGGGCCGCGCTGACGCGGTGGGCGCTGCCCAGGTCGCCGAAGGAGACGAAGGCGTAGTCGAAGCGGAAGGCAGGGGCGACCCAGCCCACGCCGGCGCTCAGGCCCAGCCCGGCGTCGTTGCGCATGTCGTAGCCCAGGCGCAACGGCAGCCGACCCAGGGCCAGCGTCTCGAGGCCCACCGCCACGACGGGGTCCTCCAGGCGCTTCTTCGTCACGTCGAGCGCCAGCGTGGTCTGCTGGCCGCGCAGGCTGCGGGTATAGGCCCCGCCCAGGCGCAGCTGGGTGGGCAGCTTCTCGGAGGCGCGCTGGAACTTGACGTCCGGCCCCGCGTTGCGCAGCGCGGCGCCCAAAGCGGCCCCCGGCAGCGCCGCGGGCCGCCACAGCGCCCCGGCGTCGAAGGCCATCGTCTGAGCGGTGACCGCCTCGATGGACTCGCGTATGTACTTCACGGCACCGCCGACGGCCCAGGTCCCGCCGAAGCGCCGGCCGTAGCCTCCCGACAGGGCCAGGTCGGAGATCCCGTAGCTGCCCAGGCCGGCGCCGGTCCGGTTGGCGATGGTCGTCTTCGGGACGTCGCCGAAGCTCAGGTAGTTGAGCTGGGCCCCCCAGCCCCGGCGCGCGGCGAACGAGGCGTATTCCTGGCTCACGCCCTCGAAGTACTGGTTGTGCATGAAGACGGCCTCGTTGCGCTCCACGAAGCCCAGCCCGCCCGGGTTGTAGAGCAGGGCGTTGGCGTCCGAGGCCAGCGCGGTGTAGGCTCCACCGAGCGACACCGGCCGCGCGTCGGCGTCGAGCGAGAGGAACTCGAAGGGGTGCGCGCCCGGCCCGGCCTGGGCGGGGAGGGCCAGCAGCAGGGCCAGCGCGCAGGCCGCGAGGCGCCTCATCGGATGACCCCGATCTTCACCACGACGGGCTCCGCGCCCGGGCTCTTGATGACGGCGAAGTAGCCGCCCGACGCCACGTCCTCCCCGCTGGAGTTGCGCGCGTCCCACTGCACGGTGCCGGTACCCGAATCGGTGCCGAAGGAGGCCACCTCGCTGCCGGTCAGGGTGTAGATGGTGATGCGCACCGAGGCCGGCAGGTTGTCGAAGAGGATGCCCGACAGTGGGTCGCCGCGGCTGAAGGCCCGGCCCTCGTCGGGGTTGCCCCCGCTGGGCTTGTACGGGTTCGGATAGACGGTCACCGAGGAGAGGTTCGCGGCCACGGCGCCAATCAGCGAGAAGAAGCTGAAGTGCGGGGTATGCCCCGTCACGGTGCGCGCCGTCTCGTCCACCGACGCCGAGAACTCCTTCTTCCACTTGCCCGAAGGGGCGTCGTAGGTGACGATGCTCAGGTTGGCGGCCCGCAGGGTCGTGCCGTCCACCACGCCGTCCCCGTCGCTGTCGGGGTAGTTGAAGACCAGGGCCGCCGTCTGCCCGCCGGCCAGCAGGCTCTGCCCGCTGCCCAGGTTCACCTCGAGCGTCGCCCCGATGGAGACCACATCGGCGGCGTGGGACGGCGCGCCGGCCGGGTTGACCTGGACGGTGACCACCGTGGTCGAGGCGCTCACCGCGCCGGCCGGGATGAGCACCTTGGTGACCACCGCGCTGCCCGACTCGGCGGCCGCTATGGTGTTCGACACGGCGTTGTTGACGGTCTGCTCCTTCTTGACCCGCCCCCCGCCCTGGTCGGTCTCGCGCACCTCGAAGTTGACCGGGTCGACCGACACGGAGACGAGGCCGGGCGAGGGGTCGGAGTTGGAGAAGACGTCCGTGGCCACGGCGCGCAGGTCGTACTCCGCCGGCGCCAGGCCGGTCACGTCCCAGTGCACGAAGTAGGGGTGGTCGGCGTCGGGGTTCGCGTGCTGGAGGTTCGCCGCCGGTATGGCCGTCCAGGCCGCGCCGCTGGAGGCCCGGTACTGGAACAGGACCTGGCGCGTGCGCTCCGGCTCGCCGCTGACCAGCTCCGCCATCACCAGCACGCGGTTGCCGCTGATGCGCTTGCCCGAGGCCGGCACCTTGATGGCGGCGCGCACCCCGGACAGCGAGCCCAGGGCCGGCGCCGCCGTCACCGCCCCCGGCCCGGCCTCCTCGCGCCCGCAGCGGTTGAGGGCCCGCAGTCCGAACTTGTAGACGACGCCGTTGGCTAGCGCCCCGGTCGTGTACGAGGTCGCCGACGCCCCGAGCGCGGCCAGCGGCGCCGCATAGTCGACCGTCCCCGTGCCGCTGTCGTAGTAGAGCCGGTAGCCGGTCAGGCCCGGGTCCGGGGAGGAGACCCAACTCAGGCGGATGACGCTGCCCGGCAGGCTCTCCGCGCTCAGCTCGCCGGCCCCCAACGGGGTGCTGGGCAAAGTGACGAACGACACCACGGCGTCGAAGGCGGTGAAGGCGCCGCCCAAGCCGCGGTTGCGCACCCGGTAGTAGTAGGTCGAACAGCCCTGCAGGCCGGCATCGGCGTGGACGGCGGTCGTCCCGGTGAAGACCGAGGCGTAGGAGGCCGAATCGCTCGAGCGCTGCACCTCGGCGAGGGTCCCGGCGGGGTTGCCGTTGAGCCCCCAGCTCAGGGTGGCGCTGGTCGCGGAAACGGCCGCGGCCGTGCCCGCCGGCGGCAGCGCGGGGGTGTAGACCGTGGCGGCGGCGGAGAGGGCCCCCGCCCGGGTCTCGGCCACCGCCGCTACGGCGAGGCCTACGGCCGAGTTCGGGGACAGCCCCGTCTGCACGAAGGCCGGCGCCGAAGGCGCGGCCAGCAGGGCGCCCGTGGCCGGAACGCGGGCCTGGTAGCCCTCGGCCCCGGCGACGGCGGCCCAGGTCCAGGAGACCGACGACGCCCCGAGCGCCGCCCCCGAGGGAGCGCCCGGCGCGCCCGGCGCGGCCCCGCCGAAGTCCCAGTTGCGGTTCCCGCCGGAATTGACGCTGTCGCCGGACGCGGCGCGGATGGGAATCCCGCCGGAGGCGTCGGAGTCCGAGACCTGGGCGCGGGAGACCGCCGCCGTGCCGGTGACCACGAGGTACCACGGGGACCCTGCCGTCGAGCTGCGCAGGCGCAAGCGCGGCGTCAGGCCGGGGGCGCCCAGGGACAGCGCGGCCACGGTCAGCGTGCTGCCGGCCTGCACGGTGACCGAGGACTGGGACGCCGCCTCCAGCGCGTTCAGGGCCGTGAAAGGCGAGAACCTCAGGCGCTGTTCGCCGGTGCCGGTCAGGCGCAGGGTGCCGGCGGGGAACTGCGCGGGACCTCCGGGCTCCAGCCAGTCCCCGCGCACGCGGTGGGTGAAGGCGCCTCCGTCGAAAGCCCCGGTCGTTATGGTGACGCCTCCGTTCAGCTCCAGCGGACCCAGCGCGCGCAGATAGGCGATGCCGTTGGTTCCGAAACCGACCTCCAGGTTCTTGAAGGGGTTCCCCGCCAACGGGGCCACCGAGGCCCTGTTCGGCGCGCTCATCTGCATGAAGGTGACGGTGCTGGCCTGCGCGTTGAAGTACCCGCCGGTCTGGGTCCAGGCCCCGATGCGCAGGTTTCCGGCCCCGCCCAAGGTGAAGGTGCCCGCCAGCAGCGAGAAGGAATGCGCCTCGACCGTGGCCCCGTGGACGAAGGCCGCCCCGCTGGAGTTCGTCACCTCGACATGCGGGAGCTGGGGACGGCCGGTGCCCGTGACGACTTGATAGCTGGACCCGTAGAATTCCAGCATGTCGCCTGCGCTGTAGGCGCAGCAATACGGGCTGTCGATGCGCATGTTCCCGCCCACGCGCACGCGCCCGTTCCCCCACTGGAACCGCCCGTACCCGCTCATCAGCACGTCGCCGGTCACGGTCACCGTGGCATTGGATATCTGGAAGACCCCGGTCGTGAGCTGGACCGTCCCGACGACGAGGCCCGTCGTCGCGACGACGGCGGGCCCGCCATATGACCCGCTCAGGGTCAAGCTGGAAAGGCTCAGCGGCAGGTCGAAGAAGGTGAACTTCACCAGCGGGGTGGAGAAGACGACGGAGTCGCCCGACCTGGGAACCCGGTCGCCGACCCAGTTGGCGGCCTCGGAGGCATTGATGCTCGTCCCGCCCCCGTCCCAATAGCGCGTCGCGGGACCCTCCGACGTCCATGTCGAGGCCGACGCGGCGTACTCCGTCGCCGTTCCGACGGCATTGCGCGCGCGCACGCGGGCATAGTAGGTCGCCTCGGGGGTCAGCCCCGCGAATGAAGCCGAGAAAGCGTCCGCGCTCCAGGCGCCTGCCGTCTCCGCACCGAAGCCGGCCAGCGTCGAGACCGCGGCCTGGAACTGCGTGCCGGACGGGTTGCCCCCCGAGCCCCAGGAGAAGGTCAGGGAGGACGGGGACACCATGGTGAACGCGATGCCCGTCGGGACGGCGGCGGCGGTGTAGGTCGAGGCCGTCACGGTCCCCGTCTCGGTGCCGGCCGCGTTGCGCGCCTTGGCGGTGAAGGTGTACTGCGTGTTCGGCGAGAGCCCCGTGAACTGGCGCGCCGTGCCGGGGTCGTAGGACTCGTGCGTGGCCAGGGTCGCGCCGTTCGTCCCGCCGACGACATAGGCCCGCCCGGCGATGACGGCCCCGGCGGCCCGGCCGCGTGCCGTGGGCAAGCCGGTGCGCAGCGTCCAGGCGTCGGCGGACGGGTCGTACTCCTGCGTCACGCCGATGGGCCCCGCCGTGGCGGACCCCCCGAAGAGGTATATTTTCCCCCCGATGGCGGCGAAGGCCGGGTAGGAGACGGCGAAAGGGGCGCCCGACACCGTCGACCAGGAATCCAGCCCGGGGTCGTAGCGCATCCCGCTCGAGAGGGTGACGCCGTCGTAACCCGCCAGGGAATAGAGCCTACCCCCCACCTCGGCCGCCGCCATGGCATGGTTGATGCCGGGCAAAGAAGCCCGGGCCGACCAGGCCCCGGCGTCCGCGTCGAAGGCGCTGACCGCGGCGATGTAGCCCGACGCGCCCAGGCCCCCCAGGCCGACGAGGCTGCGGCCCAGCACGGCCAGCCCCATGCCGGTGCGAGAGCTGGGCAAGGGTTGGAGCGAGGTCCAGGCGTTCGCGCCGGGGTCGTAGCGCCTGTTCCCCGACAGCAGCCCACCGGAGTTCTCGCCTCCGACGGCGTAGACGGCGCCGCCCAGCGCGACGGCGGCCAGCGCGTTGGCGGCCGCCGGCAGCGGCGCCTTCGTCGTCCAGGCGTCGGTGAACGGGTCGTATTCGGTGTTGGCCGTCACCGAAGCGGTGGTCCAGCCGCCCAGCGCGTAGAGCCGTCCATTCGCCGCGGCGGCGGCCAATGCGTAGCGCGCCGCCGGCAGCGGCGCCTTCACCGTCCACGCTTCGCCGTGCCAGCCCGCGTAGACGCCGTCCTTGGCGATGTTCGTGCCCGACAGACCCGCCCCGAGGTTCGTGAAGGCCGGCGTCGGCGAATAGGCCGCGACGACCAGGGTCGTGGTGGAGATTTCATCAAAGACGATGGCGGTCGGGGCCTGAATCAGCGTGATGGTCGAGCCCAGCGCGGTGTAGGGGCCGGAGGGCACGGTGGACACGCGGGCGTAGTAGCTGGTGTTGGCCGAAAGGCCTGAGAATGCCGCCGAGAGGTTCAGGGTCGCAGACGAAGTCAGCGTCCCCGAGAAGTCGGCCGCCGTCGCTACCTGGGCGGCGTACTGGGTTCCGACGGGGAAGGATGAGCCCCAGTTGAGCGCCAAGCCCGTGACAGAAACGCCGCTGACCGGGGCCGAAGAGAGCGACCAGGCTGTGAGCACGCCGGTCCGCGTGCTCTGGATGGCGTCGTAATCCGTGGTCACCCCCACGGCGTTTCGCGCCCGTACGCGGGCGTAGTATGTGGCGGACGCCAGAAGGCCGGTGAAGGTCGCGGACGTGGCCCCGGCCGTCCAGTCGCCCACGGCTTCCGAGGGGAATGCGCCCATAGTCGAGACCGAAGCCTGGAACTCGGTCCCCGCCGGGTTCCCGTTGGCGCCCCACGACAGCGTCAGCGAAGACCCGCCGACCATCGCGATGGCCGAGCCCGTCGGGACGGCGGCGGCGGTGTAGGTCGAGGCCGTCACCGTCCCCGTCTCGGTACCGGCCGCGTTGCGCGCCTTGGCGGTGAAGGTGTACTGCGTGTTCGGGGACAGTCCCGTGAACTGCCGCGCCGTGCCGGGGTCGAACTCCTCGTTCGCCGCCAGCGCGGGCCCGTTCACGCCGCCGACCACGTACGCCCGGCCGGCGATGACGGCACCGGCGGCCCGGCCCCGGGTGGTGGGAAGGCTCGTGCGCAGAGCCCAGGCGTCGGCGGACGGGTCGTACTCCTGGGTCACGCCGATGGGCCCCGCTGTGGCCGAGCCCCCGAAGAGGTATATCTTCCCTCCGATGGCGGCGAAGGCCGGGTAGGAGACCGCGAACGGGGCCGACGACACCGCCGACCAGGAATCCAAGCCGGGGTCGTAGCGCGTCCCGCTCGAGAGGGTGACGCCGTCATAGCCCGCCAGCGAATAGAGCCTACCCCCGACCTCGGCCGCCGCCATCGCATGGTTGATGCGTGCCAGCGGCCCGCGCGAGCCCCAGGAGTCCGTCGCCGGGTCGTAGGCGTCCACCGCCGTGATGTAGCCGGACCCTCCCAGCCCTCCCAAGGAGTAGATCTTCCCACCGAGCACGGCCGCGCCCACCCCGGTCCGGGCGGACGGCAGGGCTGCCGCCGAACTCCAGGAGTTCGTCTGGGGGTCGTAGCGCTGATGGACCGACAGGAGCCCGCCCGAGTCCTCCCCCCCGACGGCGAATATCTTCCCTCCCAGGCTGACGGCGCCCAGCGCGTTCGAGGCGCTTGGCATAGCGGCCTTCGCCGTCCAGGCGTTCGCCTGCGGGTCGTACTCGGCATTGGTCGAGAGCGCCGACACGCCCCAGCCGCCCAAGGCATAGATGCGTCCGCCCGCGGCGGCGGCCGACAGCCCGTAGCGTGCCGACGCCATCGCGGTCTTGGCCGTCCAGGCCTCCCCGTGCCAACCCGCGTAGACGCCGTCCTTGGCGATGTTCGTGCCCGAAAGGCCGGCCCCTAGGTTCGTGAAGGCGGGCGTCGGGGAGTAGGCCGCGACGACAAGGGTCGTGGTGGAGATTTCATCAAAGACGATGGCGGTCGGGGCCTGGATCAGCGTGATGGTCGAGCCCAGCGCGGTGTAGGGGCCGGAGGGCACGGTGGACACGCGGGCGTAGTAGCTAGTGTTG
Source organism: Elusimicrobiota bacterium (assembly GCA_016218495.1). Lineage (GTDB taxonomy): Bacteria > Elusimicrobiota > Elusimicrobia > UBA1565 > UBA1565 > SCTT01. The sequence goes on from JACRDU010000094.1 coordinate 61,143, forward strand.
GCCGAAAGGCCTGAGAATGCCGCCGAGAGGTTCAGGGTCGCAGACGAAGTCAGCGTCCCCGAGAAGTCGGAGGCGGTCGAGAGCTGGGCCGTGTATGGAGTCTCGGACGGGAAGCCTGAGGCCCAGTTCACGCTCACGCTGGTGCCGAAGACGCCGGTGAACTGGCCGGAGGAGATGGTGGGGGGGTACATCCAATCGACGCGGCCCGAGGGGTCGTTCTCGAAGCCGGGGCCCGACTTGGAGCCGCGATAGTCCCGCATGGTGATGCGCGAGCCGGCGCCCAGCAGGCTGCCGTCGATGTTGACGCTGACGGCGGCCAGGAATTCCATCGCGGTGATGGTGGCCACATGCGTGCCGCCTTGGAATTGGACTCCGGTGGAGGCCGTCACGGTCATCGACGCGATGCTCAGAGGCCCATTGGCGGTGGCGTCGACAAGCAGTCCGACCGCCAAGGCGTTCAAGGTAGTCGAAGCCAATGTGATGCCTACGCTCCCGCCTCTGAGCTGCACGGCCCGCCCGGAGCCTCCCGTGGCGTGGAAGGCGGTCCGCTCCGCCAGGGTGCCCGTTCCCGTGAAGATGTCGAGGGCGTCCGGGCCGGCGACATAAGAGTCGCGCAGGCTGATGCCGGAGGAACCCGCCACCATGAAGGCTGGCACCGAACCCGAGCCGGTGACGGTGCTGCGGGCGATGAGGGCCCGCTGGCCGAACTCGGCATAGACCCCGTAGCCCCCCCCCAGGAGCCAGGAATCGGACACCCATGTGTCCGGCGCTGAGTAGAGGTAGAACGCCTTGGAAGTCGGGCCGGAAGCCGCCGCCGTGCTCTTTGACAGGGTGTTGGAGCTGGCCGCGAAGCCGAAGGTGACGGCGTTGCCCGCCAAGCTGTAGAGATAAGAGCGCGAGATCGTGTTCGTCGAGGCGTTGTCTAGGTAGAGCGCCGAGAATCCCGCGCTTCGGGCCGTGACGGTCGAACGGTCGATCAGGTTGCCGTTGGCGTTGGCGCCCAGGAAGGCCGCATAGCCCGTCGTGTTGATGATCATGTTCAAGACGATGCTGTTGGAGGCCGCCGTCGTCATGTACAGCGCGTAGGCCGCCGGAGCGTCGGACAGCAGCGTGCTCTGCTGGATGGTGTTGGCGTTGGCGCCGTTGCTAAGGGCCATAGCCGTGCCGCTCGACGAATAGATGTAGCAGGATGTGATGCTGTTCGAGGAAGAGGCGTCAATCGACGCTCCTCCCCCCGTGCCGTAGGCGGCCAAAGTCGAGCCCTGTACCAGGTTCCCGTCCGAGAGGTCCGTCAGGCTGAGAGCGCTGCCTATGACGCTGCGCAGCACGCTGCCAGATACCGTGTTAAACGAGGAAGACTGGGCGACGAAGGCTGAGAGATTCCCGGCGATTACGGTGGAGTCCTCGATTCGGTTCCAGTTCGCGCCGGCGATGAGGGTGGCGGCGATGCCCGTGGCGCTGTAGATGTAAGCCCGCGAGACGGTGCTGTGGGTCACCCCCGCCATCGCCAGGCCGTATTCCGCGGTCCCCGTGGTCGTGATGGTGCTCTCTACCACGCTATGGTAGGAGCCGCCCATGGACAATCCCCGCCCCACCGAGGAACGCAGGAAGCTGCGGGCGATGGTGGTCGAGGAGCTCCCGGCGGATATCGAGGCCGCGTAGTTTCCAATGGCGCCGGCCGTCGCCGTGCTCCGGTCCATCACGGAATTGACGGCCCCGAGCATGACGGCCACGCCCGAGGTGTTGTGAGCCGAGCTTTCAAGGATGGTGTTGTCCGGCCCGGAGAGCCAAAGGGTGTGGTTCGCCGCGGAGGCGTTGCTGAAGGTGCTGCGATAGAGGGTGTTGTGGTGGGCGCTGGCGCCGTTGAAGTAGACCGCTCGTCCCACGCCGACCGCCACGGTCGAGAACTCGACACGGCCGTAGGACTCCATGTCGATAGCGGCCACCACGACCTGGGTGCTCGACTCGACAAGCACCCTTGAGACCGTCACATAGCCCGATGTGACCGCTATGCCCCAGTTGACCGCCGCGCTGGGGGCGATGCGCAGGGTTTCGATGCTGACGCTCGTGGCCTTGACCTGGAACGCCGCGGTGGAGGCGGCTGGCGGGTCGACGGTGGGGGGAGAGGACAGGGCGGTGTCGCCCAGGATGCGCAGGCGGTAACCGTTGGTCGCCTTGTTGGCGACCGTAACCTGTTCTTGATAGGTGGCGCTGTCGCGGATGACGACGCAGGTCTCGGCGCTCAGCGACGCCGGGACTGCCGCCAGCGCCGCGGTGAGCGTCGTAAAGGGGGCTCCGGCCTTGGCTACGTCGAGGCTCAGGGCGCAGCCGGGCGGCGCGGGGTACGCTGTCGTCCGAGTCGAGCCCAGGACGCCGTAGGCCGTCTCGACACCCACGGAATTGCGGGCCTGGACGCGGAAATACCAGGTCGTGAGCGCGGACAGAGAGGTCATCGTCGAGACGAGGGAAGTCTGCCAGGAGCCGGTCTGCGAGGAGGCTCCGGAATTGAAGTCGGAGGCCGTCGACAGATGAACGCGGAACTCGGTGCCGCCGGGGTTGCCGTTGGCCAGCCACTGCACGGCGACCGAGGTGGCGAAGACGCCGATGAAGGCGGGGGCGGCCGTGGAGGGGACGGCGGCCCAGGTGTAGGTCGAGAAGGCGGAACTCTCCCCGGTCTCGACGCCGGCCCTGTTGCGCGCCTTGGCCTTGAACGAGTACTGCGTGTTCGGCTGCAGCCCGCTGAAGTGCCGCGCCCGCGCCATGTCGAACGACCAGGCCGTGCTGGTCACCGCCACGTCGGTGCCGCCTCCGGCCCCGTAGAGCTGGCCGTTCAAGACCGCCAGCCCGAACGCCGTGCGCGCCGGGGCCAGGCTACTGTACCTGGCCCAGGCGTCGACGGCGGGGTCATACTCCTCCACCAGCCCGCTGGCCGCGACGGGGTCCCGGCCCCCGACGACGTAGATCTTGCCGCCCACGGCCGCCGAGCGCCCCGCGTAGCGGGCCGGCGACGGCAAGACCGTCGGGGAGGACCAGGAGCCCAAGCCGGCGTCGAAGGCGGCGTGCAGGGTGGAGGGGACCCCGGAGGCCGTGCTACCCGCCACCAGGTAGACCTTCCCGCCCAGCGCGGCCGCGGCGCCTATCCCCCAGGCCGTCGGCACCGCCGTCCCGGTTGCCCAGGCACCCGCCGCCGGGTCGAAGGCCTCGTTGGCGCTCATCAGGTTCGACCCGCTCCAGCCGCCCAGCACGTGGACGCGGCCGTTGAGCTCGACGGCGCCCGCATAGGAGCGCGCCGTCGGCATCGCCGTCTTGCTGCTCCAGGCGTTGGCTGCGATGTCGTAGGCGTAGTTCGTCGTCAGCACCGGCCCGCCGCTGGCCCCGCCGACGACGTAGATGGTCCCCCCGACCCGCGCGGAGGCGAAGTCGGCGCGAGTGGCGGGCATGGCGGCCAATGCGCTCCAGGCCCCCGACGAGGGGTCGTAGGCCTCGGCGGAGGAGATGTAGGTGGTGCCGTCGTGGCCACCGTAAGCGTAGAGCCGGCCGGCGTAGGCGCAGAGGCCCGAGTTGTTGCGACCGGTGCTCATCGGGGGCAGCCACGCCCAGGCGTCGGACTTCCAGCCAGCGTACGCCCCGTCGCGGGCGATGTTGACCCCGCTCTGCCCGGCGTCTGAGCGCAGCGCCCCGGCCCCGGCGGCGTGGGCCCAGGCCACCAGGCTGTGCGAGGAGACCTCGTCGAAGAAGACCGCCGTCGGCGACTCGATGAGGGTGACCGTGGAGCCCAGGGCGGTGAAGGGCCCGGAGAGGCCGGTGGAGACGCGCGCGTAGTAGCTGGTGTTGGCGCTCAAAGCCGAAAAGGATGCGGCGAGGTTCAGGGTCGTCGACGAGGCCAGGGTCCCCGAGAAGTCGGCAGCAGTAGACAGTTGAGCGGTATATTGGGTCCCGCCGGGGAAGCCCGACGCCCAGCCCGCCGTCAGGGCGGAGGTCCCCACCGAGCTCAAGCCCACGGCGGACAACATCCCGGGCTCCGCCACGAAGACGCTGCTCTCCGTGCCCCAGCCGCTGCGCGCCAGGCCGCCGTCGATGGTCTGCAGGCGGATGTAGTAGGTCGTCCCGGAGCGGATGTTGGCGGAGGCCGTGCCCAGGTCCACGCGGAAGTAGAGCCCGTGCTTGGCCGTCGCGTCCCCCGGCCAGACCCGGTAGGCCGGGCGCGGGTACGGGGTGTAGAGCGGCGAGCCGTTGTTCCAGGACACGGCGAAGCTCCCCGGCGAGGTCACGCGCAGGCCGTCGGGGGAAAGGGTCATCGGCGCGCTGGCCATGACCAAAGCGTAGGACAGGCTGGCCGTGGCCGAGGCCCCGTCGTAGGCCCCGGCGGCCCACTTGACCGTCATCGTCCCCCCGCCGGGCGCCAGGTCCAGGGTGACCGTATCCACGGCCGGGGCGCTGGGCGGCGCGTTGTACGGGGCCGCGTCGTTAAGCAGCAGGACTTCGTCCGTGCCTTGGTCCCAGTTGGCCACCAGCGCGTCCAGGTCCCCGTCGCCGTCGTAGTCCGCCCAAGCCGCGTCGACGCTGGCGTCGCCGGTCTCGGTCAGCAGGATTTTGGCGAAGACGCCACCGTCGTTGCGCAGCAGGTACTCGCGGGAATTCGTGCCGGACCCCGCCACGAGGATGTCCGCGTCCCCGTCGGCGTCGTAGTCGCCCACGGCCACGGCATAGGACGAAGAGGTGCCGGGGATGAGGGTCTTCACGAAGGCGCCGCCCGTGTTGCGCAGCAAGGCGATGTCGTCGAACCAGCCGTTGGCGACCACGGCGTCGAGGCGTCCGTCGCCGTCGAAGTCGCCCCAGGCCACATCTGCCGAGGAGCCTGCGGTACCAGACAGGGTTACCGGGGTCAAGGTCCCGCCGTCGTTGCGCAAGAGGACCTCGTCGCCGGAATCGTTGGCCAGGATGGCGTCGAGGTCCCCGTCGTTGTCGTAGTCGCCCCAGGCGATGGCCTTCGTGTTGCCGCCGGTGCCTTCGATGGTGACGGCGCTCAGGACCCCGCCGTCGTTGCGCAGCAGGATTTCGTCGGCATCGGCCGGCGTCGCCTGCGCCAGCAAGGCGTCCGGGTCGCCGTCGTTGTCGTAGTCGCCCCAGGCCACGGCCACGCCCGACCCCGCCGTGCCGGGGATGGTGACGGGCGCCCAGGTCCCCGCGTCGTTGCGCAGCAGGACGGCCCCCGAGTTGTCGCTGTTGGTGGCCAGCAGGGCGTCGAGGTCCCCGTCCCCGTCGGCGTCGGCCCAGGCCACGGCCCCGGCGTTGCGGGCGGAGGAGGTGATGACGACCTGGGTCAAGGTCCCGGCGCCGTCGTTGCGCAGGATGAGGGCGTCCATGTTGGCGCTGTTGGCCACGAAGGCGTCCAGGTCCCCGTCCTTGTCGTAGTCCCCCCAGGCGACCCCGAAAGAGATTAGGCCGCTGCCCAGTTGGGTGCGCACGGAGAACAGCGGTGTGCGCGTGGAGCCCAGGACGGTGAAGGGGCCGGCCGGGGCCGTGGCCACGCGGGCGTAGTAGGTGGCATAGAGCGCCAAGCCCGTGAAGGTCGCCGAGAGGTTGAGCGTCGCCGACGAGGCCACGGTCCCCGAGAAGTCGGAGACTGAGGAGAGCTGGGCGGTGTATTGGGTGCCAGCCGGATAGTTCGAGGCCCAATTGACCGTCAGGCTGGTGCCGAACACCCCCGAGAACGGGGCTGACGCGATGAAGGCGTAGGCGTCCTTCAGCACCCGGTAGTCCGCCCCGTTGCCCAGGCCGCTCAGGTAGACCCCGCCCGAGCCGTCGACAGCGACGCCGCGCGCCTCGCTGTTGACCGAGCCATCCGCATAGAGCGTCGTCGAGACCAGGGTCCCGTCGGCGTCGTAGCGCCAGAGTCGGAAGTCGTTGGCCGACGCGCCGGCGGAGCTTCCCGCCGCGAAGACCCGGCCGCCGGCGTCCACAGCCACCGCATAGCCGAAATCGCCGCCGCTGCCCCACGTGCGCGACCAGGCCAAGGTCCCGGAAGGGCTGTACTTGAGGAGCAGGAAGTCGGGGCCGCTATAGCCGACGACATAGACATTCCCCGAAGCGTCGATGGTCACGCCCCGGGCCCGCTCCGATTGGCCCGTCGTGTAAGTGCTGAGCCAGACGATGTTCCCCGAGGGGTCGAACTTGATGGTCTTGATGTCGTCATTGGCATCGCCGTGGTGGCCCACCGCGTAGGCGTAGCCGGAGGCGTCGACGGCAAGGGCCCCCATTCCGTCGTTGAGGCCGCTGTCGTAGGAGCGGCTCCAGACCACGGCGCCCGTGGAGGCGTATTTGATCAATCGCCAGTCCGAACCGCTGGTGCCGCCGACGATGATGGATCCGTCGGCAGCGCTACCCGCCCCCCAGGCCAGGTCCGTCCCCCCGCCGTCGTAGCTCCCCGTCAAGGCCACGCCGCCGGTGGAGGTGAACTTCACGAAGCGAAAGTCCAGGTTCGAGCCGTTGAAGGTCTGCCCCGCCGCGTACACGTTCCCCGCGGCGTCCAGCGAAAATCCCCCGGCCGCGTCGAGGTTGCCGCTGTCATAGGTCCAGGTCGACAGAATGACGCCGGCGGACGAGAGGCGGACGATGTTGATGTTGCTGCCGCTGTTGCCGGAGGTATAGACGGCGCCGGAGGCGTCCAAAGCCAACCCGTGCGCCGCCTCGGAATCCCCGCCGTCCCAGACCAGGTCCCAGAGCGGCGCCGCGGCGGCGTAATTAGGGAAAGCCGATGCCAGCAGGGACGCTAATAGGAAAGCCCGGGGTGACATGGTCTCGGCGCGCCGCCCTCAGTATTGGGCCGCGACCACCGGCTGTCAACGAGAAATTATCCTGCGAATGACAGCTGAAAGCGTCGAAGATGTCATCCGTCAGGGAGCCCGACATTGACAGGGAAGGACCTGCCGGTTAGATTCTGGCATGAGACAATTACTCCTCGTCGCGCTCCTGGCCTGGGGCGGGTATTACGCGTTCAAACGGTTCGCCGTCGGCTCGGACGCGTATCAGGCCTATGCGAAATACTCGGAGGCCTACCGCTTCGGCAAGTGCCCGGAGCTCAAGGAGATGACCGAGGAGAACGCCCTGGCCGACGTGGAGCAGTACTGCGCCTCTTCCACCTTCATGGGCCGTCCGATGCCGTCGGCGGCGAGCATGGCCAATGACATGGCCATGACCCCTTCCGGGGTCATGCTCAAGATCGTGCGCAAGGTGGAATCCGAGACCAAGGACTCCTCTGGGGTGGTCACGCTCAAGCTGGTGGAGACGCTGGGCGGAAGCGCGGCGCGCGACCCGGCGTTCAACGCCGCGCCCAGGAAGGTGGTCGCCAGGCTCCGGAAGTCAGGAGGCGCCTGGAAGGTGCTGGAGGCCGTGAACCCCGACGCCCCGCCCGCGCCGGCGCAAGACGCGCCGGCCCAGTAGCGCCTATTTCTCGCCTTCGGCCACGTACACGTAGCCGAAGCCCTTCACCGCCATGATGCGCTTCTGCAGCATCACCGGCAGGGCCTTGCGCAGGCGGTTCATCAGGATGTCCAGCGCGCGCGAGAGCTCGGGGCGCTGGCGGCCCTCCACCACGGAGAACAGCAGGTCCTTGTTCACCGGCTCCGGGCTGCGCTCGAGCAAGGCGTAGAAGAGCTCGAAGGTCTTCGGCGTCAGGCTGGCCACCTGCAGCTCGCGGAAGAAGACCTTGCGCGTCTCCATCTGCAGGGTGACATCGCCCTTCTTGAAGAGGTTGAGGTCCAGCTCCCGGCGGCGGAACACGGCGCGCAACGTGGCCAGCAGCTCGGCCGGGTTGTCGTTCTTTTGGACGAAGTAGTCGGCCCCCCACTCCAGCCCCATGATCTTGTCCTTGCGGTGGGCCGTGATCATGACGATGGGCGTCTTTCCCAGGGCGGGGATGGAGCGCACCATCTTGCAGACCTCCATCCCGTCCATGTCGGGCAGGCCCAGGTCCAGCAGGATGCAGTCGGGCAGGGCCTTGCGTGCCAGTTCGATGGCCTCGGCCCCGGTCTTGGCCAGGTAGAGGTCCTGGTAGCCGGCGTGCTTGAGCCAGACCTTCAGCAGCTCCTGCCACGCCGGGAAGTCCTCGACGATGAGGATCTTCTGGGTACCTCCCGATTCCATGCCCGCAGTGTATTGGAAAAGCTTCTGTTTTTCAATGCTATTCTAAGGAGCCCCAAAATAGATGGAACCAAATCGGGGGGGTGCGCGTACTAGCATCAGGGGAACCCCCCTGGAGGTTGTGATGAAGACCATGATGACGCTGGCTCTGCTGGGAGTCCTCCTCGCGCCCGCCGCGGCGCGAGCCGACGACACGAAAGCCCCCCCGCCCGCCGCCGAGAAGGAGGGTGCGCGGCCCGACAAGGCCGAGCGGGCCGAGATGCGCGAGAAGGGCAGCGCCTTCCGAAAGGAACAGGAGGCCCGCCGGCAGGGATTCCGCGAGGGCCAGAAGGCCGAACGCGAGAAGTTCAAGGAATCGCTCAAAGACCTCAAAGGCCCCGAAGCCAAGGCCGCCAAGGCGAAGTTCAAGGCCGAGCAGCAGGCCAAACGCGAGGCCTTCCAGAATGAACAGAAGGACCGGCGCGAGCAGTTCAAGAAGGAGAACCCCAAGCTGGCCGAGCGCTGGGAGAAGCAGAAGGCGCGCCGCGAAGAGATGAAGGAACGGCGGGAAGAGCGCCGCGAGAAACACGGCCGACCCGGCGCCGACGAAGGCAAGGACCATCCGGAGACGCCGAAAAAGCCTTGACCACCCTAGCCCCGGGCCCGGCCGGAGGGCCGGGCCCGGGGGGCGCGTTTGACACGGCCGCCGCCCGGCGGGTATGATGTTTCTGCTGGAAAGAGAAAGATTTTTCAGCGGAGGACCCATGAGCCAAGACATTTTGAACATGCGCGCGCGATTCTTCGGCGCCGCAGCGCTCTGCGCCCTGTTCGCGCTTTCCGCCTGCACCCCCAAGAAGACCGTCAAGAAGACCACCGGCCTCAGAGACGACGCCGCCGTCGCCGCGGCGGGCGCGGGGACCGAAGAGGCCGTCACCTTGCCCAGCGCCGCCGACGTCGAGGAAGCGCGCATCCGGGGCAAGGAGTTCGCTTCTGCCGCCGAACTGCAGCCGGTCCGCTTCGACTTTGACGCCTATTCGGTGGCCGAGGAGGGACGCATCGCGCTGCGGGCGAACGCCGATTACCTCAAGCAGCACCCGGACCTGGAAATCCTGGTCGAGGGCCACTGCGACGAGCGCGGGACCACCGAGTACAACCTGGCCCTCGGGCAGAAGCGCGCCAAGGCGGTGCGCGAATACTACATCAGGCTGGGCGTGCCGGGCGGCAAGCTGGCCACCATCTCCTTCGGCGAGGAGCGCGGCGCCTGCGCCGAGCCGACCGAGGACTGCTGGGGCCGCAACCGCCGCGCCGAGACCAAGATCCGCGCCCAGGTCTCCTCGGCCCCTTACAACTCGGGCTCGTCGGTCGTGCGCTAGCCGGCGATGAGACCCGCCACCGTCCTGCGCCTCCTGCCGGCCCTGCTGCTCGGCGGCTGCGTCGCCACGCAGCGCGACATCCTCGATCTGTCCCAGCAGAACGACACCATCCAGCTCCAGGTCCAGAACCTCAAGAAGCTGATGACCCAGATCCAGTCCAACCAGGCCGACCTCAACGCGCGCCTCGAAGAGGTCCACAAGGACATGACCGTCCTCAACGAGAACCTCAAGGACAACCGCGAGGCCTCCACGCGCGTGTCGGCGAAGATGGACGACCTGGGGGCCGCCCTCGGGATGAAGGTCTCGAACCTCCAGCGCGGCATCGAGGCCACGCAGGAGACGCTGAAGGCTGCCGAGGAGCGCCGGCGCACCGAGGCCGCCGAGGCGGAGCGCCGCGCCGCGGCCGAGGCCGAGCGCCAGAAGGCCGAGGCCGAAGCCCGGGAGAAGGCCGCCGCCGAGGCCGCGAAGGCCCTCAAGCCCAGCGACGTCTTCCAGCAGGCCCGCGCCCAGCTGGAGAAGAAGCAGTATGACCCGGCCGCGCAGGGCTTCGAGCTCTACCTCGAGAAATTCCCGAAAGGCGAGACGGCCGACCTGGCCGGCTACTACCTGGGCCAGGCGCGCTTCGCCCAGGAGCGCTGGGAGGACGCGGCCCGCGCCTTCGCCGTCGTGCTCGACCGCTTCCCGAAGAGCGAGGTCACCCCGGGCAGCCGGCTGCGCTACGCGCAGTGCCTCCTCAAGATGAAGACGCACGGGGACGAAGCCAAGCGCTACCTCGAATCCATCCCCTCGGACTTCCCCAAGTCCCCCGAGGCCGTCAAAGCCAAGGAGCTGCTCAAGACCCTCGGCGGCAAGAAGGGATGAGCCGGGCCGCCGGCCTGCTGGCCCTCCTGCTGGCCGCCCTCCCCGCGCGGGCGGCCGAGGTCTACATCGGCGTGGAGGGGACGGCGGGCCGCTCGGCGTTCGCGATGGGCCTGGACGCCTTCGCCCCCGCCGACCCGAAGAGCGCCCAGGACGCCGACGCCGCTCGGCGCCTGCGCGAGGTCCTGCGCGCGGACCTGCTCTTCTCCCGCACCTTCGACCTGCGCGAGGAGCCCCCGCCCGCCGACGCGCCGGACGCCCTGCAGGCCTGGAAGGACCGCGGCTCGGCCTTCCTCGTGCGCGCCGCGGCGGGGCAGTCGGCCGACATGCTCTCCCTGCAGGTGTCCCTGTTCGACCTCGGCGCCCGGCAGCCGCTCATGTCGCGCTACTACCGCCAGAAGGCGGACAACTGGCGCCTGCTCGCCCACGCGGCCGCCGACGACATCGTCCGGCAGCTCACCGGGCGCAAGGGCGTGGCGCGCTCGCGCATCGCCTTCGTCAACGACCAGACCGGCTCCAAGGAGGTCTACATCGTCGACTACGACGGGGCGGCCCCCCGCCAGGTCACCTCGAACCGCACCCTGAACCTGCTGCCGCGCTGGCGCCCGGACGGCCGGGCCCTGGCCTTCACCAGCTACAAGGACGGCAACCCCGACCTCTTCCTCTACGACTTCGAGCGCGGGCGCTCCTCCGTCGTCTCGGACCGCCAGGGCCTGAACATCGCCGGGGGCTTCTCCCCCGACGGCGCCACGCTGGCGGCGACCATCTCGCGCGGCAAGGAGCCCAACGTCCATCTCATCGACATGAAGACCGGCTCGGCCAAGGCGGTCACCAGCCATTTCGGCGTGGACTCCTCCCCCACCTTCTCGCCCGACGGGCTCCAGCTCGCCTTCGTCTCGGACCGCGCGGGGAACCCCCAGGTCCACCTGCTGGAGCTCGCCGGCGGGCGCACCAAGCGCCTGACCCACCTCAACTGGTCCGACAGCCCCTCCTGGTCGCCCACCGGCGAATGGATAGCCTTCTCCGGGCGCGCCAACCGCAAGGACACCCTCGACATCTTCCTCGTGGACGTCACCGGCACCCGCCTCGTGCAGCTCACCCACGGCGAGGGCCAGAACGAGGCCCCGTCCTGGTCGCCCGACGGGCGCTTCCTGGTGTTCTCGAGCTCCCGCGCGGGCGGCAAGCCGAAGCTCTACATCATGGACGCCGACGGGAGCGGTCCGCGGGTGCTGGCCGACCTGCCCGGCGGCTCCTACACCCCCAACTGGGGGCCTTGAATTTTTCCGCCTCGCGGGGCGTAATTAGGGGGTGAGCGAGCCCATCGTCTCCGCCCGCGGCCTGCGCAAGGAGTTCGACGAGGCGGTGGCCGTCGACTCCGTCGACCTCGACATCGAGCGCGGCTCGGTCACGGCCCTGGTCGGCCCCAACGGCGCCGGCAAGACCACCCTGATGCGCCTGCTCTGCGGCCTCACCCTCCCCGACGCGGGGACGGTCCGGGTCTGCGGCATCGACGCCGGGACCGAACCCCGGAGGGTCCGCTCCCGCTACGGGTTCCTGCCCGACGTCTACGGGATGCGCGAGGAGATGACGCCGCGCAACCACCTGCTCTACTTCGCCGAGGCCTACAGGATGACCCCGGCCCAGGCCCATTCCAGGACGGCCGAGGTCGTCGCCTTCACCGGGCTCGACGCCGTCTGCGAGAGGCCCCTGGGGACCTTGTCGCGCGGCCAGCGCCAGCGCGTCGGGATCGCCCGGGCCATGCTCCACGACCCGCCGCTCATCCTCCTCGACGAACCCTCGGCCGGCCTCGACCCGGAGGCGCGGCGCGACCTCCAGCTCCTCTTCAAGGAGTCCGCCCGCCGCGGCACCACCCTCGTCGTCTCCTCGCACATCCTGACCGAGCTCGAGGACTACTGCACGCATGCCGTCCTGATGCGCCGCGGGCGCGTCGTCGTCTCCGGGCCGATAGACGAGTTCACATCCGCCATCGCCCCCGTGCGCGTCCTGCGCGTGGCGCACGGGGCCGACGAAGCCGAGGCCCTGCTGCGCGCGCGCGGCGCCGGAAGCATCGAGCGCTCCGGCCGGGACTTCAGGTTCTCGCTCTCGGGAGACGAGAAGGCCGCCGCGGAACTGCTGGGCGCTCTGGTGGCGGCCGGAATCGGGGTCTGCTCCTATGCGCTCGAGCGGCGCCGCTTCGAGGACGCCTACCATGGCTGGAGCGCCGCCCTGCCGGAGGAGGCGTGAACCTGCCCGAACTGCGCCGGGCGCGCAAGGAGTGGCTCACCAACCCACGGCTCCTAATAGGAACGATAGGGGCGAGCGCCGTCCTCGCCGTCTTCGCCGGCAACCTCGGCAAATACAACGCCGGCTCGCAGCTGACGGGGTCCGTAATCTACTGCCAGTTCGTCGTCCTGTTTTTCTACGGCATCCCCTGCCTCGTCGCCGATTTCGTCGAGGAGCACCAGAAGAAGACATGGGACCTGCTGGCGCTGACCCCCCTGAGCGCGTCGGAGATAGTCCTTGGGAAGCTCGTCGCGGCGACTTCGTACGCGGTGTTCCTGGCCGCGGTCATGGCCCCGTGGGCGCTCTACGCACAGAGCCTGCCCGGAGCGGGAGGCGTCCTGAATCTGACGCTGAACTGGGCCTGGATGGGCGTCGCGTTCGTCGGGACCGCATTTCTTTCTCTCGCTGCGGCCGCCGCCACGGCCCGTCTCCAGGAAGGGAGAATCGGCATAGGCGGCCTGGCCCTGGGCGGCCTGGGCTTCCTGGGCGCCCTCTTCGGCCAGACCGTCGTCGGGACTTCCCGGAACCCCCAGGTCCTCGGCCCCGCCCTGTTGCTTTGCTCGGGCCTCTGGTGGACGGCCTGGGCGGCGGTCGCGGCCTTGCGTCAAGTCGGGCGCTTGCTTTCGGAACGGCCAGCCAGTTGGGTGTTCCCGGGATTTCTGGCGGCGCTCTGGACCTATGCCCTCCTCTTCGCGCCGCTCTTCGCCGTCACCAAGCTGTCCATCGGGCTCTATGTATGCGCCACGGTCCCGGCTGTCGCCGCCCTTATGGGAGCGCTGCTGGACCGCGATACCCCTTCCGACGCCGGGCGGGTGCCGTCATGGGCCTGGTCCCTCCTCACGGTGGCCGGACTCTGCGCCGCCACGGGCCTCATGGTCCCCGACGCCCGACGCATCGCACTGATGGCCCCGCTCTTCCTGACCCGGGACCTGCTGCTCCTGGCCCGCATCCGCAGGAGCCGCGTCAAGAACGCTGAGACGGTCGCCATCGGGCTCATCGGGCTGCTCTATCTCGCCCCTGCCGCCTATTTCGCGGCGGCGCGCGACGGCGTTGGGCTGCATTGGGTCGTCCCGATGGTCGATCCCGCCATGGGCTGGGCGTCGAACTGCCTGCCCGCGCTGGCGCACGCGCTGGGCGCCGCCCTGCTTTTCAGGTCTGGGGGGAAGAAGAGCCTGAAGCCATCATGACGCCGGCCCCGGCCGCCGCTCCGACGAGCAGGCCGATGACGGCGCCGATGGGGCCGCCGATGAAGAAGCCGGCGATGGCGCCAAGCAGGCCGCCGCCCATCCCGCCCTTGCCGACGGGGCTCTTCAGGACTCCCATGATCGACGAGCCGATGCCGCCGCCCCCGGCGCCGGCCTTGGAGGCGTAGGTCTGCTCGTCCTTGCCCGGGGTCTTCGGCGGCGGGACCTCGAATTCGTCGGGAGAGGGGTTGCGCGCCGTGAGCGGCCCGGACGGAGCCGCGGGCGGAGGCGGAGCGGGAGAGAGGCGTTCGCCGGCCGGGGCTTCGGGCGGCTTCGGGGCTGCCGGCGCCTCGCCGGGCGCGGCCGGCGGGTTCGGGCGGGCGTCCACCACGCTGCCGCCGCCCGGGGCGGGGGCGCCGGGGGCGCGGCGCGAGCCGTCGAAGACCGATCCGCCGTTGACCGGGGTCTGGGTGCGGCGTGCGTCGGCCAAGAGGCGCTCAGCGGATTCGAGCTGCTGGCGGACGGTGGCCAGCCGCGCCGGGGTGTCGGCGGAGAGCCCGGCCAAGGTGCTCGCCATCGCCTCGCGGCCGGTCTTGACCATCTCCTCGGCGACGCCTGCGGCGGAATAGCGGAAGAACTTCGCCTTGCCGAGCTTGTCGGTCAGTTGCTCCTTGGCCTCGGGGGAGATGGAGCGCAGCTGCGCCACGTTGAAGCTGAGCTCGAAAGCGTCCATGCGGCTGGTGACCTCGCCCATGACCTGCCCGCCCCAGTTGTCCTGGTCGATCTTGGCCAGCCACGGGAGCTGGTCGCGCATGGAGGCGACCGTGGGCTTCACCCCGCCCTGCCCCTGGCCCGGCTTGTAAGTCTTCGCGAAGGTCTCGATGCGGGCCAGCCATTCGGATTGGAAGCGCTTTTTCTCGGCCTCGACGGCCTCCAGCGCGGAGGAGACGACACGGCGCAGGCCGGCCTTCAGGGCCTCGTCGGCCTGCGGGTCCGCCTTGATGGCGTGGATGATGCGCTGCTCGTCGGCGTTGAAGACCTCGTTCCAGACCTGGCCCGCCGTCGGAGCGGCCGAGGCCCGGACGGCGAGGCATAGGGCAGCGGCGAGGGCCGTCGAAACCGGATGCGGTAGGCGCATGGGCAGAGGATAGCGGCCTCCCCCTCCCGCTCACAGGGTCGCCGGACCTCAACTACCCTGGGTCCAAGGACCTATTCCATCCCCCCGTTTCGGTGCCTGGCACCAAAGGGGTATTCCATCCGCTACTTGTGTTCTTTGGTGAAGCAGCGGCGGCAGCGCGCCTCGTACTTGTCGGCGGCGCCGACGCTGATGCGCTTGCGGGTGTGGGTGAGGCGCTGGGAGCGGTTGGCCGGGTTCCCGCAGGAGACGCAGATGGCCAGGTTCTTCGTCACGAACTCGGCCACGGCCATGAGCCGGGCTGTCACCTCGAAGGGCTGGCCCTTGTAGTCCTGGTCGAGCCCTGCCGCGATGACGCGCCGGCCGGAGTCGGCCAGAGCCTCGCAGACCTCGACCACGGCGGGGTCGAAGAAATGGACCTCGTCGATGCCGACCACCTGGGTGTCGGGATGGACGCGCTCGAGGATCTCCCTGGCCGAGCGCACGGGCACGCAGGGGATCTTGAGCTTGTCGTGGGAGATGATGTGGTTGCGCCCGTAGCGGGTGTCGAGGGCCGAGTTGAAGACGACGACCTTCTGGCGGGCGATTTTGGCCAGGCGCAGGCGGCGGATGAGCTCCTGGGTCTTGCCGGAGAACATGCTCCCGCAGACGACCTCGACCCAGCCCGAGGTCAGCCCCAAGGGCTTGAGGTTCGGCGACAGGTCCGGCGCATGGGCGATCACGGCGTTCATCGCTTCCCCCCGAATCCATAGTTGGCCTTGTAGTAGGTCTTCACGTCCTTGCGCCCCTTCAGAGGCCGCCACCAGGCCTCGTTGGCCCGGTACCAGGCCACCGTCCGCCGCAGGGCCTCCTCGAAGGTGGTCTCGTGGCGGAAGCCCAGCCGTCGGAGCTTGGAGCAGTCGACGGCGTAGCGGCGGTCGTGGCCCTTGCGGTCGGGCACGGGCGTCACCAGGGTGGGCGGAACCCCCATGATGCGGCGGACGCGCTCGATGAGCTGCTTGTTGGTCAAAGACGCCGTCCCGCCGATGTTGTAGACCTCCCCGGGCGTTCCTTTGCGCAGGACCAGGTCGACCCCGCGGCAGTGGTCGGTGACATGGACCCAGTCGCGGATGTTGAGGCCGTCGCCGTAGAGCGGGAAGGGGATGCCGTCGAGCCAGTTCGTGATCATTAGCGGCAAGGCCTTCTCGGGGAACTGGTAGGGGCCGAAGTTATTGGAGCAGCGGGTCACGAGGACCGGGAACTCATGGGTGACGAAGGCCGCCCGGACCATGAGGTCGGAGGCCGCCTTCGAGGCGGCGTAGGGGCTGTTGGGCAGCAGGGGGTCGGCCTCCTTGGACTCCCCCCTCTCCACGGAGCCGTAGACCTCGTCGGTGGAGACGTGGACGAAGCGCCCCACGCCCGCGGCGCGCGCCGCGTCGAGCAGCACCTGGGTGCCCGTGACGTTCGTGCGCAGGAAGGCCGAGGCGTCGAGGATGGAGCGGTCGACATGGCTCTCGGCCGCGAAGTGGACGACGGCGTCGACGCCCCGCATGGCCTTGGCCACGGTCTTGGGGTCGGCGATGTCGCCGCGAACCCAGCGGTGGCGGGCGGCGCCGTCCATGCCTTTGAGGTTGGCCGGGTTGCCCGCGTAGGTGCGCAGGTCGAGGTTCACGATGCGCAGGGCCGGATGCTTCTTGAGCGACCAGCGCACGAAGTTGGAGCCGATGAACCCCAACCCGCCCGTTACGAGGAGCTTCACAGGCCGCCTTTGCGCTTGAAGTAGTGCTCTTCGAAGTAGCGGTAGGTGTCCCGCAGGCCGCCCTCGAAGTTCATCACCGGCTTGTAGCCCAGCAGGCGTCTGGCCTTGGAGACGTCGGCCCAGGTCTTGCGCACGTCGCCGCGCCGGACCGGGCCGTGCTTGCGCTCGAGCCTGCGCCCGACCAGGCGCTCGATGACGGCGATGAGGTCGAGCAGGGAATAGGTCTTGCCGTTGGCGATGTTGAAGACCTCGCCCACGCCCCGGCTGGAGCGCGCGGCCAGGACGTTGGCCTGGACCACGTTGGAGACGTGGGTGAAGTCGCGCTGCTGACGGCCGTCGGAGTGGACCTCGAGCGGCACGCCGCGGAAGGCCTGTTCCATGAACTTCGGGATGACGGCGGAATAGAGGGACTCCGGGTCCTGGCGCGGGCCGAAGACGTTGAAATAGCGCAGGGCGATGGATTCCAGGCCCATCGTCTTCGTCCACAAGAGCGCGTAGTGCTCACCGCACAGCTTCGAGGCGGCGTAGGGGCTCAGCGGGCGAGGGCGATGCTCTTCCTTCATGGGGAAGGACCTGGTGTCGCCGTAGGCCGACGAGGTCCCGGCGTACACGAAGCGCTTCACCTTCGCCGCCGTCGCGGCGATGAGCAGGTTCAGGGTCCCCGTGGCGTTGGCGTCGTGGGAAGCCGTGGGGTTGTCCACGGACTTCGGCACGGAGCGGATGGCGGCCTGGTGGAGGACGAAGGAGGCGCCCTTGACCGCCTTGGCGCAGTCGGCGGGCCGGAGCAGGTCGCCGCGCACCAGCTCGACCTCGGAGCGGAAGCTTTTCATCTTGGCCGGCGAGCCGGTCGAGAAGTTGTCGAAGACGCGGACCTTCTCGCCCTGCTTCACGAGGGCCTCGGCGATGTTGGAGCCGATGAAGCCGGCGCCGCCCGTGACGAGCCAGATGGGTTTGGGCATTGGGGGGAAATCCTCCGCGGGGGCGATTCTACCAAAACCCCCGGAGCCCTGCTATCCTAAGGAGGCGTGGACCCCTACGAGCCATATTGGCGCCTGCTGGAGCTCGAGCCTGGGGCGGACCTGGGCGAGCTCAAGCGCGCCTATCGCGAACAGGCCAAGACCTGGCATCCCGACCGGTTCCCCTACGACGCCACCCTGCGCCAGGGCTGCGAAGACCGCATGCGCCTCATCAACCAGGCCTACGAGGCGCTCACGGCCCTGCTCGAGGGGGGCGCCCCCCCCCATCCCGACGCGCAAGGGTGGCGGCCGGCCCCGGAAGAATCCGAGGCCGCCGGAGACCTCAGCGCCTGGCGCCCCGCCCCGCCCCCCTTCGTGCCCAGCCGCCCGCCGGGGGGCATACCGGCCTTCGCCTCGATGGGGCGCCTGGCCGCCGCCATGTCCGCCGCGGGGCTGGCGCTGTCGGTCCTCTTCGTGCTGCCCAACCAGACCTGGGCCCCCTATTGGACGGGGATGCGGCTGGTCGCGGGCCCCGCCCTGGCCTATGCCGCCGCCGCCTCCTTCGCGCGCGGGGTCTGGGAGATGGGCCTCGGTCTGATCCTCCTCGCCCTGGCGCTAAACCCAGTCATCCCCGTGCCGATGGGCCTGGAGGAATGGCGCATCTTCAACGGGCTCACGCCCCCTCTGCTCATCGGGATGTTCGTCTGGATCTCCAAGCGAGGGGGCTGACATGAGGCGCATCGCCATCGTCGGAACGGGCTTCGTCGGGGCCACGGTCGCCTACGCCCTGCTGCAGCGCGGGGTCTCGGAGGCCATCGACCTGGTGGACGCCGACGCCGAGCGCGCCCTCGGCGAGGCGATGGACCTGTCCCACGCCCTCCCGTTCGTCAAGAACTGCCGCGTGCGCCCCTGCTCCCTCGACGAGGCGCGCGGCGCCGACCTCGTCATCGTCTGCGCCGGGCGCAACTCGGTCCCCGGGGAGACGCGGCTGGACCTGTGCCGGGACAACGCCGCGCGCATCCGGCTCATCTGCGCCGCCCTGCGCGCCTGGTCCCCCCTGCCCGTGGTCCTGGTCGTCTCGAACCCCGTCGACGTCCTCACGCACGTCGCCTGGAAGGAGATGGGGCGGCCTGAAGGCCGCGTCCTGGGCTCGGGCACGACGCTCGACACCGCCCGCCTGAAGACCCTGCTCGGCGAGCGCTTCGGGATGGACCCCCACAGCATCCACGGCTACATCCTGGGCGAGCACGGCGACTCGGAGTTCGCGGCCTGGAGCACCGTGTCGGCGGGAGGCGTGGCGCTGGCGCGCTGGCCCGGCTACGACGCGGCCGCGCTCGAGGCCGTCTTCACCCAGGTGCGCACCGCGGCCTACGAGATCATCAAGCGCAAGCGCGCCACCTATTACGCCGTGGCCGCCGCCGTCGCCGTCATCGCCGAGGCCGTCATCCGGGACCAGAGGACGGTCCTGCCGGTCAGCGTGCCGGCCGAAGGCCGCTACGGCCTGCCCGACGTGAGCCTGTCGCTGCCCTGCGTGCTGGGACGGCAGGGCTTGGTCAGGGTGATGGAGCCGGAGCTGGACCCGGCGGAGCTGGCGGCGCTGCGCCGTTCCGCGTCGGTGCTGGAGAAGGCCCTGGCCGCCGCCTGAGCGGGCCTACTCCTGGTCGTCGGACTTCTTCTCGCCGCGCCAGGGGAACCACTCCTTCTCCCAGTCCTTGCGCTCCACGCGGCGCTCCGGCGCGCGGCCCGTCATCAGGTCGATGCGGATCAGGAACTCCTTCACGCCGCCCGGACGGAAGCGCAGCAGCGCGCGGGTATGGAAGTCGTGGAAGTCCCGCGTGACGGCGAGCTCCTTCTCGAAGACCTGGTAGCCGCGCAGGTCGAAGCCACCGGGCGTGCGCAGCTGCTGCCTCAAGGCGCCCTGGAACACCCACTTCGAGGACCTCGGAGCCCACCCCCCCTCCACCGCGGCGAAATACAGGTCGGGGCGGTCGAGGGTATGGGAGAAGCCAAACGAGGCGAAGTTCGCGTCGCGCTCCCCCCGGTCCGCCTGGAAGAGGACGGCCCGGTTGCCCTGCGCGAGCTGGTACTCGTCGCGCAGCGAGAGCTGGATGCCGTGCGGGGCGAAGAACGTCATGTCTCCCGTGAAGGGCAGGATGCGCTCCCGGAACCCGCGCGGGTCCAGGCGCGAGGGGCGGTAGTCGTAGCCCGAGGCGAAGCGCAGCATGAGCCGACGGTCGGGCCGTATGGCGTCCGAAACGCTGAACAGGCTCTTCTCCACCCCGTAGTCCGGAGCTCCGGCGTCATGGCGCAGGGTGTCGGCCCGGGTCCGGCCGATGAACCCGTAGTTGAGGTCCCAGGCTCCGGCCAGGCTGTCCAGGCGCAGGTTCGTGCCGAGCTCGTAGAAGCCGGTATAGACGTCCTGCATGACCTGGGTGGAGCGCTGGGTGGTCAGCGCCTCCCGCCTGTCCTCGTAGACCTCACGCAGGGCCGCCCGCGGCGTGAGGCTCACCCCGCGCATCAGGTTGACCGTCTGAGTGGTCTCGGCCCCGGCCCCGACGGCATGCTGCTGGAACCCGCGCGCGCGGTCATAGGTGTTGTCGGCGAAGGAGTTCACCGTGAAGAGCAGCGGGACCTTCGGGATGGCCAGAGGGGCGGTCTGCCAGTCCAGGCGCGGCGTGCTCTCCCGGGCCCTTGAGAAGCGCCCCCCCGGCGCGCCGGTGTCCGAGCGCGCGTAGGAGAGGCGCGTCGTGCTGAACGCCGTGCGGCGCACGAAGGCCGCGGAGTTGACCAGCTCCGGGGTCACCCGGAAGGCGCTCGAGCGCACGTAGTTGTTGTTGACCTCGGGGTCGGACTGGGCCTGGAGGCGGCCCTGGAAGGCGTAGCTCGAGCCGAAGGACTGGTACTGCGAGCCGAGCACGGTCCAGCGGTCGCGACCCGCCTCGTCGTCGCCGATGTGGTAGCCGTACAGCGCCCCGCGCGAGTCCTCGGACGGATGGAACTCCAGCTCGGAGCCGGCCGCGAAGCCCTGCTCCGAGTAGCCGTCCAGGAAGAGCTTCCCGTACAAGGACGGCGTGATGTTGAACAGGGTGTTCGAGCGCAGCGAAGCGCCGTTGCGCTTGTCGTAGCCCGGGATGACGCGCGTGCGCAGCAGGCGCTTGCGCTTGAGCGACTTCCAGAGGAACGGGCTGTAGAAGACCGGGACCTTCCCGACGTAGAAGCGCACGTTGTAGGCCGTCATGTAGCGGCGCGGCGTGATGTGAAGGCTCGTCGACCGGAAATGATAGTGGGGGGGCAGCCCGTCGCAGCTGGTGAAGAGGGCTCCCTTGAAATGGCCCCGGCCCTCGGCGTCCAGCGAGCCGCGCCGGCCCCAGACGTGCCAGGGAGGGTATTCCGCCCGGACGTCCCCGACCCAGCCGGAGCGGTCGGCCAGGTCGAACTCGCCCTCCTCGCCGCGCAGGACGGTCAGCCCGTCGTCCACCTCGAAGGTCCCGCGCGCGCGGGCCTTGCGGGTCTCCATGTCGACGCGCACCTCGGAGCCGCGCAGGGTCCAGGTCGAGCCCTTCAGCTCGACGGAGCCTTTCAGGAGGATTTTGGCGTCGGCCCCCGTGGTGCTCCCCTCGTATTCGAAATAGTCGGCGGAATAGACCACGGGAGAGGAGACCGGCGCTTGCGGGAGGATGAAGTCCGCCGCGGGGGCGGTGGATTGCGCCGCAACCGGTCCCGCCAGCAGAGCCGCCAGCAGGATGCTATTCACGCGCCATCCCCGCCAGGTAGAAGGACCCGATCATCGCGCCCGAAGGGGCCGGGTCGTCGAACCAGCTCCGCACCGCCTCCGGCGCGGACGAGAAGGCCCGCACGTCGCGGGCGCCGCAGGCCCTCAGGCGCTCTGCCAGGAGTTCGGCCGGCAGGGCCCGGGGCGAAGGAGGCGCCGCCACGAGGAATCGTCCGCCCAGGGGCGCGGCCAGGGCGGCCAGGCGCTCCCAGTCCTTGTCGGCCAGCGTCCCCATCAGGAAGACCGGCTCGCCGCCCGAATAGGGGGAACGCCTCCAGGTCGCGGCGAACGCCTCCAGGGCCGGCTCGTTATGGGCTCCGTCGATGACCCGCACCCGGCCGTCGGCGGTCCTGCGCACCTCGAAACGGGCCGGCCACGAGGCGCGGGAAAGGCCGTCCAAGGCCGGGGCGAGCCGCACCGCCAGCCCCCGCCCCGGCAGCGCCTCCAGGGCGGCGACGACGAGCCCCGCGTTCTTGAGCGCGGGGTCGCCCAGGAGCGGGATGCGCAGGCGGGTTCCCCCCGTGGTCCGGGCGTCCTGGAAGCCCGCCCCCCAGTCCTCGCCGACGCGGACCAAGGCGGGGACTGAGCGCAACGGGGCCCCGGCCTGGCGGGCGCGCGCTTCGAGCGCGGCGCGCGGCACGGGCGCGTCCTCCCCGCACAGGACGGGCACGCCGGGCTTGAAGATGCCCGCCTTCTCGACGGCGATCTTCTCCAGGGTGTCGCCCAGGTGCTGGGCATGGTCCCAGCCGATGGAGGTGACGACGCTGAGCAGCGGGGAGCGCAGGGCGTTGGTGGCGTCGAGGCGCCCGCCCAGCCCGACCTCGACGACGGCGGCATCCACCCGCTCGCGCCGGAAATGCAGGAAGGCGGCGGCCGTGACCAGCTCGAAGTATGTGGACTCCTCGGGCTCGCAGAGCTTGAGGCGGTGTATGAGCGCGGCGAAGTCCGCCTCGGAGACCATCCGCCCGTCGACGCGGATCCTCTCCCGCGGGGAACTCAGGTGCGGCGAGGTGTAGAGGCCCGTCTTCAGGCCCGCCCCGCTCAGAGCCGACGCCAGCATGGCGCAGAACGAGCCCTTGCCGTTCGTGCCGGCCACGTGGACGGCGGGCAAGCCGTCGTGCGGGTCCCCGGCGGCGGCGAGCAAGGCTTCGATGCGGCTCAGCCCGAGCTTCCAGCGCGTCTCTTGGCGCCCCTCGAGGAATGCCAGCGCGCCGGCGTAATCCATCAGCGCAGGCGCCGGATGCGGGCGCCCAACCGCCTGAGGACGGTCTCCAGCCGTTCGTAGCCGCGGTCGATGTGGTAGACGCGCTGGATGACGGTCCGGCCCTTGGCGGCCAGGGCGGCGACGACCAGCCCGGCCCCGGCCCGGATGTCGGAGGCCATCACGGCGGCCCCGGTGAGCTCGGAGACGCCGGTGACGAAGGCCGCGTCGCCGGACACCGCCACCCGCGCCCCCATGCGCGCCAGCTCGGCGGCATGGAGGAAGCGCCGCTCGAAGATGGACTCGCGGATGCGGCTGTCGCCCTTGGCCTGGGACATATAGGCCATCCAGGGCGCCTGGACGTCGGTGGGGAATCCCGGATGGGGCTCGGTGGTCACCGAGATCGGCCGCGGCCTGCCCTCGGCCGACACCCTGAGGCCGCCGCGGACGGCCGCCACCCTGGCCCCCGCCCTCTTCATCGCGGCGATGAGCGCCGCGAGGTGCTCCGGACGGGCGTCCTTGAAGGTCACCGTTCCGCCCGCCGCGGCGACGGCCAGCATCAGGGTGCCGGCCTCGATGCGGTCCGGGATGACGCGGTGGCGCACGCCCTTGAGGCGGGACACGCCGTCCACGACGATGCGGGAGGTCCCGGCGCCCGACACCTTGGCCCCCATCGCGCGCAGGAAGCCGGCCAGGTCCTCGATTTCGGGCTCGCGGGCGGCGCCTTCGATGACGGTGCGTCCGGGGACGGCGGCGGCGGCCGTCATGATGTTCTCGGTGGCCCCCACCGACGGGAAGCGGAAGCGGACCTTGGCAGGCCTCAAGCGTCCGGAGAGGACGACGTCGCCCTCCTGGGCCGCATAGGCCGCCCCCAGGGTCTCGAGGCCTTGGATGTGGATGTCCACAGGCCGCAGGCCGATGGCGCAGCCGCCGGGCAGGGAGACGCGGACCTTGCCGAAGCGGGCCAGGAGGGGCCCCGCCACCAGGATGGAGGCGCGCATCTGCTTGACGATGTCGTAGGAGGCGTGGGTCTTCAGCGGCCGGGCGTAGGAGATGCGCAGGCGCTTGCCGGTCCAGACCACCTTCTTGCCCAGGGTCTCGAGCAGGCGCACGGTCGTGCGGATGTCGCGCAGGCGCGGGACGTTGTCGATGACGCACTCGTCATCGGTGAGCAAGGTGGCGATGAGGATGGGGAGAGCCGAGTTCTTCGACCCGTTGACCAGGTACGAGCCCTTGAGGCGGCGGCCGCCGTCGATGACGAATTCGTCCATGGCGCGATTCTACAAACTTAGACCGAAGCCGCCGCGAGGCGCTCGACGCCCTGCAGGTCCGTGAAGATGCGCACCTGCGAGAGACCCGCCTTGGCGAGGATGCGCGCCACGGCGGCGGCCTGCCCGGACCCGAATTCGAGCACCAGGCGCCCGCCGGGCTTCACCAGCCGCCTGGCGTCCCCGGCGATGGCCCGGATATGGTCGAGGCCGTCCTTGCCGCCGTCGAGGGCCAGGCGGGGCTCCTTGAGGACCTCGGGCTCCAGCCCGTCCACCGCGGCCGAGGGGATGTAGGGCGGGTTGGAGACCGCCAGGTCGGCCCAGGCCGCGCCCGAATGCGGCTTGAAGAGGTCTTCCCTCAGCACGCGAACGCGGGTCGAGACGTGGTTCGCCATGGCGTTCTCTTCGGCGAGCTTCAGGGCCGCCGGGCTGACGTCCGTGGCGTAGACCTGGGCCGTCGGCAGCCGCTTGGCCAGCGCCACGGCCACGCAGCCGGAGCCCGTGCCGACGTCGACGACCTGCAGGCTCCGGCGCCCCAGGGCCTCCGCCTCCGATACCGCCAGCGTGACGAGCTCTTCGGTCTCCGGGCGCGGGACGAGGACCGACTCGTTGACCTTGATGCGGCAGCCGGCGAAGGGCTGCCAGCCCAGGACATAGGCCAGCGGCATGCGGCGGCCGCGTCGCTTCACGAATTCCCAGAAGTGCATGGAGTTGCGCTGAGACAGCGCCGCCGCGCGCTCCGCGAGCACACGCCCCCGGCCGACCTCCAAGACCTCGGCCATCAGGAACTCCGCGTTGGCCGAAGCCTCGGGGACGCCCCGCTCGGCGAGGAAGGCCTCGGCCCGGGCCAGCCAGCCGGCCACGGTCTCGGGGCCGTTCACGCGGATTCGCCCGCCAGCAGCCTGTTCTCCTCTTCGCGGCGCAGGGCCTCGAAGATGGCCCCCATGTCCCCCTCCATCACCATCGGGAGGTTGTGCCAGGACTGCTCGAGCCGGTGCTCGGTCACCCGGTTCTGCGGGAAGTTGTAGGTGCGGATCTTCTCGGAGCGGTCGCCGGTGCCCACCTGGACGCGCCGGGCCTCGACCTGCGCGGAATCGGCCTTCTCCTTGGCGGCCGCGGACAGCCGCGACGCCAAGAGCGACATGGCGCGCAGGCGGTTCTGGCCCTGGGAGCGCTCCTCCTGGCAGGCGACGACGACGCCGGAGGGGATGTGGGTGACCCGCACCGCCGTCTCCACCTTGTTCACGTTCTGGCCGCCGGCCCCGCCCGCCCGGAAGGTGTCGATGCGCAGGTCCTTGGGGTCGATCTTGACCTCGGTCTCCTCGACCTCGGCCATGATGGCCACGGTCACCGTCGAGGTATGGACGCGGCCCGAGGCTTCGGTGGCGGGCACGCGCTGGACGCGGTGCACGCCGCCCTCGTACTTGAGCCAGCCGTAGACGCCCCTGCCGGAGATGTTGAGGACGGCCTGCTTGGCGCCCTTGAGCCCGGTCTTGGAGAGCTCGATGACGGAGACCTTCCAGCCGCGCGCCTCCGCGAAGCGCGTGTAGGCGCGCATCAGCTCGGCGGCGAACAGGGCGGATTCCTCGCCGCCCGCGCCCGCCCGCAGCTCCAGATAGACGCTGCGGTCCGCGTCGGGGTCCTTGGGCAGGAGGTCGCGCCGGAGCGCCGCGTCGAGCTCGGCCAGCTCCGGCCCCACGGCGGACAGCTCCTCGCGGGCCAGCGCCGCCATGTCGGCGTCGGAGCCGGCGACCAGCGCCTCCGCCTCCGCCTTGGCCCTGAGGAGGCCGCGGCGGCGGCGGATGCGCTCCACGACGGGCCTGAGCTCGGCGTGGCGCTCCGCGACCTTGCGGCGCTCACCCGGCGGGGGCGGGGCAGACGAGGACAACGAGGCCTCCAGGGACTCGTACTCGCTCTCCAGGTCGGCGAACCGCTTTTCGCTCATAAAAAAAGAAGGAGCCCCGGCCGCTAGGCCCGGGGCTCCTCTCGAGGGACGCTAGTCCTTCTTCGCGCCCGTCGTCTTCTTCTTCGCCGCGGCCTTCTTTTCGTCGTCTTTGCCGACCTTGGGGGCGGTGGAGAGGGTCTTGAGCTTCTTGTTCGTCCCCTGCGGCACCGAGGTCACCTTCTTGACCTCCGTCTGGGCCTCGCGGACGATGGTCTTGCCCTCGGTCTTGGCGAAGCGCTTCTGGAAGCGCTCGACGCGGCCGGCGGAGTCGACCAGGCGCTGCTTGCCGGTGAAGAAGGGGTGGCAGGCCGAGCAGATCTCGAGCTTGATCTCCTTCTTGGTGGAGCGGGTGGTGAACGCGGCGCCGCAGGCGCAACTAGCGGCCGCGACGTAGTAATTGGGGTGGACGTCAGCCTTCATGTGTGTTTCCTTCCTCTATTCGGACTAGGTTCCCATTATAGCAAAACCGGGCCCTCCCACGACGGGGGCCCTATTCCAGCGACGACAGCTCCATGGCCTTGAGGAAGTCCTTGTTGGACTTGGTCGCCAGCAGCTTGTCGGAGAGCAGCTGCATCGCGTCCACCGAGGCCAGGCTGGCCAGGATCTTGCGCAGGATCCAGGTCTTGTTGAGCTCGTCCTCGGAGAGCAGCAGCTCCTCCTTGCGGGTCCCCGAGCGGTTGATGTCGACGGCCGGGAACAGCCGGCGGTCCGCCATCTTCCGGTCGAGCACCACCTCGGAGTTGCCGGTTCCCTTGAACTCCTCGAAGATGACCTCGTCCATGCGCGAGCCCGTTTCGACGAGGGCGGTCGCCACGATGGTGAGCGAGCCCCCCTCCTCGACCTTGCGCGCCGCCCCGAGGAAGCGCTTGGGGCGCTGCAGCGAGGTGGCTTCGAGGCCGCCGGAGAGCACGCGCCCCGTGGATGGGGCGATCGTGTTGTACGCGCGGGCCAGGCGGGTGATGGAGTCGAGCAGGATGACGACGTCGCGCCCCATCTCCACCTGGCGCTTGGCCTTCTCGATGACCATCTCCGCGACCTGCACGTGCCGGTCGGCGGGCTCGTCGAAGGTGGAGGCCACGACCTCGCCCTTGACCGAGCGCTGCATGTCGGTGACCTCTTCGGGCCGCTCGTCGATGAGGAGCACGATCAGCACGATGGTCGGGTGGTTCTCGGTTAGCGCGTTGGCGATCTTCTGGAGCATCACCGTCTTGCCGGTCTTCGGCGCGGCGACGATGAGGGCGCGCTGCCCCATGCCGACGGGGGCCACGAGGTCGATGACCCTGGTCACGATCTCCTGGCGGGAGGTCTCCAGCCGGAAGCGCTGGTTCGGGTGCAGCGGGGTGAGGTTCTCGAAGGCCGTGCGCGTCTGGAGCTGCAGGGCCGGCACGCCGTTGATGTTGAGGACCTGGAGCAGGGCGAAGAAGCGCTCTCCGTCCTTGGGGCCGCGCACGTTGCCGGCGACCGTGTCGCCCTTGCGCAGGCCGAACTTCTTGATCTGGGACGGCGAGACGTAGATGTCGTCCGGGCCCGGCAGGTAGTTGTAGTCGGGGGAGCGCAGGAACCCGAAGCCGTCCGGGAGCACCTCGAGGACGCCCTCGTCGTAGATGACGCCGTTGGCGCGCGCCTGGCCCTCGAGTATCTTGACGATGAGCTCCTGCTTGCGCAGGCCGCTGATGGCTTCGAGGCGCATCTCCTCGGCGAGCTTGATGAGCTCGGGGATCTTCTTCTTGGCGAGCTGGTTGACGTCCAGGGGCTGGCGCGCCGGCTGCGCAGGCTGGCTGCCCTGAGGGACGGCGGGGGCCGGCGCGGGGGGGTCGCCCTGCGGGGCGGGAGCCGGGGCCGGGGGAGGACCGTCTCGGCGGCGGTCCTGGCGCTCCCTGTGGCCGTCCGGGCGCCCGTTCTCGGGCTTGCCTTCCCCGCGCGGGGCGTCCGTCGGCTTCGTGGTGTGGCTCATGTGCGGCCTCCAAGGCCCGAGGCTAACAGCTCGAAAGCCTGTTGGTATTCGGCGACGGCGCGGCGTAGGGCCGCGCGCGGGCCGCCGTTGGGGATCACGACGTCGGCCATCCCGGCCTTGCGGGCCTCGGGCCATTGGGCCCGGGCCCGGCGCCGCGCCGCCGCGCGGCTGCCGCCGTCGCGTCGCAGGACGCGGGCGGCGCGCAATCCGGCGGGCGCGGTCACGCAGACGGTCAGGTCGAATTCCTTCTCCATCCTCTTCTCGAAGAGCAGCGGGACGTCGATGACGGCGACCGGCCGGCGCCCCTCGGCCATGCGGCGCGAGAGCTCCTTGAGGATGCCGGGATGGCTGGCCCGCTCGAGCCGGCGGAGCGCCGCGGGGTCGCGGAAGACCGCTTCGGCTATCCGCCGGCGGTCCAGGCCGCCGTCCGGCTTGAGGACGCCGCGCCCCATGGCCGCCACGACGGCACGGTAGACGGGCCCGCCCCGGCGCGAGAGCTCGTGGGAGAGCGCGTCGGCCGAATGGGTCTCCGCCCCGGCGGCCGCGAAGGCCCGCAGGGCCTCCGACTTCCCCGCGCCGATGGCGCCGGTCAGGCCGACGAGGAGGCGCCGTCTCAAGCGGCCCCTCCGCCGCCCTTCTTGCGCGCCTGGCGCTTCAGGATGTCCCGCTCCCGCTCGGTCAGGGAGGCTTCGCCCTCGGCCAGGATCTTGTCCAGGATGCGGTCCACCTCGGCCATGTCGTCGGAAGGCTCGAGGGCCTCCTCCCGCCGCGGCGCGCCCACGGCCTGGGGGCGCCGGCGCGGCTTAGGGGCGGAGGCCCCGCGTTCCGGCCCCATCCCCGAGAAGAGGGACTTCATCCTCAGCGAGGCCTCGAACCACCAGCGGATGTAGAGATAGCCGATGACCATCCCGCTCAGGTGCGCCACGCGCGCGCTGGCCGGGTTCGCGGCCGACGCCCCGGCGAAGAACTCGATGGCGCCGAAGAGCAGGGCCATGTGCTTGGCCTTGATCGGGAAGAAGAAGTACAGGTAGACCACCGCCTCCGGGTAGAGCATCGCGAAGGCGGTCAGCAGGCCGAAGACCGCGCCGGAGGCGCCGATGATGACATGGTGGGCGTTGGGCGCGACGGCGACGCTGACCAGCCCGGCCCCGACGCCGGTCAGCAGGAAGTACTTGAGGAACTCCCGAGGGCCCCACTGGGCCTCGACGGGCATCCCGAACATCCAGAGCGCGAAGAGGTTGAAGAGCACGTGGAAGAAGCTGCCGTGGAGGAAGAGATAGGTGAACGGCTGCCAGACCCAGCGCTCATGCACGACCTGGTAGGGCACCAGCCCGAAGAGGGTCTGGAACTGGCCGCCGACCAGCAAGGAGAGGATGTAGACCGCCGCGTTGGCGACGATGAGGCCCTTGATGACCGGGGACATCGCCCGGAAGTCCAGCGGCCCGTGCCCGAATTGTCTGCTCATAGAGGCTCCATCTCGTCCCAATTCGGCCCGGCCTTCAGGTCGACGACGACGGGCACCTGCAGAGGGACCGCCTTCTCCATGAGGCCCTTGGCCCAGGCGCCGAAGGCCTCCGCCTCCTTGCGCTCGACCTCGAA
This sequence comes from Elusimicrobiota bacterium, assembly GCA_016218495.1. Lineage (GTDB taxonomy): Bacteria > Elusimicrobiota > Elusimicrobia > UBA1565 > UBA1565 > SCTT01. Next base: position 90,530 of record JACRDU010000094.1, read on the forward strand.
GACGAGCTCGTCATGGACCTGAAGCAGCATCCGGGCCCCCTTCCGCCCGGCGCCCATCTCGGCATGGATGTCGACCATCGCCTTCTTGATGATGTCGGCCGAGCCGCCTTGGATGGGGGTGTTCACCGCCATCCGCTCGGCGCCCATGCGCAGGCGCGGGTTCTTGGCGGCCAGCTCGGGGAAGCGGCGGACCCGGCCGAGCAGGGTGCGCACGCAGCCCTCCTGCTTGGCGGAAGCCATGGTCTGGTCGAGCCACCTCTTGACCCCGGCGTAGCGGGCGAAATAGCCCTTGATGAACTCCTGGGCCTCCTTCTGGCTGATGCCCAGGCCCCGCGCCAGGCCGAAACCGGTCTGCCCGTAGACCACCCCGAAGTTGACGGCCTTGGCGCGCCGCCGCATCTCCTTGTCCACCGATTCGAGCGGGACGCCGAAGACCTCCGAGGCCGTCCGGGCATGGACGTCCCCTCCGGAGCGGAACGCGTCGACCAAGGCCGGGTCCGCGGAAAGGTGGGCGAGGACGCGCAGGTCGATCTGGGAGTAGTCGGCCGACAGCAGGACCTTCCCGGCCGGGGCCACGAAGGCCCGGCGGATGCGCCGACCCAGCGGCGTGCGCACCGGGATGTTCTGCAGGTTGGGGTCCGAGCTGGAGAGCCGGCCCGTGGCCGTGCCCGCCTGGTCGAAGTGGGTCCGCACGCGGCCGTCTACGGGGTCGCGCTTGGCCAGCAGCGCCTCGACATAGGTCGACTGGAGCTTGGTGATCTCGCGCCAGTCGAGGACGAGCCGCGGGACCGGATGATGGGCCGAGAGGACGGCCAGCGCCTCTTCGTCGGTGGACCGGCCGCCCTTGTCCGTCTCGTGGGGGACCGGCAGGCTGAGCTCGTCGTAGAGGTAGGCCGAGAGCTGCTTGGTGGAGGCGATGTTCACCGGGCGTCCGGCGGCGTTCTCGACCTCGCGCAGCACCTGCGCGATGCGCGCCGCGAACTCCGTGCGCAGCCGCGAGAGGTAGCCGGCGTCGACCAGCACGCCGGCGGCCTCCATCTCATCGAGCACGGCGCGCGCCGGCAGCTCGAGGCCGGCGTAGAGCCCGCCGAGGCCGGCGGCCTCGAGCTCGCCCTCGAGCACGCCGAGGAGCGCCGGAACCGAGGCGGCGCGGCGCGCCAGGCCCGCATCCCCTCCCAGCGCGGCCCCCCGGGACTCGAGCAGGCTGGGCAGGTCGGGCCTGCGGGAAGGCTCCAGACAATAAGCGGCGAGATAGGTGTCTCCCGCGGCCCCGCCCAGCGTGATGCACTCGCCGCGCAGCAGGCGGGAGACCTCCTTGAGGTCATGCCCCACCTTCCTCGGCACAGGGGCGGACAGGAGGGCCTCCAGGGCCTTGCGGTTCTTGGAGAACGCCATGCCTTCGAAGACCGCCGTGCCGCCGTCCGGCAGGGCCAGTGCGATATGCGGGGTCCCGTCCGAGAGCAGGTCGGCCTGGGGCGAGGGCTCCGCGGCCACCGAGACCAGCGCGGCCTTGGCGGCGGCCTTGAGCAGGGCGGCGGGGTCGGTTTCCTTGTAAGAGAAGGCAAGGGGGGCCCCGGGGGCGCTCCGGGCCCCGTCGGCCGCCGGGACGGCGGGGGCGGGGGCGGGTGCGCCGAGCTCGCGCAGCAGGCTGAAGAACTCCAGCCGGGTGAAGAGCTCTGCCAGGCCCTGCGCCTTGCCCAGGGCCGCGACGCAGGCCCCGGGCTGCAGGGGGACGGGGGCCTTGGATTCGAGGCGGATGAGCCCCCGCCCCTTCAGGACGGCCGCCTCGCCGTCGAGGAAGGCCTTGGCGACGCGCTCGGGGATGTCGGCATGCCCCTTGTGGGCGGCCTTCAATATCCCGTCCAGGGTCTGGAACTTGGAAAGGAGCGTCACGGCCCCGACGGGCCCGACACCGGCCACGCCCTTCACGTTGTCGGAAGAGTCGCCCACGATGGCGAGGTAGTCCACGAGCTGGTCGGGGCGGACCTTGAACTTCTCCTCGACCCTGCCCGCGTCGAAGAGGACGCCCTTCGCCTCGTTCCAGACCTTGACCCGGTCGTCGACCAGCTGCAGCGCGTCCTTGTCCCCGCTGACCAGGACGACCTTGAGCCCTTCGGCGACACCCCGTGCGGCCAAGGTTGCCATCAGGTCGTCGGCCTCGAAGCCGGGGACGGCGGCCGTGGGGAGGCCCATGACCCGCACCATCTCCTCGGCCAGGCCCAGCTGCTTCTTGAGGTCGGCGTCGGTCTCCGCGCGCTGGGCCTTGTATTCGGCGTAGGCCTTGTGCCGGAAGGTGGGCTCCGGCGTGTCGAAGCAGACGGCGACGAAGTCGGGCTTCTGCTTCTTGAGCAGGCCTACGAGCATCCGCGCGAAGCCGTAGAGGGCGCCGACCGGCTCCCCCGCCTTGGTGGTCAGGGGAGGCAACGCATGGGACGCCCGGTGAAGGTAGGCGTGCGCGTCGATCAGGTAGAGTGATTTCTCGGCGGTCTTCGTCGACATCGTACGGTACGTCGGACCCGTCAGCCGGCCTTCAACGCCTCGCGAACGGCCTTCTCCATCCCTTCATGCACGGTCTGGTCGTACCCGAACCACTGCGTCAGGACCCTGCCTTCCCTGTCTATCAGGAAGGCCTGCGGCAGCCCCCGGAGCTTGTAGGCCTCGCGGGCCGCCTCATCCTCATCGAGGAGCACCGTATAGGTCATCCGGTGCTCTTTTACGTAGTCCGGCACGGCATCGGCGACCGAATCGACACTGACGCCCACGACCTCAAGGCCCGACCCCTTGAACTCGCGATAGAGCCGGTCCAGGGCCGGCACCGACTCCTCGCACGGGCCACAGTAGGTGGCCCAGAAGTCGAGGAGGAGCACCTTGCCCCTGAAATCGCCCAGGCGGACGGTCTTGCCCGCGAGGTCCTTCAGCGCGAAGTCCGCCGCCGGGGGCGCCGCCTTCCCGGCCTCGGGGGCCGGGCGGCAGGCCGCCAGCGCCAGCAGGGCGCAGGCAAAGAGTCTAGTTGACCAGTTCGTCGAGGGTCTTCTTGATGTCGGCCTTGGAGTGAACGCCGACGAGCTGGTGTTCGACCTTGCCATTCTTGAAGAAGAGCATCGTTGGAATCGCGGAGATGTTGAAGCGGGTCGCCGCGTTGGGGTTGTCGTCCGTGTTGAGCTTGGTGACCTTGACCTTCCCCGCGTACTCCTTGGCCAGCTCTTCGACGATAGGGCCCAGCATCCGGCACGGGCCGCACCAGGGCGCCCAGAAATCGACCAGCACGGGCTGCGGGCTCGTCAGGACCTCTTTATCGAAGGTGTCGTCGGTGAGCTGGAGTTCGGACATCGGGGACTGCCTCCTGGGTGGCGGGAAATCGTCGGGGATGTGAGTCGTACGACAAGACGATGATAGCAGGGAGACCCCGCCTTGTCAATGCTAGCGCTCGATGAGGTAGTGGATCTCTTCCCAGAGGGCGTCCAGGTTGATCGGCTTGGACAGGTAGGCGTCGGCGCCGGTCAGGAGCCCCTCGGCCCGGTCGGCGGGCTCCGTGTACTTCGCCGAGAGCATCACGACGGGGATGCCCTTGAGCCGAGGGTCCCGCTTCATCCGGCGGCACAGCTCGATGCCGTTGCCGTCGGGGAGCTGCACGTCGAGCAGGACCAAGGCGGGCAGCCTCTCCGCCATCACCCGTAAGGCGTCGCCGGCCGACACGGCCCCCTCGACGGCCACGTCCTTCAGGGACATGGCGTCGGCCAAGGTCTCCCGGAAATGGCTGTCGTCGTCGACGAGCAGGACCGCCGTCTTCGTCGCGGCGGTCATTTGGCCCCGCCCATAATCCACAAGGACAGCCGGGACACCCAGCCCGGGGCGGCGGGGGCGAAGCCCTCGGCCAGGAGCTTGTCGTAGGCGGCCTTCACCGAGTTGAAGCCGGAGCCGATGGAGGCCTCGCTCTGGTTGAGCTCGTTGGTCAGGGTCGCCATCACGGCGTTGACGATGGCGTCGAGCTTCGCGCCCTTCTCGGTCACGCCGAACATCATCGCCAGCAGCGCCAGCGTGCCGGCGAACTTGGGCGTGGACATCGAGGTGCCGGAGATGGCCCGGGTCTTTCCGCCCGGCCAGGCGCCCTCGGTGTCGTTGCCCTGCTCGGCGGCCTCGGGCTTGCGCGGGTAGTCCTTCCACTCCCCGCCGCGGCGGGTCACGGCGGAGCCGGGGCCCTTCGAGGAGAAGCTCGTGACCGTCTTGTTCTTGTCGGTGGCCGCGATGGAGAGCACGCGGTAGGCTCCCGTCTTCGCATCCTTATAATAGGCGATGGCCGGGGAGCCGATGCTGTTCGCCCCCGCGTAGCCGTTGTTGCCGGCGGCGAAGACCATGATGTGGCCCTCTTCCGCCAGCTTCTTGACCAGCTGGGAGTCCGGGCTGGCCGGGTCCCCGCCGTCGTCGCCCCAGGAGTTCGACATGATGATGTTGCCGTCGTTGGCCGCCATCGTCAGCCCCTTGAGCACGTCGTCGGTGGTCGCCCCGCCGTCGGTGAAGGCCTTGTAGTGGGTGATGCTCTTGAGCCAGGGGGCATAGTTGAGGACCATCGAGGTCACCCAGGTCCCATGTCCGTTGTCGTCGATGCCGTCGCCGTTGGGCCGGACGTCCTTGTGCCCGGCCAGGCCGGGCTTGACCAGGGGGTGCTCGATGTCCACGCCCGTGTCGATGACGGCCACCTTGGGCTGGGCCGGGGCGTCGCCGAAGAGCCGCAGCAGGCTGCGGGCCAGCCAGGACCGGAAGCCCACCCCGGGGGCCCCCCAGCGCGCGCGGGCGATCTCATGGACCTTGTCCGCGGCGGAGAGCTTCAGGGTGTCCTTCATCGAGATGGAACCCCATTGGGTCTCGCTGGCCGGCCGCACCGCGCCGGGCGTGTCTTCGATGGGGCGCACGATGGAGCGCGCCTCGTTCTGGTAGACCTTGAAGCCGCGCGCGGCCATATCGGCCTCGAACCGCTCCGCGGCCGCGAGCGGGACGCGGATGGAGGCCGTGTTGATGCGCTTGTAGGCCGCGACCGGGGCCGCGCCGTAGATGGAGAGGGCCTGGGCTCCGAGGCCGGCCGCCTCGAGCTCGGCCGACAGCGCCCCCTGCTGGCTGGCGAAGAGGGTGACGCCGCCGGGCCGGGTGACGTCGATGAGCCCGAGGTGGATGTCGGAGCCCAAGGGCCGCTGGGTTCCCTGGAGCTGCACGAGCACCAGCTTGGATTCAGGCATGGGGGCCGCGGCGGGAGCGGAGGGCGACCCGGGGGCCGCCGCCAGGCTCATGAAGAGGGCCAGCGGCAGGAAGAGGGCGCTCGTCACGCCCGTGATGAGTCCCATCAGGGCCCCGCCGCCGTACATCAGGGTGAGCACCAGGCCGTAGAGCTGGAGCCCCGCATGCCGGTCGAGCCAGGCCGCAGCGCCCGGCGCCTTGAGCCAATCGGCGACGACATGGCGCACGATGTGGTGGCCGTCGAGCGGGAAGAACGGCAGCAGGTTGAAGATGCCGAGCATCACGTTGAAGAGGACGAAGGCGTGCGCGGCGGCCGCCGCAAGGCCGCCGATGCCCGCAGCCGCCAGGCCGATCCCGGCGGCCGCGCCGAGCAGGGCCAGGGCGAAGTTGACGGCGGGGCCGGCGAAGGCGATCTTCGCCATGTCGGCGCCCGGCTTGCGCAGGTTCTGCTCCTTGACCTGGACGGGGACGGCCCCGCCGAAGAGGAGGCCGGTGAAGGCCAGGGTCAGCAGCGGCACCGCTATGGTCATCAGCGGGCTGATGTGGGTCAAGAGGTCGCGCGGGGTCCAGCCCAGACGGCCCTGCAGGCGGGCCGTGGGGTCGCCCAGCTTATCGGCCGCCTTGGCGTGGCCCATCTCATGGAGGATCAGCGAAGGGACGACGAAGGCCGCGTACAGCGGGGCCATCACGAAGAAAGCGGGGGAGATGGCGTGGGTCAGGACGCCGACGCCCAGGCCCGCGCCGAGCAGGAGCGCCGAGCCGGCCCAGGTGCTGACGAAGCGGCCGGCCGCGCCGAAGCGGGAGACCCAGGACGGGGACATCATGCTGAAGAGCTCGGAGCTCCCGCCGCGCTCCCCGCCGAAGTCGGGGTCGGAGCGGTCGTCGGGCCCGCCTTCGCCGCCGCGCCGGGGCGTGTTGCCCAGGTCGTCGAGGCCGTCGGTGGAATCGGGGCTGTCGGCGGGGTTCCCCTTCGTCTCATCGGGCATGCCCTTGGACTTGGCCAGACCCGAGCGCGAGGAAGACGCGCCCTTGGCGGCGTTGAAGGTCCCGCCGACCTGGCCGGCGCGCGCCGCGGAGCCGTCGAAGAGGCGGCCCAGCGCGGAGGGGCCGGTCCAGCCCTTGCGCACGGAAGAGAACAGGCCGTCGTTGCCGCCCCGGTCCCCGCCGTAGTCGGGGTCGGAGCGGTCGTCGGGCCCGCCTTCGCCGCCGCGCCGGGGCGTGTTGCCCAGGTCGTCGAGGCCGTCGGCGGAGTCCGGGCTGTCGGCGGGAGTCCCCGTCGTCTCATCCGGCATCGCCTTGTCCTTCTTGAATTCGGAACGGTAGGCGGAGGCGCCGGGCACGGAGAGCGGCAGGGCGGCGGCGGCTTGCGCGGCGGCGGTCGTCTCGGCGCGCGGGATGGAGACGACGGGCAGCCCGAGGCTCGGGGAGACCAAGGCGCCGGGCGTCGCCAGGCCGAGGGCGCCCGGCTTGACCATCGTGACGGCGCCCGCCGCCCCGATGGAGCCGACGGGGCTCACGCCCGTCGCAGTGGGAGCGGCCATCCTGCCGAGCTGGGCCCAGGCGTTGGAGCCGGGGGCGAGCGCGATGAGGGAGAGGGAAATGGAGAGGGCGACGGCGGAGCGCAGTGTCTTGGTCATGGCCCCATTGTAGCGGCCGCCTCCTTCCTTAGTATGAGACCGAGGGCCCAGCGGGGGGGCGTTATAGGGCCCAACAGGACGTGGGACGGCGGGACCGCCCCCCGGGGCCGTTGGACCCCCCGCGAATGCTAAGCTTGCTACGTGTCGGCAGCCCTCCTCGCGCTGATGCTCTTCGCCCCTGCCCCCGCCGGGGCGGCCGGGCAGGGCGACCCGGTCCTGGACGCTCTGAGCGCCGAGCTGTCGCGCTCCTTCTCGGGCCTGCGCCGCAAGCACCCGGCCCCGCCGCTGTACTACCTCTCCTATCAGGCCCTGGAGACCCGCTCCCTCGGCCATACCGCCGTCCTCGGCTCGATGCTCGCCGAGTCCGAATCCGCTTCGCGCACCCTCGACGTCGATGTCCGCGTCGGCAGCCCGCTGCTCGACAACACACACGAGATCAAGGGCGCCGAGAGCGCCGGCCACGAGGACGCCTCGACCTCCGGCCCCCTGCCGCTGGGCGACGACCCGCTCGCGCTCAGGATGGCGGCCTGGGCCTTGACCGACATGGCCTTCAAGGACGCCCAGGCCCGCTACACGAAGACCACGGCCGACCGGGCGGTCAGCGCGGACGAGAGCGACACTTCGGGGGATTTCACGCTTCAAGAGGGCCTGCGGCACTCCGAGCCGCCCCCCCCCGCCCCGCGAGACCCCGGCCCCTGGCGCGAGCGCCTGCGCCGGGTCTCGGCGCGGGCGGCGCGCCACCCCGCCCTCGTCTCGTCGCAGGTCTCCCTGTCCCAGGATTCCGTGCGGTCCTGGTTCGTGGACTCGCAGGGCGCGGCGCTGGCGACCTCGGAGACCTCGGTCCGCCTCGACCTGTCGCTGACGGCCCGCACCACCGACGGGATGGCCCTCGACCGGAGCGCGTCCTGGACGGCCCGTACCCCGGACGGGCTCCCGTCGGAGGAGGAGGCCGCGCTGACCCTCGACCGTCTGGCCGGAGAGCTCCGCGCGCTGTCGACCGCGCCCGACGCCGTCCCCTACCACGGCCCGGCCGTGTTCGGGTCGACCGCCGCGGCCGTGCTCTTCCACGAAATCCTCGGCCACCGCCTCGAAGGGCAGCGCCAGAAGCTCGAGTCCGAGGGACAGACCTTCGCGACGAAGCTGGGCCAACCCGTCACGGCCCCGTTCATCTCCGTCTTCGACGACCCGACTCTGGACTCCCTGGCCGGTTTCCCGCTGGCGGGCCATTACCGCTTCGACGACGAAGGCCGCCCGGCCGAGCGGGTCGACCTGGTCAAGGACGGCCGCCTGACGGGCTTTCTGATGTCGAGCATGCCCATCGCCGCGTTCCCGCGCTCGAACGGGCATGGACGCCGCTCCCCCGGCCGCAGGGCCGTGGCGCGCATGGCCAACCTCGTGGTCTCCGCTTCGACGACGGTGCCGTCGGCGGACCTGCGGGACCTCCTGCGCGCCGAGCTCCTACGCCAGAAGAAGCCCTGGGGGCTCTGGTTCTCCGACGTCGAGAGCGGCTACACCACGACGACGCGCGACGCCACCCAAGCCTTCGAGGTCGACCCCAAGCTGGTCTACCGGGTCTGGGCCGACGGAAGGCCCGACGAACCCGTGCGCGGAGTCAACATCGTCGGGACCCCGCTGACCTCGTTCACCAAGATCATCGCCGCTGCCGACGACATGGGGGTCTTCAACGGCGTCTGCGGCGCGGAGTCCGGCTGGGTCTCCGTCTCGGCCGCCTCCCCCAGCCTCCTGTTCAGCGAAATCGAGGTGGAGAAGGGGGTCAAGGACGCCGAGCGCCCGCCGCTCCTGGCCCCCCCCGCCCAGGACAAGCGATGAGGACGGCCGCCCTCCTGGCCCTCTTGACGGCCTCCGGGCACGCGCGTCCCCCCGCCAAGGCCGCCTCGGACGCCGTCCTCACGGCCGCGCTCCGTGAGATGGAACGCTCCCTCGCCGGGCTCTCCCTGGACAACGTGCGCCCATTCCGGCTGTCGTACACCCTGCTGAGCGCCCGCAAGGTCTCCGCGGAAGCCTCCTTCGGCTCGCTGGAGAGCTCGGCCGTGGAGACCGACCGGCTCGCATCGGCCGACCTGCGCGTCGGGTCGCCCGATTTCGACAACACGGATTTCATCGGGGCAGACGGGGGCGGCCACGCCCCCTTCACCATCCAGGTCCCCCAGGAGGACGGCGCCCTCGGTCTCCGCTACGGCCTGTGGTGGATGACCGACTCGGCCTTCAAGTCGGCCCACCGGCGCTGGTCCCAGAAGGACGCGTTCCGCCGCGCCAAGAACCTGCCCGAGCTCCTTGCGGATTCCGTCCCCGCCCCGGTCGCCGTCTACGACGCGGTGGAGCAGGACACCGCCCTTCCCGTGGCGCGGGCCGAAGAGGCCTCACGGGCCGCTTCGGCGGCCCTGCGCGGGAACCCGTCCCTCCATTGGGGCCGGGCCGCGGTCCGCTCGGAGGAGGGCCTCCTGCGCTTCCTCGACTCGGAGGGGCGGCGCGTCCGCAGGACCGATGCGCGCTACGAGGCCCTGATCGCCGCCGAGACCCAGGCCCCCGACGGCATGCCGCTGCGCCAGGAGCGCCGCTTCCTGACCCGGCGCGCCTCCGCGCTGCCCTCCGACGCCGCCCTCGCCGCCGAAGCCCGGGAGCTGGCCGCGGACCTGGCGGACCTGGCGGCGGCCCCCGGCTTCGAGACGCCCTACATCGGCCCGGTCCTCTTCGAGGGTCAGGCGGCGGGAGAGTTCTTCCACCAGCTCCTGGCCCGGGGGCTCCAGGCCCCCCGCGAGATGCTCCGCGAGAGCGAGTCGCTGCGCGACGCGTTCGGCCCCGGCGAGCTCACGGGCCGCCTGGGCCTGCGCGTCGCCGGGAGAATCCTGTCGGCCTATGACGACCCTCTGCGCGAGGAAGAAGGCGGGGTCCTCCTGTCCGGCTACGCCCCGGTCGACGACGAGGGGGTCCCGGCCCGGCGCATCGCCCTGCTGGAACGCGGAATCCTCAAGGGACTCCCTCTCGGGCGCGCCCCCGCCCGCAGCCTGAGCGGCTCCAACGGCCACGCCCGCGCGTCGCTCTCCCACCTTCCTTCCCCGCGCGCCGCCTGCCTGTTCGTGGACGCCGAAGGGAGCCTGGACGCGCAGGCCCTGCGCGCGGAGCTGCTGCGCCGCGCCGGGGACTTCGGCCTCTCCTACGCCGTCGTGGTACGGCGCCTCGCGGGGACATCCGAGATGCGGGACGGGGACCTGCTGCCGCCTCCGGCCTATGCCCTGAAGGTCTATCCCGACGGCCGCGAGGAGCCGCTGCGGGGCGCGGTGTTCGACGGCGTGACGATGCGGGCCCTGCGCGATGTGGCGGCCGCCGGCGCCCGGCGCCGCGTCTACAACTACATGCAGCCCGGGCCTTACGGGTCCGCCGACGACGCCGTCCCGGCCAGCATCGTCCATCCCGACATCCTCGTCACCGAGATGGAGCTGGTGCCCGACGAGCGCGAACCTGACCGGGACCCGGTGCTCCCGAGCCCACTGGAGGACGCACGATGAGCGGAGCGATTCAGTTGAACGGGGTGGAATGCCGGTGCAAGGTCGGGGTCCCGGACTGGGAGCGCCGCAAGCGCCAGCGCATCCTGCTGGACCTCATCGTCACCGCGGACCTGCGCGCCGCGGCCCGCTCGGACGACCCGAAGGACTCCCCGGACTATCACGGCCTCGAGAAGGCCGTGCGCGCCGCCGTCGAAGGCGGCGAATTCCGCCTCCTCGAGCGCCTGTCGGAAGCGGTCGCCGACGCCGCCCTCTCCTTCGACCGCCGCATCCAGGCCGTCGCCGTCTCCGCCCGCAAGCGGCCCGCCGTCATGAAGCGCACCCAGGAAGTCGTCGTCCGCCTCTCCAAAGCGCGCCGGCCCTAGGCTCCGGGTCGTTGGAATAATAACAGGCACGATGGACTAGGTCTTAAGGCCTAAAGACGGGCTTCCCGTACGGCCCGGGCCTTGACGGCCCTCCGGACCCATAATCAGGCATGAACCGGAGGTGGGCCGTCCTCGCGGCCGTTTTCGCGTTGTGCGCGCCGGCGCGGGCACAAGAACAGCTTTCCCGGGATTTTTCGGCGCTTTCATCCGAGGTGAAGCAGGAAGGCGAAGACCTGGCCGAGAAGGTCTCCAAGCGCAGCTCGCCCCGCCCCGTCGTCCGCATCCTGAGCTGGAACATCCAGACCTTCGGCGCCTCGGTCAGCCCGCAGCGCGAGGCCGCCTACGGCGAGATCCTCGGCCAGATGCTGTCCACCACCCGCTCGGCCCGGATCATGGCGTTCCAGGAGATCGCCAACGCCACCGGGGCCGCGAAGGTCTCCGGCCTGCTCCCCGGCGGCACGGACCGCTGGCAGGGCTCCTTCACCAACACCAACGACGGCATGGACAACGGCTTCTTCGCGGCCAACGACGTGGGCATGGACTGCGAGCGCCCGCTCTTCGCGCAGCAGGGCGAGAACGGCCGCTGGCGCAGCGACAAGGAGCAGATGGCGCATCCGCCGCGCGCCGCCCACATCCGGGTCGGCGACCTGGACTTCACCCTAATCACCATCCACCTGACCTTCAAGGGCGGGGACACCCGCGAGAGCGGCCGCGAGCTGTGGAACCTGATGAACTGGCTGGCCCAGTACCTCTCCAAGGACGGCGCCGACCCGGACGTCGTCATCGCGGGGGATTTCAACATCCCCACCAAGAAGGGCTCCTCCGGCGGGCTCACCATCGAGGACTTCGTGGGCAAGCACCCCACCTTCGGGTCCCCGCAGGCCACGGCCGGCGGGCGCCTGGCGCCCTGGGCGCTGGTCGCCCTCGTCGACGAGGCCACGTCGCGCAACCGCGAGGGCAAGCCGGTCAACAACTACGACCACTTCGTGATGACCGGAGACCTCTACAACGAGGAGTACGCCCTCAACTCGGCCGGGGTCGTCCCCCACGACTACATGCACTCGATGGAGCAGCGCCACGGGGTGCTCGTCTCCGACCATTATCCGATCTCCGCGGGCTTCTACACCTCCGGAGCCGGCAACGACGGCCGCCCCATCGCCGCGGACGGGGACACGGCCTGCCGGGTCCTGCTGTCGATGGCGCCGTTGCAGTAGGCTCTCAACCCTAATACAATCCCCTGATGCGGCCGGTGGGCGAAAGCGCTCCGCGCAAGGACGGTCCCGACAAGCTCTGCGGGGCCGCGCGCTACATAGACGACCACCCCATCCCCGGGGCCCTCTTCGGAGTCACCGTGCGCTCCCGCTCGGCTTCGGGCCGCATCAAGGGGGTCCGCTTCGACCCCTCCTTCCCCTGGGCGGAGTGCGTGGTGGCCGACGCCCGCGACATCCCGGGCAAGAACGCCGTCCACCTGCTCGGGGACGACCAGCCGCTCCTCGCCGACGGCGTCGTGCGGCACGCCTTCGAACCCGTCCTCCTCGTCGGCCACCCGGACCGGGCGACGGCCTGGCGGGCCCTCGAGAACGTAACGCTCGAGATAGAGCCGATCGAGCCGGTGCTGACGATGGAGGACTCCGTCTCCCGCAAGCGCGTGATCTGGGGCGACGACAACGTCTTCAAGACCATCACCATCAAGAAGGGCGACGCAGCCGCCGCGCTCGCCCAAGCCCCCGTCGTCGTCGAAGGCGTGTACCGCGTCCCCCATCAGGAGCAGGCCTACATCGAGAACCAGGGGATGTCGGCCTGGTTCGAGGAAGACGGCACCCTCGTCGTGATGGGCTCGCTGCAGTGCCCCTACTACGTCCACAAAGCCCTGCAGCCCATCTTCGCCCTGCCCGCGGAGAAGGTCCGCGTCATCCATGCGGTGACCGGCGGCGGCTTCGGCGGCAAGGAGGAATACCCCAACATGCTGGGGGGGCACGCCGCCCTCCTGGCCCTGAAGGCCAAGCGCCCGGTGAAGATGATCTATGACCGGACCGAAGACATGCAGGCCACCACCAAACGCCATCCGGCGGTGGTCCGCCACCGCACCGGGCTGACCAAGGACGGCCGCCTGCTGGCCCAGGAGATAGACATCCTGATGGACGGCGGGGCCTACATGACCCTCTCCCCCGTCGTCCTCTCGCGCGGCATCCTGCACGCCACCGGCCCCTACGAATGCCCGAACGTCTCGGTCCTGGCGCGCTCCGTCGCCACCAATACGCCGCCCAACGGGGCCTTCCGGGGCTTCGGCGCCCCGCAGACCCTCTTCGCGGCCGAGATGCACTGGGAGAAGATCGCCTCGGTCCTGGGCAAGGACCCCGTCGACCTGCGCCGGCGCAACGCCGTCAAGGTCGGCTCCGTCCTCGCCACGGGGCAGGTCCTCAAGGAGAGCGTCAGCGCCGGGAAGGTCCTCGAGACGGCGGTCAAGCGCTCGAATTGGACTGCCGCGCGGCGCGCGCACGCCCGCTGGAACAAGGACCCCGGGAAGCCGACCTGGCGCGGGCTGGGCCTCTCGCTGGTCCACCACGGGGCGGGATTCACGGGCAACGGCGAGGTCTACCTGAAGAGCCGGGCGGGGCTCGCCATCGACCGCGCCGGCCGCGTCACCGTCCTGGCCGGCTCCACCGAGATGGGGCAGGGCGCCTCGAGCACCCTGGCGCAGATCGCCGCCGACGCGCTGGGCGTCCCCTACGGCTCCGTCTCCGTCGAAAGGCCCGACACGGCGCGCGTTCCGGACAGCGGGCCGACGGTGGCCAGCCGCACGACGATGGTGGTGGGCGGGCTGGTCCGCCGCGCAGCCTCCGACCTCCGCACGGCCCTGGCCAAGGCCGCCGGCCGCGCCCCGAGCGGCGCGCCGGCCTTCCGGCGCGCCGCCCGCAAGCTCTGCGGCGCCGCCTCGGAGCGCCGTTTCCTGGCCGAGTACGAGCGGCCGGCCGGCCTGACCTTCGACGACGTGAACTACGTCGGCGACGCCTACGGCTCCTACGGCTTCGCGGCCTGCGCCGTGGAGCTCGAGGTCGACCGGACGACCTTCGAGGTCCGCCTGCTGCGCGTGTTCACCGCCCAGGACGTCGGCAAGGCCGTGAACCCCCGCGTGGTCGAGGGCCAGATCGCGGGGGGGACCGTGCAGGGGCTGGGCTGGGCCCTGCTCGAGCAGTGCGTGTACAAGGACGGCGCCCTGCAGAACCCCCGCCTGACAGACTACGTCATCCCGACGGCGCTCGACGTGCCCGACATCGAGGTGGCCATCGTCGAGGACCCGTACTCCTGCGGGCCCTTCGGGGCGAAGGGCGTCGGCGAGATGCCGATGGACCCGCCCGGGCCGGCCGTGGCCGCGGCGGTATTCAACGCCACCGGGCTCTTCCTGCCGACCCTGCCCATCCTGCCGGAGAGGATTCAGGAAGCCGCCGACGAGGAAGCGGCCCGGAGGGCCCTGAAATGATCCGCCTGAGCGTCAACGGCCGCCGCCGCGCCTACGCCGGCCCCCCCTTCGCTCGCCTGATCGACGCGCTGCGCGAGGATTGGGGCCTGACCGGGACGAAGGAAGGCTGCGGCGAAGGCGAGTGCGGGGCCTGCACCGTGCTCATCGACGGGGAGCCGGCCAACGCCTGCCTGGTCCCGATGGGCCAGCTCGACGGCGCCCGCGTGGAGACCGTGGAGGCCCTCGGGACCCCCGAGCGCCTGAACCGCCTGCAGCGGGCCTTCGCCGAGAAGGGCGGCGCCCAATGCGGCATCTGCACGCCGGGGATGCTCATGGCGGCGGAAGCCCACCGGCGCGCCAAAGGGCGCAAGGACCGCGAGGGCATCTGCCGCGCCCTGTCCGGGAACCTCTGCCGCTGCACCGGCTACAAGCACATCATCGAGTCGGTCTCCGCCGCGCTCAAGGGGAAGAAGTGAGGGGCGACGCCGGCTCGATGACCTACCTCCGGCCCCGGGACCCCGAAGAGGCGCTCCGGCTGGCCGGCGAGTGCCCCGACGCGCTGGCGCTGGCCGGCGGCACCGACATCATGGTCGCCTGGAACGCGGGGCGCCTGAACGGGAGGTCCATCCTCGACCTCTCCGGGCTGGACGACTGGCGCCGCGTCAGCACGACGCGCGACGGCATCGACATCGGCGCGCTGGTCACCCACGCCCAGCTCATCCGCCATCGGGAACTCGCCGCCGGGTGGCCCCTGCTCGCGGCCGCCTGCGCCACCGTGGGCGGGCCCCAGATCCAGGCCCGCGGCACCCTGGGCGGGAACATAGCCAACGCCTCGCCGGCAGGGGACACCTTCCCGGCCCTCGCCGTCTACGAGGCCCGCGTCCGGGTCCGGTCCAGCCGCGGCGGCCGGGAGCTCCCCTTCGCCGAGGTCTTCGCCGGGGTCAAGCGCACGCACCTGGCCCCCGGCGAGCTGATAGTCTCGGTCCATCTCCCCCGCCCGCCGGAGCCCGACCGCCAGCTCTTCCGCAAGGTCGGCACCCGCGCGGCCCAGGCCATCTCCAAGGCCGTTGCGGCGGGGCTCCTGTGGACCGACTCCGGCGGCTCGGTCCGCGAGCTGCGCTTCGCCCTCGGCTCGATGGCGCCCACGGTCCGGCGCCTGCGCCGTGCCGAGGAGTTCCTGCGCGGACGGCGCCTGGACAAGGGGGTCGTCTCCGAGGCGGCCCGCCTGCTCGAGGAAGACGTCTCCCCCATCAGCGACGTCCGCTCGACGGCCGCCTACCGCCTGCGCGCCTCTCAGAACATCCTGAGAGGGTTCCTGGAGGGCCGTCTTGAAACACCTTAGGACGGTCCTCGAACCCGAGTCCATCGCCCCCATCCTCGCCGCGCTGGCGGACGCCGAAGACGGCTTCCTGCTGCGTCACCCCGGGCACGGAGGGGAGCGCAGGCCCGTCCATGTCCTCTACGGCGGGGCGCACCTGTTCTCCTCCGACACGCCCTCCAAACTCGGAACGCTCGCGCGCAAGGCCCTCGACTCCCGGCTGCCCGACGCCGCCGCGCTCGAGCGCGTGCTGGGGATCGACCCGCGCTTGGCTGGGCGCGTGCGTGAACGCGTCGTTGAAAAGCTCGTCCGGGAGCCGGTCGAGGACTTCCGCATCGACTTCGAGGACGGCTACGGCCCCCGTCCCGACGCGGAGGAGGACGCCCACGCCCTCGGCGCCGCGGTCGAGACCGCGGAAGGCATGCGGCGGGGGACCCTGCCGCCGTTCATCGGCATCCGGATCAAGCCTCTGACGACCGAGCTGTCCGCCCGGGCGGCCCGCACCCTCGACGTCTACCTCTCCACCCTGCTGGCCGAGGTCCGCGGGACCCTGCCCAAGGGGTTCGTCGTCACCCTGCCCAAGGTCGCCTTCCCCGAACAGGTGCTGGCCCTGGCGGACCTGCTCGAGCGCATCGAGCGGGCCCATGTGATGCGGGCGGGGACCATCAAGGTCGAGCTGATGCTCGAGACCCCGCAGGCGCTTCTCTCCCCCGACGGGTCCGCCGCCCCGCGCCTCCTGGCCGAGGCGGCGCGAGGGCGGTGCACGGCGGTCCACCTGGGCCCCTTCGACCTGACCTCCGCGCTGGAGGTGGACGCCGGGTCGCAGGCGCTGGACCATCCCCTGTGCTCATGGGCCCTGCGCCTCGCCGCGGCCGCCCTCGGCGGGACCGGCATCGCCCTCTCGGACGGCCCCGTCCCCGTCATCCCCCTGGGCGACGACCCCGCCGCCGCGGAGGCGGCCCTGGCGCTGCACTACCGGCAGGTGCGCCGGGCCCTGGCCGACGGGGTCCACCGGGGCTGGGACCTGCACCCGGCCCAGCTCCCCACCCGCTATGCGGCCCTCTATGCCCACTACCTCGAGAACCTCGATGCGGCCTCCGCCCGCCTCAAGCGCTTCCTCGAGGGGGCCGCGAAGGCCGTGGCCTCCCAGACGGCCTTCGACGACGCGGCGACCGCCCAGGGCCTGCTCAACTTCTTCTCGCGGGGACTGGCCTGCGGGGCGCTCACCCCCGAGGACGCCGCGCGCGCCGGCCTCGCTCCCCGGGACCTGGCCCTGCGCTCCTTCGCCGCCATCGTCGAAGCCCGCCGCTGAAGGGCGTAATGCTAGAATCACCCAATGGAATGGGCCTCAGCCCTCTCCGAGAACACCGACGCCGCTAAAGCCGTGGCCGAATGCGCCCGGGCGGTAGCGGACGGGAAGTCCGGCCCGCCCGACATCGCCTTCCTGTTCCCCTCCGCCCACCACGCCGAGAGCTACGAGAACCTGCCCCAGCTGCTCTATAAGGAACTCGGCCAGAAGCACCTGCTGGGCTGCTCCGGAGGCGGGATCATCGGGGCCGGGAAGGAAGTGGAGCGCAAGGCGGCCCTGTCGGTCGTGGCCGGCTGGCTCCCGGGCGCGGAGGTCCGGCCCTTCCACGTCACCCAGGAGACCATGCCCAGCCCCGACGCCTCCCCCCGCGCCTGGCGCGAATGGGTCGGCGTCAGCGAGGCCAGGCCCGACTTCCTGCTGCTCTCCGAACCCTTCAGCCTCGACCCCGAGGAGTTCGTGCAGGGCCTCGATTACGCGTTCCCCAAGTCGGTCAAGGTCGGCGGCTTGGCTTCGGGAGGCTCGGAACCCGAGGCCAACGCGCTCTTCATCGAAGGCCGCTGCCACCGCCGCGGGGCGGTCGGGGCCGCCTTCTGGGGGGACATCGCCATCGACCCCATCGTGACGCAGGGCTGCCGGCCGATCGGGATCCCGATGCAGGTGACGGCCTGCGAGAAGAACGTCATCGTCGAGCTCGACGGCAAGCGGACGGTCCGCGTGATGGAGGAGCTGCTCCACGCCCTCGGCGACGACGACAAGAAGCTGGCGCGGAACTCGCTGTTCATCGGCCTGCTCGGCGACCCGATGAAGACCAACGCCGGCGGGGGCGACTACCTCATCCGGAACCTCATCGGCATCGACCCCGACAAAGGGGTGCTGGCCATAGGCGCCATGGTCCGCCCCGGCCAGACCGTCCAGTTCCACCTGCGCGACCGCAAGGCCTCCGCCGCCGACCTCGATTCCCGTCTGGCGCGCTACGACGCCAAGGGCGGCGCCGCGGGAGCCGTGCTCTTCTCCTGCCTGGGCAGGGGCCAAGGCCTCTACAGGAAGTCGAACCACGATTCCGACGCGTTCCGCGCCAAGGTCGGCCCGCTCCCCATCGGCGGGATCTTCTGCAACGGGGAGATCGGCCCGGTCGACGGCACGACGTATCTGCACGGCTACACGTCCTGTTTCGGGATCTTCCGTCCCGCGGGAGCCGACAAAGGGAAGGAGGCGTGATGGACAAGGGGAAGCCGCTCGAAGGGAAGACCGCGCTCGTGTTCGGCGTGGCGTCCGAGACCTCCATCGCCTGGGCGATCGCCAAGGAGCTCTCCGCGCGCGGCGCGAAGATAGTCCTCGGCTACCAGTTCCGCTACCACAGCCGCATCAAGGACCTCGCCCCCACCCTGCAGAACCTCCTGTCCTTCGAGCGCTGCGACATCCTCAAGGACGACGAGACCGAGAAGTTCTTCTCCGGGCTCAAGACGAACATCGACGTCGTCGTGCACGCCATCGCCTTCGCCCCCGCCACCGCCTATCAGGGCCGCGTGGTGGACACGACGCAGGACGACTTCACGACGGCACTACAGGTCTCGGCCCACTCCTTGGCCAAGCTGATGAAGCAAGCCCGTCCCCACATGAAGCGCGGCGGCTCGGCCATCGCCCTGTCTTACCTGGGCGGCGTGCGGGTCTGCACGAACTACAAGATCATGGGCGTGGCGAAGGCCGCGCTCGAGGCCTATGTCAGGGAGCTGGCCAACGACCTCGGGCCGGAAGGCATCCGGGTCAACTCCATCTCCGCCGGACCGATCAAGACCCTGGCCGCCAGCGGCATTCCCGAGTTCGAGCTGATGCTCGACTACAACAAGGCGGTGGCCCCCCTGCGCGACAACGTCACTCAGACCGACGTGGCCAACTGCGCCGCGTTCCTCGCCTCCGACGACTCGAGCATGATCACCGGGCAGAACATCTACGTCGACGCCGGCTATTCGATCATCGGCGTCCCCAACCTGGCGGCGTAAGGACGCATGAGCGCCGAGGCCGCGCCTCCGGACTCCCCTATGGCCGACGTCTGGGGCGGCCTCGCCGCGTCGCTGGTCGCCCTGCCCTCCGCCCTGGCCTTCGGAGTGTCGATCTACGCCGCGCTCGGCCCGGACTGGGCCGGGGCCGGCGCCCTCTCCGGGCTCATCGGGGCCGCGCTGCTCGCCCTCGTCGCCCCCCTCTCCGGCGGGGCGCCCCGTCTCATCACGGCCCCCTGCGCCCCCGCCGCGGCCGTCATGGGGGCGCTGGCCATAGACCTCTCCGGCCGCGGGTTCGCGCCCGAGCGGACCGTGGCGCTGATGGGCCTTACCGCGCTGCTCTCGGCGGGCTTCCAGACGGTCTACGGCCTCCTGCGCGGGGGGCGGCTCATCAAGTTCATCCCCTACCCCGTGGTCACCGGCTACATGAGCGGGGTAGCCGTCATCATCTTCATGTCCCAGCTCCCCAAGCTCCTCGGCGTCCACGGCGGGCCGGACCTGCCGCGCGCCCTGATGCACCCCGGCGCCTGGAACTGGCCCGGCCTGTGCGTCGGCACGGCCACGATGGCTGCGATGACGCTCGGCGCCCGCCTCACCAAGCGCCTCCCCGCCGCCATCCTGGGCCTGCTGGGCGGGCTGGCCGCCTACGGCCTCCTCGCCGTCCTCTACCCCGCGCTGCGCACCCTGGAGCATAACCCGCTCGTGGTCGGGCCGCTGGCCGGCTCCGGAGGCGTCTCCGTCGGCGCCTTGTTCGGACGCTGGCGGGCGGCCTTCGGCCTGGGCCCGTCGGACCTCTCGATGATCCTGACGCCGGCTCTGACGCTCTCGGTGCTCCTGTCCATCGACACCCTGAAGACCTGCGTCGTCGTGGACGCCCTAACCCGGTCGCGCCATGACTCCGACCGGACCCTGCTCGGGCAGGGTGCGGCCAACGCCGTCACGGCGCTGGCCGGAGGGATGGTGGGCGCCGGGACGATGGGGGCCACGCTCGTCAACATCACCAGCGGCGGACGCACGGCCCTCTCCGGCGTGCTCTGCGGCGTCTTCTCCCTCGGGGCCTTCCTGCTGCTGGGGCGCCTGGTGGCCTGGGTCCCGGTCCCCGCCCTGGCGGGGATCCTGCTCGTCGTGGCGGCTCGGATGTATGACCGCAAGAGCTTCCGGCTCCTGCGCCAGCGCTCCACCATCGTCGACTTCGCCGTGGGGTCGGCCGTCATCGTCGTGGCCGTCATCTCGGGCCTCATCGCGGCCGCGGGCGTGGGCCTGGGCCTCTCGATGCTGCTCTTCATCCACGACCAGATACTGTCCTCGGTCATCCGGCGCAAGACCAACGGGACCCAGATGTTCTCCAAGCGGCGCCGGCTGCCCGCCGAACGCGAGGCGCTCGAGCGGCTCGGCTCGCAGACCATCGTCTGCGAGCTGCAGGGCAGCCTCTTCTTCGGCACGACCGACCAGCTCTTCAGCGAGCTCGAGCCCGACCTGGCCAAGGCGCGCTACCTCATCTTCGACATGCGCCGGATCGTCTCGGTCGACTTCACCGCGGCCCACATGCTCAAGCAGATCGAGGACCACCTCCACGAGCGCGGCGGGCGCCTGCTCATCAGCCGCGCCCCGAAGTCCCTCCCGACCGGGGTGGACCTGCAGCGCTACTTCGACGAGGTCGGCCTCATGAAGCCCTCGAGGAACGTGGAGCTGCTGGGGACCCTCGACGACGCGCTGGCCCTCGCCGAGGACGGCCTCCTGGCCCAGGCCGGATTCCAGCCGCGCGAGTCCCAGCCTGCGGTCGGCCTCGAGCAGCTCGACCTCCTGCGCGGCCTCGATCCCATCCAGGTCGACGCGCTGCGCCGGGAGGCCCGGGAGGTCTCGGTCAAGGCCGGCGACCTGGTCTTCAAGCTCGCCGACGAGGGCGACGACTTCTACCTGATCCGCCGCGGCCAGGTGCGCATCGACCTGCCCCTGCCCTCCGGGCCCGCGCACCACATCACGACCTTCGGGCGCGGGGATTTCTTCGGCGAGGTCGTATTCCTCGACCACGGCCGGCGCTCGGCCGACGCGCGCGCGGTGACCGACACCGACCTCTATGTGGTCTCTCGGGAGCGCTTCGACCTCCTTTCCCGCGAGCACCCGGAGCTGGGCCTGAAGGTCTTCGCCCGCCTGGCCAAGACCCTGGCGGTCCGCCTGCGCCAGGCGGATACCGAAATCCGGGCCCTGCAGGACGCCTGAGCTTGGTAAAATAGGGCATGCGCTTCTGGATATTCGACAAGCGGACCAAGCGCATCCTGGGCCCCTATTCCCTCGAGCGCCTCAAGGCGATGCCCGGTTTGCTGGCCCCCGAGACCAAGGTCGCACCGGAGGGCGCGAGCCGGTCCCAGGACTGGCGCAAGGCCAAGGACGTCCCCGTGCTCAACCAGATCCTCCAGGCGGTCGGCACGGCCGACAACCCGGAGCTGGTGGACGCCCCCGCCGAGAGCGTGAAGCCTCCTCCCCCGCTCTGATGCGCCCGATACCCTACCTCGGCCTGCAGGACCCGGTCAGCAGCCTGTCGCACTACGGCGCGGCCCTGCTGACCGTCTATGGAGGCTACCGCCTCATCCTGAAGACCCGCAACAACGGCTTCAAGGTCGGCGCGTCATTGCTGTACCTGTGCTGCCTGCTCTTCCTGTTCTCGATGAGCGGGACCTACCACTCTCTGGCCCCGGGGCCGTGGCGGGACTTCTTCCGCCGGCTCGACTACATGGCCATCTGGCTGGTCATCGCGGGCTCGGCCACGCCCATCCACATCCTCTTGATGAAAGGCATCTGGCGCTGGGGGCTCCTTGCGGCCTTCTGGGCCGGCGCGCTGGCCTGCCTCTTCGTGGTCGACAGCTATTTCAAGTCCCTGCCCTACTGGGCCATCGTCGGGCTCTACATGGGCGTAGGCGGCATCGGCTCGATCTCCTTCTATCACCTCCACAAGAAATTCGGCCCGGCGAAGCTTCTGGTCCTGGCCATCGGCGGCTTCGCTTATGCCAGCGGGGCCGTCATCGACGCGCTGGAGACCCCCACCCTCATCGAAGGCGTCCTCGGCCCCCACGAGCTGTTCCACCTGCTCGTCGTCGTGGGGGCGGCCTGCCACTACCTCTTCATCTACGGCTGGGCCGAGACCCGCCTGCGCAAGGTCCGCACCTACATGCGCGCCTTCCTGCGCCGCCGCGCCGCCGTCCCCGCCCAGAGCGCCCCGCCCATCGCCGGCTCCGCGGCCGACCTCCCCTAGTCGGACAGCAGGTCTTCGGCCGCCCCGACGATGATCCCGGTGGCGCGGGGGCCGATGGAGTTGGTTTCCTCGTAGTGCGTTCCGGCGGGCTTGGGCAGCATCGAGCGCGTCGGGGCGACCTGGAAGTCGTAGCCGGGGATGATGTAGCCCACCTCGTCGTTGGCCAGCCCGACGATGAAGCCGTGCTCGGCCTTCAGCCTCTCGCGCAGGTAAGGGGCCTTCGGCGCCGCCGCCAGGTCCGGCGGATTGGGGTTCGTGGGACCGGTCAGCGGGCGCCCGTAGCGCCGGCTCCCGTCGTAGCCGCCGACGGCCAGCTCCGGGAACAGCTCTCCGGGGATGCCGAGGATGCGGACCGGGCCGATGCGCAGCAGCGAGACCTCGCTCTCCACCCAGGGCCTCAGCCGCTCGGGCAAGGGGAAGAGGAGCAGGTGGCGCAGCGGCAGGTACCATTTCTTCCAGCCGCTCAGCGGCCGGCCCGCGGCGTCACGGAGCGTATGCCCCCCCGCCAGGCTGGGCAGGAACAGGAGATAGCGCGCGTTCTCCACCGGGAGCAGGACGGTGCGCGAGGAGAAGGAGACGGGCGCCTCCTTGAGGCGCAGCGCCTGTCCGGCTAGAGCCTTCAGCGCGTGGCCGGCCAACGCCTCCCCCACGCGCCGCATCTCCTTGAAGTCGTCCTCGAGAGGCCCCGAGACGTCGGCGTCCGGCGTCATCAGGCCGCCGACGGCGCCGGAGAAGAACACGCAGGTCCCTCCGCGCTCCGCCTCCACCTTCGCGCAGAGCGCGCCGGGGAAGTCGGCCGTGACGAACAAATTGTCCTTCTCGAGAACTTCGGGATGGCATGACCAGCGGACCATGGTCCCTATCGGGCCGCCGCCCTTGGCGCGCAGCTCGAGGACGCCCAGCTCGTTGTCGAGGACCACGGGGTCCCGGCTGTCCCGGCAAAGGCCGGCCGGGTCGGGCCGCGCGTGCGCGGCGACCAGCTCCGCCTCGCGCAGCTGTCCGGCTAGGCCGCGCACCAGGCCGGCGACGGCCTTCTTGAGCCTGGCGTGGCGCTTAGCATCGATGCCGGAGACGCCCGGGAACCTGCCCCAGAGGCCGGCGGTGTCCGGCGCGCTGTGGTCATGGGTGGCGGCCAGGAACAGGTACTTGTCCGGACCCTCCCAGCCCAGCTGCCGCCGCACGTCCAGGACGTCCTCCCGCGCCAGGCCGATGGCGTCGACGGCGGCCAGGGCGACCGTGGTCTTCCCATCGGACAGCACCAGGGCCCGGACCCAGAGCGGGTCGTGGACCGCCGCAGCCCGCCGGCCCGAGGCGCCGTAGCCGGCCAGCCAGACCGTCTCCGATTTGGGGTCCGGCGTGACGTCGACCTTGCCTGCGGCGGCGTAGAGCGCCGCGCGCGCCGGGACGGCCAGCAGGAGCGAGAGCAGGAACGCCGTCATCAGCGCCGTCGCAGCCCGTCGGCGAAGTCCACGTCGGCCTGGAGGGTCCACTCGAGCTGGGACACGTTGGCGCGGAACACGGCCATCCCCCGGGAGGACTCCTCCGGCGTGAAGCCGCTCTCCAGGAGCATGCGTTCCAGGGCCTTCTGCGTCCCCGGCTCCCCGAAAAACCCCCGCCACTGCCGTATCGCCGGCAGGAAGTCCTCCATCGGGGGCGGCTCCTTGGCGTCGACCCAAGGCATCTCCTGCAGGATGCGCTCGTCGGGGATGCGGTTGGAGTTCGGACCGTGGCGCGAAAGGGCCTGCTCGAAGTCGATGAGCCAGACCTTGTCGCCGAAGAGGAGGTTCCCCGGGTTCATGTCGCCCAGGCCGAAGGTATGGACCAGGACGGCCAATGCGGCCCGCTGCTCGCGCGAGAGGCGCGGCCCGGACCAGCTCTTGGAGCCGGGGGCTTCTTCCATGACCATGAACGACTCGTAGCCGTTGAGCACGGCCAGCGCCCCCGGCGTCTCGAAGTAGCGGCCGAAGAAGGCCTTGAGCACCTTCCTGACGAAGAGCTCGTTGCGGATGATGTGCTGGTCCGCGCCCTTGTAGACGGCTTTGCGCTTGCCTTCGGGGGAGAGCAGGGCCACCTGGGTATTGAGCTTGCCGGGGTCGTCGGCGTGCAGAGCCGTGCGGCTGCGCACCGCCGCGGGGTCGTAGCCGAGGCGCTTGGCCAGGGCCCCGGAGCGGACCACCTCGTCGCTGAAGACGGGGTCGGCACGGCCGGGCCCGAAGCCCAGCGCTGCCGGCGGCGCCCGGGCCGAGTCGCGCCGCGCCAACTCGTCCAAGGCGGCCTTGAGCTCGGGCTGGCCCTGGGCCTCCCCGACGACCTTGCGCCAATCCGGCGAATCGGGGCCGAGACGGCCTCGGAGCGCGGAGAGGAAGGCGGCCCGGTCGGCAACCGCCCCTGGCCAGCCCCAGAGCTGGGACAGGGTATCCCAGGCGCTGCCCGAACGGAACCCCGTCGCGCGGCGCAGCGCCCAGTGGCCGCGCCAGTGCTCCCAGAGCATCGCGTCGGGACGCAGGTCGGCGGTGGCCGATTGCCGGACCATGCGCGCCGCGAGGTCGGCCAGGCCGTTGACCTGGGATTTCCGGATGCCCTCGGAGAGTATTTTCCGCGTGTCCCACCCGTCGAGGTTCCGCTGCACGAGGACGAGCACCCCGTCGCCGGCCGCCTTCAGCTCGGGGTGAGGGATGTCGGTACGGGCCAGCGCCTCGAGGGCCGCCTTCTCCGACGCGAAGGCCTCCTTGGCTTCGGGCGCGAACACCATCACGGACACCTCGCTGCGCCCGAAGCCGGCCAAGGAATGGAGGCTCCAGCCCGGCTCCGAGGCCAAGACCGGACCCAGCGTGTAGGTTTTCCCCGCCACCCGGACCTTCTGGTCGGGCCGCGTCGGGAACGCCGGAGCCTGGTCGGCGCCGCGCAGCATCCCGCGCACGCTGCTCCACAACGAGCGGACCGGGGCCAAGACGGATTCGAAGGCCGCGTTGCGCGCCGGAGCCGCCGCCCCGTCGAACATGCTGCGTCCCTGGGCGAACCCCTTCGCCGGCCCGGCCGCTCCGGATGCCTGTTCTTCGCGCGCCTCCTCCGTCTGCCGGAGCGCCCCGTCGACCGGCGGGCCCTGGGCTGGAGCCGCGACGGCCTTCGGCAAGGAAACGCTGGGACCTGGAGCGGCCAGGGCGACGGCCCCGGCGGCCTGCGCCGCGGCCGCGGCCGGGGCGGCTTTGGCATCCGCCCCCGGCTGCGGGGCTATGGCGGGCACGACGACGGCCGGGGTCAACGGGGCCGCCAGAGACGGAACGCTGAGCGGCGCCCCCACAGTCGCGAGCGAAGCCGTCCCCTGCGCGGCGCCGGCCTGGCCCCCGACGGCCGGGACGGCCTCGGGGACGCCCTGGACGCGCACCTGGGCCGCGGCCGGGAGGGATATTAAGGAAGCGAGGAGGAGGCTCAGGGGCATGGGGCGCCTCACCTTGAGGGTAACAGGAGAAGCTCGCTCACGCAACGGATAAGCGGCTCCCGGCAGGTTACCTTAAGAGATAGCGCGCGAAGTCGAGGAGCCCCGCGAAGCGGTACTTCCCGTCGACGTACTTCTCGATGACGTAGAACGCGAAGTAGTAGAAGCGGCAGGCGCACCACAGCGCCGCGGCGAGGAGCGCGGCCAGCCTCCAAGAGGGATGCTCGGCCAGGATGAGGGCCGACGCCGTCAGCGCCCCGGCGAGGAACAGGAAGCCCTTGAGATAGATGAGGCGGGCGTCTTTAAGGTCGCCCATGCGGGATATCCTCAGGCGGGGCCGTCTCGACCCATTCGGCGAGCCGTTTCCCGATGCGCATCCCGTCCTCGAGCGCCCCATGCCACCCGGTGCTGAAGGCCAGGCCCGATGAGTGGACGACGAAGAGCACCCACTCGTACTGACCGCTCCACAGCCGCACGCCCTTCACATCGGAGCGCGGCACCGAGAGGTCTGTGCAGGACCAAGAGGGAAGACCGTTGCCGGAGCTCCGACGCACCCGTACGCGCAGCGAGTCCGGCCCCGCCAGCAGATATGACGGGAAGGCGGCTTCGAGAAGGTCGTAGCCGAGGCTGACGACGACCATATAGAGGACTCCGCCGCCTACCAGGAGGCCCAGAGCGAGCCGGAGCCAGTCCGCCCAACGCCACGGCCCCCAAGAGGGGCCCCTGAGCGCAACGAGGAGGGCGAAGGAGGACAACAGGATGAGGAAGCCGTAGAAGGGGAGCCCGAACATGAGCATATCCCTGCTCAGGGGCTTCCCCAGAGGAATGCGCAGAGTTCCGGGCTGGGGTCTCGCCCCCGTCTTTGCCGCGCCGACACGCCTGCAGTCTCCCGTATCGAAGATCCACCAGAGCCGACAACGCCGGCAGGTTCCCGAGGTGGTGTTCCAGGCCGGCTCCTCGAACTCAATCCGGCATAGCGGGCAGGCCGGCGCTTTCGGAGGCTGTTCGGGGGACATCCGTTCTAGATGATGACGGCACGGCGCGGCGATGTCAAGGGAAAGCCCTCCCCGCGCAAAAGCTATCATCTCCGTCGTGCAGTGCATCCTGTGCCGCGAAGGGGAGCCCCGCCCGTCCTGCAGGGCCCTGCTCTACCCGGGAGCGGAGCGCCAGCTGGTGCTCTGTCCCGCCTGCGGCTCCTCGTACTACGACCCGGTGCCCGGCCCGGAGGAAGTGGCGCGCTGCTACCCGCACGCCTATTTCCGCGATTTCTTCCGCCAGTACTGGAAGGACCTCTATAAAGGCCGCCTGCTGGCCGAGGACCTGGGCGGCTGGCGCCCCGAAGGGGTCGTGCTCGACGTCGGCTGCGCGCTGGGGACCATGCTGGCCGGCGTCAGGGAGCAATCGCGCCGGAAGGTCCTCGGCCTCGAGTATTCGCCGGCCGCGGCGCGCACCGGGAAGGCGTTCAACGAGCTGGACATAGTCCCGGGGGGCCTCCTCGACGCCCCCTGGCCCGCCGCCTCGGTGGACTTCATCAACATCAACAACGTCCTCGAACACGAGCGCGACCCGGCGGGAGCCTTGGCCGCTGCGGCGCGCCTGCTCGCTCCCGGAGGCAGACTGCGCCTGGTCGTGCCGAACGGGCCGGTCGACCTGCGCGCCACGGCCGACCTGTGGGCGCGACTCGGCCGGGCCGTGCCGACCCGCCACAGCGGGCACCTCTTCTTCATGTCCGGCCGGGCCCTGCGCGCGCTGGTCGAGCGCGCCGGGCTCAGGCTGCTGAGCATGTCGAACTTCCACTTCAAGCTGGGCGCCAAAGCCCGCGGCTGGACTCCCGGGGCCTACCGGGCCTTCCTGACCCCGCTGGCACCGACGGCACCCGACGGCGACCAGGACCTGCCTCTGAACGAATTGCTGGAGTCGCTCCCCCCGCCTCCGAGCTGGACGGCCTACCGGCTCAAGGCGCGCTGGCGCCGCCTGTGGCGCGTCCCCTCCTGCGAATTCGGCTACGATTTCGAGATGACGGCGGAGAAGCCATGACCCATGGAACGGCTTCGCGCAAGAACCTCCTGCGCGCGGGCTTCATAGCGGCTTGGGCGCTCGGGGCGGTCTGGGGATTCTACCTCTGGCGGCAGAGCGGGCTCCCGCTGCGCGAGCTCCCCGACGCATTGCGCGCCTTCGTCGGCGCGGCCGGCCCCTGGGGGCCGGCGCTCTATCTGCTCCTTTTCGTGCTGCGCTCCGCCACCTTGGTCCCCGCCTCCCCGTTCGTCCTGGCGGCCGGCCTCATCTGGGGCCCCTGGATGGGCATGCTCTGGGCCCTCATCGGCATCAACCTCAGCGGCTGGGCCGCCTACGGCCTGGCGCGCTGGCTGGGCCGGGAGTGGGTCTCGACGCACGAAGGCCCCTGGATGAAGAAGGCCGAGGAGCGCCTGCGCGCGGCCCCCATCATGTCGGCGCTCATGCTCCGCCTGCTCCTGCTGCCCTACGACCCCGTCAACTTCGCCTGCGGGCTGGTCGGCATCCCCTTCGGCCCCTACGCCGCCAGCACCGCGCTCGGCGTGCTCCCCGGCACCGTCACCTTCTCGCTCTTCGGCGGGTCCCTGTCCGACCCCAGGGTCCTGGCCGTCTCGGCCGGGGTCTTCATCTCCAGCATCGCCCTGGCCCGCTTCCTCAAGGCCCGTCAGGACGCCGCCTAGCTAGCCGATCAGCTCGCGGGCCTGGGCCAGCTGCTCGACGGTCCCCACGAGGATGACTTCGTCGGCGGACTTCAGGCGGGTCTGCGCCGACGGGGAGACCCGGGCATGCCCGCCGCGGTTTATCTGCAGGATGCTCGCCCCCGTCTTGGCGCGCAGGTCCAGCTCCCCGAGGCTGGCCCCCAGGCCTTTCGCCTTGTCCGACAGGCGCAGGGTGGCCACCTTCACCTCCCCCCCCTCTTCCACGAGGTGGGAGACGATGGCCAGGCCCGCCCCGGGCTCGGCGTCGGCCCGGGCCAGCGTCTCGCGCAGGGCGGCCTGCATGCGGGCGTAGAGCTTGTTGGCGGCGCGCCAGAGCAGGATTCCCGCGAGGAATATGACTGCCACCGGGGCGAGCGCGGCCGGGCCCGGCGGGAGCAGCGGAAGGCTCAGGCTTAGGTACCACCAGGCGACCAGCACGGTGGCGGCCGAGAGGATGATGCGGGTCAGCCCCGGACGCGCCTCGGCCGGAGGCCGGTCGTCTCCACCCCCGCTGGTCAGCGCCTCCAGCAGGATGAGCGCCACGGCCTGGCTCTTGCGCCAGAGCGCCATCAGGAACGGCAGGGTGACCAGCGCGGTGACGCCCCAGACCGTCCCCGGAAGGGTCGCTTCGAACGCCACACGCTCCTTCAAGGAGTCCGCCGCGAGGAACACGCCGGAGAGGCCGAGCAGGTTCAGGGCGATCTGGATGAGCGAGGGCTTGACCAGGTTGAACACCAGCTCCGCCTGGCGGGGAACCTGCAGGCGGCGCAGGGCGCCGCCGTACTCCTCGAGGAGGCGTTTCACAGCGCCCGGCACCAGACGCTCGGCGCGCTCGGGGGCCTCATGGAACGCATCGTTCAAGACCCCGGAGAAGAAGGTCGTGGCCACGCAGGCCGCCACCGTCAGAGGGAACAACGGGAAGGGCGTCATCCCCTTTTCGTCGCCGAGCCGGGCCAGGATGAAGGAGAACTCCCCGATGGGCAGGCGGGCCGCGGCGGACCGGACGCTGGAGACAGGGTCGGACCCGACCGCGGCGAAGGCCAGGCCGTTCGCCGCGGCGCGGGCGGCGGCCACCGCCAGGCAGAAGAGGGCGGCGCCCTGCCAGTTCTCGCGCAGCCAGGCCCCGTCGAGCAGGAGCCCGACCGACACGAAGAAGATGGAGCCGAACACGTCCTTGAACGGCTCGGCCACCTCGCGCAGGCGGGTGGCGGCGGCCGTCTCCGACATCATCGCGCCGGCGAGGAAGGCGCCCAGCGCCGAGGAGAACCCCAGCGAGCTGGTCAGCAGCGACAGCGCGAAGCAGGTCCCGACGATGACGAGCGTACGGACCTCCTTCATCCCGGAGCGCTCCACCAGACGCATGATGCGCGGCAGGATCAGCAGCCCCGCGACGAGGACCACGGTCGCCAGCATCCCGAGCCGCGCCAGCTCCCGCGCCACCGAGCTGACCGCGTCCCCGCTGAAGGAGGCGGCGGAGGCGAAGAAGGCCAGCATCGCCACGGCCAGGATGTCCTCCGCTATGAGGACCCCCGAGGCCAGCTCCATCCAGCCGCCCCCTCCGGCGCGGCTCAGCAGGGAGCGCGCGACGATGGCCGTGGAGGCCAGCGCGCAGACCGCCGCCACCAGCAGGGAGCCCAGCGCGGACAGCCCCAGCGCCGCGCCCGCCAGGCGCGCGAAGAAGAAGACGGCCAACACCTCCACCGCGGCCGCCACCAGGGCCCGCGCGCCGACGGCGGCCAGCCGCTTGAGGTTAAACTCGACGCCCAGCGCGAAGAGCAGGAACACGACCCCGACCTCGGAGAGCGCCTCGATGGTCGCCGCGTCGGTGACGAGCGGCCCGGCCAGGGCCCCCGCGGCGATGTAGCCGAGCACCGGCGGCTGTCCGAGCCTCCTGAATACCAGGAGCCCGGCCGCGGCGGCGAGGAGCACGACCGTCAGGTCGTGCAGGAAAGCGACGGCGGTCACCTCATATTCTTAGCAGGAAAGTCCATGCGCGGGAAGAGCGTCCGGCCGGGCTGCCTTTACCCGGCCCTTGCCAGCACGAAACAGGCATGACCCAACCGTACGCCATATTGGCGGCATGGAGATCGCTTCGTTCAACAAGCTCTTCGGCGCGGTCAGAGCGATGCTGGCCGGGCTGCTCATCGGCGCCCAGCCCTTCACCCCGCCGGGCCGCCCGGTCTTCGACCCCGGGCTGGCCGGAGTCTACGCGCCGCTCCAGGTCCCCGCTCCAGGCGGCGAAAGGACCTGGTCCGCCGAGACGCTCGTCTTCTCGCCCGACGGCTCGGGCGGCTACCGGGTCACTACGACGGAGCGCTACCAGGAACATCCACGCCGCTTCGCCGGGAGGCTCTACGCGGTCTCGCGGCTCGTCCTGCTCGACCTGGTTCCTGAACAGGACCTGGGTTGGGAAGGTATGGGACCGGGCTCCCACCTGCTCGTCGAGCTCAAGCGCGACGGGGGCGAACTGACCCTGACCGGGCTGAGGCGCTCCGGCGGGGTCCACCGGTTCTACCGGCAGGAAGGCTAGCCGGCGGAGGCCTTCGCCTCTTCCGGCCCGCAGAGGACGGCGCGCAGGAACTCGCGGTTGAGACGCGCGATGTGCGAGACCTTGATCTCCTTGGGGCAGACCTTCTCGCACTCGTACTCGTTGGTGCAGTTCCCGAAGCCCGAGGCGTCGTGCATGTCCAGCATCTTGAGGACGCGCCGCTCGCGCTCGGGGTCTCCCTGGGGGAGCAGGGCGAGTTGGGAGACCTTGGCCGAGGTGAACAGCATGGCCGAGGCGTTCGGGCAAGCCGCCACGCAGGCCCCGCAGCCGATGCAGGCCGCGGCGTCCATCGCCTCTTCGGCCTTGTGCTTGGGGACCAGGACGGCGCTGGCGTCGGGGGCGGAGCCGGTGTTGACCGACACGTAGCCGCCCGCCTGGATGACGGCGTCGAGCGCCCCGCGGTCGACGACCAGGTCGCGGACCATCGGGAACGCCGCGGCGCGGAACGGCTCCACCGTGATGGTGTCGCCGTTCTTATAGCGGCGCATGTGCAGCTGACAGGTGGTCTTGCCGTTGTCGGGGCCGTGGGGCCGCCCGTTGATGACGAGCGAGCACATGCCGCAGATCCCTTCCCGGCAGTCGTGGTCGAAGGCCACGGGCTCCTCGCCCTTCTTCTGCAGGTCCTCGTTGACCACGTCGAGGAGCTCCAGGAAGGACATCTCCGTCGACACGTCGCGGGCCTCATAGGTCTTGAAGGCGCCAGGGGCGGACGCGTCCTTCTGGCGCCAGATCTTCAGGGTGACGTTCAGTGTGCCGCTCATAGGGCCTCTACTTGTAGCTCCGCTGGGTGAGCTTCACGTGCTCGAACTTGAGCGGCTCGACGTGCCGCACCGGCGCCTTCCCGTCGCCCTTGAACTCCCAGGCGGCCACGTGCGCGAAGTTCTCGTCGTCGCGCTTGGCCTCGTTGTCGGGGGTCTGGGACTCCTCGCGGAAGTGCCCGCCGCAGGATTCCTTGCGCTCGAGGGCGTCGAGCGCCATCAGCTCGGCGAACTCGAGGTAGTCTGCCACGCGGCCGGCCCGCTCCAGGGCCTGGTTGAACTCCTCGTTTCCGCCCAGCACCCGGACTTCCTTCCAGAACCGCTCGCGCAGCTCGGGGATGGCGGTCAGGAGCTTCTTGAGCCCCGCCTCGTTGCGGCCCATGCCGCAGTAGTCCCACATCAGGCGGCCCAGGTCGCGGTGGAATTCGAGCACGGTCCGCTTCCCGTCCACCTTCAGCAGGCGGTTCGTACGCTCGGTGACCGACGCCTCGGCCGCCGAGAACTCGGGAGCGCCCGTGGAGACCGCGTCCAGGCCGCCCGAAGCCAGGTAGCCGCCCAGAGTGGCGGGGATGACGAAATAGCCGTCGGCGAGGCCCTGCATCAGGGCGCTGGCCCCGAGGCGGTTCGCGCCGTGGTCGGAGAAGTTCGCCTCGCCGAGCACGAAGAGCCCCGGCACGGTCGACATCAGGTTGTAGTCCACCCACAGGCCGCCCATGGTGTAGTGGACGGCGGGATAGATGCGCATCGGCACCTGATAGGGGTCCTCGTCGGTGATGTGGTGGTACATGTCGAAGAGGTTCCCGTACTTCTCGCGGATGGTGTCCGCGCCGACGCGCTTTATGGCGTCGCGGAAGTCCAGGTAGACCGCCAGCTTCGTGGGGCCGACGCCGCGGCCCTCGTCGCAGACGACCTTGGCCGCCCGCGAGGCCACGTCGCGCGGGACCAGGTTGCCGAACGAGGGATAGCGCCGCTCCAGATAGTAGTCCCGGTCCGCCTCGGGGATGTCGTTGGCCGCCCGGACGTCGCCGGCCTTCTTGGGCACCCAGACGCGCCCGTCGTTGCGCAGGGACTCGGACATCAGGGTCAGCTTCGACTGGTGCTCACCCGCCACCGGGATGCAGGTGGGGTGGATCTGGGTGAAGCAGGGGTTTCCGAAGAAGGCGCCGCGGCGATAGGCCCGGTAGGTCGCCGTGACGTTGCAGTTGGCCGCGTTGGTGGAGAGGAAGAAGAGGTTCCCGTAGCCGCCGGTGCACAGCAGCACGGCGTGCGCCGAGTAGCGCTCGATCTTCCCGTCGACCAGGTTCCGCGCGACGATGCCGCGGGCGCGGCCGTTGACCACGACCAGGTCGAGCATTTCCCGGCGCGCCAGCATCCGGACCGAGCCCTTCTCGATCTGGCGCGAGAGCGCCCCGTAGGCGCCGAGCAGCAGCTGCTGGCCGGTCTGACCGCGGGCGTAGAAGGTGCGCGAGACCTGCGCCCCGCCGAAGGAGCGGTTGTCGAGGAAGCCGCCGTAGTCCCGGGCGAAGGGCACGCCCTGGGCCACGCACTGGTCGATGATGTTGACCGAGACCTCGGCCAGGCGGTGGACGTTCGCCTCCCGGGCCCGGTAGTCGCCGCCCTTCACCGTGTCGTAGAAGAGGCGCCAGACGGAGTCCCCGTCGTTGGTGTAGTTCTTGGCCGCGTTGATGCCGCCCTGGGCCGCGATGGAGTGGGCGCGGCGCGGGCTGTCTTGGATGCAGAGCGCGGTGACGTTGTAGCCGAGCTCGGCCAGCGAGGCGGCGGCCGACGCCCCGGCCAGGCCGGTCCCGACGACCAGCACGTCGTACTTGCGCTTGTTGGCGGGGTTGACCAGCTTCAGGTCGAAGCGGTGCTTCTCCCACTTCTTCTCGAGGGGGCCTTCGGGGACCTTGGCGTCGAGCACGTTCTTGGCGTCCATGTCAGCCCCCCTTCGTCAGCGCCCAGATGGGCAGCGATGCGAACCCGGCCGTCAGGGCCAGGGCCACCGCCACGCCGGCCCTCTCGATGAAGGGGGTCAGGCGAGGGTCGTTGACCCCCAGGGTCTGGAATGCGCTCTTGATGCCATGGCTCAGGTGGATGGCCAGCGAGACCATGCACCCGACATAGAAGAACGAATAGAGCGGGTTCTTGAAATTGAACATGACCCACGCGAAGATGCTGTCTTCCGGCCCCTCCTCCGGGCCCATGAACTTGAAGGTGGCGACGTGGACCACCAAGAAGACCAAGGTCAGGACCCCGCTGTAGCCCATCCAGCGCGCGGCGTAAGGCCAGGCGTCGGTGGAGGCTTCGACGGCATAGCGCTGGGGCCGGGCACGGCGGTTCTCGATGAAGACCTTGAGCCCCCAGACGATGTGGACCAGGAAGAACGCCAGCAGGCCCAACTCGGCAAGAGGCAGCAGGGTCTGGTGCTCCAGGAACTCGGCATAGGAGTCGAAGGCCTGGGCGCCCTTGAACATGAGGAAGTTGCCGGCCAGGTGAGTGGCCAAGAAGCCGACCAGGGCCAATCCGGTCAAGGCCACGACCTGCTTCTTGCCGACGGAGGTCTTTCTGATTCGCTCGCAGGGTTTCATAGGGGTTTCCGTGATTCTAACACTTTGGGATTTGCAACGCTGTGCCTTCAGCGGGCAGACGCGAGCAGTTCCGCGACCGCATCCAGCAGGGCCTGCCGCGTGAAGGGCTTGGGCAGGAACGCGGCCCCGTCACAGGGCTGTCCGCTTCGCCCGGAGATGAAAAGGACCTGAATTCCAGGACACCGTTCCCTGAGCCTGGCGACGACATCGCCCCCGTCCTCGGCGCCCAGGTCGATGTCAACTACGGCGAGGGCGAGACCAGCGGAAGCTCTGGCCTCCGCCTCCTGTCGGCTGGAGGCGCCGACGACCCGGAAGCCGGCCGTCTCAAGGAACCGGCAGGCCACGCGCAGGACTTCGGGGTCGTCGTCGACGACGAGGACTGCTGCCCCCGCGGGCCAGCCGTGCGGCTTCATCACCGGCACCGGCGTCGGATGGGCGGAGGAGAATTCGAAGGAGAAGGTCGTGCCCCTGCCGACCTCGCTTTCAATCTTGAAGTCGGCCCGGCAGCGGTTGACTATGTCCTTGATTGTGGAAAGTCCCAGCCCGGTGCCCTTCCCGTCGGCTTTTGTGGTGAAGAAGCGTCCCCCACCCGTGACCTGACCTCCGGAGGCATCCCTGTCCCGTTGTCGGAAACGGTGACCTCGACCTTGCCGTCTTTCTCCGGCCTCACGGCGATCCTGAAGACCCCCCCCCCCTTCGGCATCGCGTCACGCGCGTTCACGGCGAGGTTGAGCAGGATTTGCTCAAGGAGGACCCCGTCAGCCAGGACGAATGTTGGAGAGTCGGGGAGCTCGGACTCGACGCGGATTCTGGAACCCATCAACCGCCCCAACATATCCCCAACCCCGGCCACGACCGCGCAGGCGTCGACGGGCCCGAGCTGGGACGGCCGCGAACGGCAGAACGCTACGAGCTGTCCGGTGAGGGCCGCGCCGCGGCGGACGCCATCCCGAATAGCGTCCAGGTCTCGGCGGGAATCGGGATCGAGCTGCCCGCTCAAGGACAGGAGATCGGCAGCCCCCCCGACCATGCTCAGGATATTGTTGAAATCATGGGCGATCCCGGTCGCCATGTGCCCGAGGGCTTGCTGCTTTTGGAGCAGCAGCGCCTCCTCGCGGCTCTCGGCAAGGGACTTCTCCGCTAGGGCGCGCTCCATCTCGGCAGCGACCCGCAGCGAGAACAGACGAAGCAGCCGCATCACCTCCTTCCCTGCTCCCAGGGCCTCGGAATGCATGACGGCGATGTGGCCCAGGACGCGCCCCCCGGACGATACGGCGGGCACGCCGAAATAGGCCCTCAGTTTGAGCTCCTTGAGGACCTCGTCGTGAGGGAATAGGACTTGCACATCGTCGGAAACGGCCACTTCCTCCCCTCCCAACACGCGCTCGCACGGCGTCCCCCGCAGACTGTAGCGGTCGGCCTTTACCAGGCCCCCGGGGGCCCAAAAGGCCTGCGGGATGGCCTCCCGCCCGGAAGGGGCCGCCGCCGATACTATGACGCAGTCGATAGCGAGAGAGCGCGCGGCCTTCTCGACCAGGACCTCAAAGAACCTGGGGCCGGTCTCGCGGGCCGTCTCCGTGAACAGGATTTCCAATGCGCGGCCGAGGCGCTCGACCTCCGTCACGTCTCGGCCGAGCGAAACGAAAAGGGTCTTTCCCGCCGCGCCGAGCGTTGGGAAAACCACTTTTTCCTCGACAATCGTCCGCCCATCCTTGCTCCTGTTGGAAAAACGGGCGCGAAATCGCCGTCCAGCGGACAGTTCGTCCCAGAGGCGCTTATAGAATTCCGGGGGATGGAATCCCGATTTCAAGACCCGGGGGGTCTTGCCCAACACATCCTCCTTTTTCCAGCCGGTGAATACCTCGAAGGCCGGGTTGGCGTA
Source organism: Elusimicrobiota bacterium (assembly GCA_016218495.1). Classification (GTDB taxonomy): domain Bacteria; phylum Elusimicrobiota; class Elusimicrobia; order UBA1565; family UBA1565; genus SCTT01. Next base: position 126,542 of record JACRDU010000094.1, read on the forward strand.
GAGGATGACGCCGTCGGAATCCGTGACAAGCACGGACTCCGCGGATTGCTCGACGGCGGATGTGAAAATCTCCGAACGGGCCGCCGCCACGTTGAAGGCCTCCAATGCGGCAGCTAATTCCCGGGGAACTCCGGGCGCTACCATGAGCCGGGGAAAGCGCCCCGCGACCATGCCTTCGAGCCCGTCCCGGAGCGACATCAAAGGAGAGAAGAAATGCCGCCGCAAGAGAACGACCGCCAGGCCCCAGCCTGCGATGGACACCAGGGTCAAGGCCCAAGCCAGAAGCTTGACGCGCCGATGCGAGGCGAGAAACCGCGCCTGAATCGCCTCCACGACTTGCTCGCATGCGGCCGGCAGCGAGGACAGGGCGGCCGCGGGCGGCCCCAACGGCTCGGTGAGGCCCGGCTCGACCGCCTCCCAGAGCTTGCGGACTTCGGCCAAACGGAAGGCCACCTCCTGCGACGGGGCTGGGAGGCTGTGCCGCCCCAGCCTTCCTCCCCGCTCCAGCAATTCCAGGGTCCGCGAAAAGGAGGAGGCGATATCAGCCGCCTCCCGCCTTTCAGCGGGACCTAATGGTCGCGGGAGGGCGAATTCGACGGCGAGGTGTTCAGATCTCAGGCGCTGCCTGCCGGCCTCATTGACCAAGACCGCGTCAATGCGCGAATCGGCCAAAGCCCCGAGGGCGACCGCCAGCATTCCGAAAAAACCCAGGAAGACCGCGGCCCCGATGGAGACTGCAACCCGAACCAGGCCCGGACGGGAAGTCCGGACTCCGCCCGGCCCCGGCGTCATAGAGCCGCGGCGGCCCGCCGGAGGGCCTGGCGGTCCACGACCGTCACTCCCCCGCGCCGCGAGTTGAGGAGCCCGCGACGCACGTACGGGCTCATAGCCCGGATTATAGTCTCGGTGCTCAGACCCAGAGCGGCCGCGAGCTCCCGACGCTTCAAAGGGATGACCGGCCCCACAAGGGAATCCAATCGCAGGATGAAGTGCAGGAGGCGTCCTTTCGGCGAATCGGACCTCGAAGCGGACATCTCCACCGCCCGCAGCAGGCGGCCCGCCTGGGCGGCCAGAATCGCCTCTGTCACGCCGGGATGCTCGGCAAGGCAGCCGCGCACCGCTTCATCGGGCACCCCGACGAGGTCGGACGGGATCAACGCCCGGACCTCGCAATGCGCGCGCCCAAGCGAACTTCGGCAGGCGCACAGGCAGCCCCCGAACATGTCCCCGGGCTCGAGGATCTCGGCGGCGCAAGTCCCCCCTTCCGGCGAATGGGCGAAGACCCCCAAGACGCCCTGTCGGACGATCCAGAGCCACGCCCCGTCGGATTCGTCGATTCCCTCGGCAGCGGCCAAACTGCGCCGCCGGCAAAGGGCGGCGACCCGAGCTATCTCCGATTTCGGGACATGGCGGCAAATGCTTAACGAGCTAAGGAATCCGAGCACCGCCGGGCATGATGCCCGAGGTTCGAGGAAGCGTCAATGATTGCAGTCATAAAGGCGGCTATAACTCGACCGCCTGCCCTTCGCGAGCGGCGAAGACCTCGATGGGGGACTTGGACTTGCCCAGGAATTCGAGCGCATCTCCCACGAAGGCGTCGATGTCGTCGTCGGAACGCTCGGGATCGTGGTGGAACAGCGCCAGGCGCTTGACTTCGGCGGACACGCCCAGCGCCGCCGTATCCCGCCACCGGCTGTGGCCCCAGCCCCGCTTCTTCTCGTACTCGTCGTCGGTGTACTGGGAATCGCAGACGAGCAGGTCGGCGCCGCGGCAGAAATCCGCCACTTCCCGATCGAGGCGCTCCGAGTACTCGCTGCGCCCCATATGGGTCCAGTGCGTCTCGTGGTCGGTCAGGTAGACGGCCGACTTGCCGGCCATGTCGAAGCGGTAGCCGACGCAGATGCCGGGATGGTTGGTGTAGATGGTGGAGACCTTGACCGGCCCGGCCTCGAAGGGATGCCCGGTGATCTGGGTGAAGTCGAGCCGGGCCGCCATGTCGCCCACCTCGACCGGGAAGTAGTTGATCCCCATCTGGCGCTTGAAGATGGCCTCGAAGCTGTCCCCGACCCCTTTGGCGCTGTGGATGGCCCACTTGTTCTTGGGCAGGTAGGCCGGGAAGAAGAAAGGGAACCCCTGGATATGGTCCCAGTGGGTGTGCCCGATGAAGACATGGCCCGAGGTCGGCGCCCCGGAATTTGCCAGATGGAACCCCAGCGGCCGGATTCCGGTGCCGGCGTCGCAGATGAGGACTTCGTCGTCCCAGCGGATGCAGACGCAGGAGGTGTTCCCCCCGTAGCGCAGGGTCTTCGGGCCCGGAGAGGGGATGGAGCCGCGCGTCCCCCAGAACTCGACGCGGGGCGCGCTCATGTCCCAATGAGGCCGTTCACCGCTGTCATCAGCTGGTCAATGGTGAAGGGCTTGGTTATGTACTCGTCGGCCCCGAGGCGCTTGGCGGCCTTCTTGTCCACCTCATAGGCCTTCCCCGAGGAGATGAGGATCTTCAGGCCCGCGAAGGCGGGGTCCCGGCGCAGGGCTTCGCAGACGTCGAAGCCGTGCATGTCCGGCATCATCAGGTCGAGCACCAGCAGGTCCGGGGCGAAGGACCGCGCCTTGGCCAGACCTTCAGTTCCGTTGAAGGCGTTCTCCACGACGAACGAGGCCCGCTTGAGGCACTCGCTGATGAAGTCCACCATCAGACGGTCATCGTCGACGACGAGGATGCGTTTCAATCGGCGCTCCAGGCCCGATTATGGCACATCTACCCCGTTTGCGGTAGGGGCCAGGGTCAGCGCTTCTTGCCGGCCGCCAGGGCCTCGGCCATCCGGTAGAGGCGCTCGATGCGCAGCATCGTGTCCGGATGGGTGATGAAGAGGTTGAAGAAGAAGTCGTCCTCTCGGCCCACCAGGGCCCGGGTGATCGCGTCGAGCTTCGGCAGCTGCCCCGCGTTGCGCAGCTGCTCGAGCGGGTTGACGGTCATCACATGGGCCTGGCTGGCGATGATCGGCAGCAGCTCCTTGCGCAGGGTGAAGCCGGCCGGCATCTGCCAGGTGATGAGCATCCCCAGGCCCAGCGCCAGGGACTCCGGGTCCTCGGTCAGCAACGCCCCGCCCTCGTCGGCGTGCCCTTCGCGGGTGCGCGAGGAGGCCATGCTGAGGACCGTGGCCAGCACCGGGCCCCAGAGGGCCGCGAAGATCTTCACCAGCCCCCACAGGGACTGGACGGCGACGGCGGCCGACACCGGCTCGACGGCCTGGGGCCGGATGGGCTCGAAGGACGCCTCGGGCTTCACCGTGGCCCGGGGTCCCCTGTAGGAGCCGGTCGTCCCCTGCGGCGCCCTGCCCTTTCCGGTCAGCTTGGCCCACAGGCGAGCGAAGAGGGCCTGGGCATGGCCCACGGCCCAGAGCACGCCGTAAGAGGAGAACGAGATGCCCGAGGCGATCGTGCCGGCGATGGAGCCCAGCAGCATGTCCCGGTGCATCACATGGTTGAACTCATGGCCCATCACGCCGCGCAGGGCGCGCACGCCCAGCGCCTTGAGCTGGGCCCGGTCCGCGGTCTGCAGGACCCGGACGATCTCCTGCGGCCCGGCGTTCTCGGCGATGCCGCTGATCGAGCCGCGGATGGCCCGCCGGAAGACCAGGAACTGCTTGGAGTTCGGGTCGGACGCGTACATCAGGCGGATCATCGCCGCCCGGGTGCGCTCGGGATTCAGCGTCATGTCCTTCATCTCGGCCGTGACGCCCACCATCGCGCTGAACGGGGAGCGCCCGGTCGCGAAGGCGTTGGGGACCGGCATGGGGACGTTCACCATCTCCGGCATCGGGATGGGCTTCTGTCCCTTGGCCGCGCGCTCCTTGTTGATGCGCTCGCGCAGCTCGCGCATGATGCCGTAGACCTCGGGGTCCTGGGCCTCATCCATCGGGGTGGCCTTCATGACCGCCTTGATGATCTTTTTGGCGAAGAGGAAGGGGATCAGGGAGAAGACGGCGGCGATGCCGAGGTTCGTGGCGAACTTCGTGAAGCCGAACACCGTCGCGCTCATCCCGGCGCCCAGGAAGAGCAGGGCCCCGATGGCCAGCCCGGTCTTCAGCCAGAAGTGGAACTCCGGCCAACGCCCTTCGGAGGGCTCCGAGGAGACCTTGATGGGAGCGGCCTTGGTCGAAGGGGCCGGCTCGCCGCGCGGCAGCAGCTTGCCCAGCAGCCACTCCATGCCGGCGGCCGCGCGCTCGGGAGCGAAGGCTATGACGAGGAAAGTGACCGGCGCGCCCAGCCCGCTGAAGATCGCCCACGCGGCGGCTCCGGCGAAGAGGTAGTTGAAGAGCCGGGTCTGGCCCAGGAACATCCAGGCGGCGAAGGCGGCGTTCGTCCAGACCGGGCTGTAGCCGGTGAGCAGGGCGAACACGACGCCGGTCATGACCCAGGTGTAGGACGGGAAGCGGATCTGCTGGGTGGAGCCGGGCACCGCGAAGGGGCGCCCCGACTCGGCGGCCGCGATGATGCGGCCGAGGAAGAAGGCGATGGTGGTCAGCGCCGGCAGGGCGGCCAGGCCGACGAAGGCCCCCAAGGTCAGGGGGGCGGCCGCTACCGTGCCGAAGAGCGGCGCCAGCAGGTTCAAGGCCCCCCAGGCGGCGATGGCGTTGAAGATCCCGCCCGCGCCCTCGCCCTTGGCGGCGGCGGCGGCCGCGAAGCCCAGCCCGCCCAGGGCGGCCAGGCCGAGCATCGGCGTCGAGAGGACCGCGCCCGTGACGACCTGAGGCAGGGCCACGGCGACGGCGCCGAGGAAGGCCCCCATCGTCAGGTCCAGGGCCAGCTTCACGCCCTTGAGGCGCGGGGAGTCGCGCTTGGCCAAGCGGTAGCGCGCGTAGAGGGCCGCGGGGAGCAGCAGGAGCCCGGAGCTCACCGCCCAGACGGCCACGATGGGCGTGACCCCGAAGACGGCGGGCAAAAAGACGGCGGCGGCCGTGTGGAGCCCGAACACCGCCCCGCCGGCGACGGCCACGGCGGCTACGGCCTTGACGAAGCCCAGAGCCTTGGAGGCGGCGCCCTGCGGGGCGGCCTCGGAGACCCCGTTGGACGCCGGGGCGGCGACAGTCTCCGCCGAGGAGATGAAGCGGACCGCGGGGAATCCCGCGATGACGCGGATGTCGCGGCCGGTGATTCCGGAGACGGAGATGAGCGAAGTCCCGCGGTCGTACCTGTAGGAGACCCCCTCCAGCCTGGAGAGGTAATAGACCAGCTGGTCTTCCGCGGAAACCGGGGTCCCGGGGACCAGCCTGACGGAGACTTCGTAGCGCTTGGCGGATTCCAGGACCTTCTCCAGCGCCGGGGAGATCTTGCCGGGAGCCGCCTCAGTGACGCCGTTGGCGGCCAGCCGCGCGGCAGCCGACACCCGCCCGAGGGCCTGTCCGGCGGCGACGGGCTCGGCGGCGGAGCGCGAGGCCCGGATGCCGAGCACGGCGTCCATCATCGCGGCGCCGGCCGAGCGGGCCTGGCCGGCGGGCATGGCGGCGACCTCCACGGCGGGCAGGGCCACGGTCCGGGGCGCGGCCAGCATGCTCTTAAAGGAAGGGGCCGCCTGGGAGCCCGGCTGCGCCTGCGCGGAGACCGGGGTCATGGCGGCGACGGCGGAGGCGACGGGGGACGCGGCGCGGGCGGCGGGAGTCCGGACGGCGGCCGACACGGCCGCGGCAGGGGCGGCGACGCTCGGGACGGCCGTCGGCAGAACGCTGGGCGCCGCCAGGGAACCAGGCAAAGACGGGGTGAAGGAGACCGCTGACGGGGCCAAAGCGACGGGTGCGGTGCGCACGACCCCGGCCTGACCGGCGGGGACGACGGTGATTGCGCGGCCGGCGGAGGTCGCGGCGACGAACTGCGCCAGGGCGTCGTAGCAGCCTAGGCCGGGCGAGACGACGATGAGGGCCGCGGCGAGGGTCGCGGCTAGCCCGGACTTGAGGTGTGAGAGTGTGCGCGTCATGAGGCCTCCGTGATGCACGCCCCGCGGCCACCTCCGTCCGCACGGCGAGGCTCTATGGTAGTCCCGCCGGGCCGATTCCTGTACGGGTCATAGGGCCCAAGGCCGGGGCGTATATCGGCCCACGGACCCGTGGGCCCAGGGCTCTAGTGGGGCGGAAGCCCCACTGTGCCGGCCTGCACCGGGGCTATTGGGGCGCCCGGCCTAGTGGGCCGCCTGGACGCGGGCCGCGCGGCGTCTCTTGAGCCGCCCATAGCGCCGGGCTGGATCGCGCCTCTCCAGGAGGGCCTCGACGGCCTCCCCGACGATGTCCTCCAGCCTCCCGGCCGGGTACTTATGCCAGAGGACTTCCTTCGCCCGGCGAATCCTGTCGAGCAATGATTCATCGGCGGTGAAGCGGAACTCGACCCGGGCGGGCTGAGGGTCTTGCCAGGGAGCCGGCAGCCCCGGTTCCGGCGTCGCGGCGAGCGCGGAGAAGAGGTCATCGGCCTCGCCGGCCGCTGCTGCCGCTGTCGGGACGATGGGGCGGCCGGGTCCTAGGGGGCGGATGCGCTCCCGCGTCTCCGGCTTAGGGTCCAAGCCGGCGACCAGGCGCTCAACCTCATAGCGAGTCATCCCTGAGGCCTCACGCAGCAGGCGCCGATAGTTGTCCCGGTTGAGATGCGGGGCGAGCAGCGAGACCGTGGTCAGGGAGACTCTGCCGCGCCTGAGCAAGGCATAGATGCGCGGGAACTGACGGGCGCAGCGGGCGGTCCGGATGCGGCGGTATGCGGCCCCTTCGGCATATCCCAGCTCTTTGACGCAGTAGACGAACAAAGACGGCGTGCTGGTCTTGTCGACCAAGCGCCGCCTGTCGACCTCCGCCAGGAGCCGCAGAACGCTGACGGTATTCTCCCTTTCCTGCCCGACGATGCGCCTCAGTTCCCCCAGCAATTCTTCGTCTGTCATCCCGACCGGAGAGAAACCATGCATGGACGCCTCCCAAACGACCCCATGCTAGTACGCGCGGAGACCTGGTTTGGTTCCATGCTGGAAAGAACGGGCGCGCAACTGCGCCCAGGCGCAGTAGATTGCGCCTATTTTTCAAGCGCATTTCGTTTCGAATAAAGTGCTTATTTTTTCAGGATATCGCGCAGGAACTTCTCGGTGGCGTCCGGGCCCCCGCCGAGCAGGTGCACGTTCCCGATGCGTGCGTCGGCGGCCGACCCGACGGCGACGGCGGTGCCGCCGGGCAGGGCCTTGGGCATGGCCGAGTCGTAGCCCGGGACGGTGAAGTCGTCGCCGAGCATGAGCACGTCCTCGGCGTCCACGCGCCTGCCTTCGGCTTCGACCACCTCGAGGATGGCCTTCACGGCGAAGGATTTGGTGGATTTCGAGAGCCGGATGTAGGGCTCCAGCTCGTCGCGCGGCGGGAACTTGAGGGTGGCCGCGAATTCGAGCCCCTCCTTCTTGAGGCCCTTCTCGAGGGCCGCGAACACGGCCGTGAGGCGGCGGTTGCGCTCGGCTACGGCGGCCTTCCACTCGGCCTCGGGCATGGCCGCCTTCTTCTCGGCGTTCAGGCCCATCGAGTACATGAAGGCGTGCTCGTAGGGCTTGGTGTCCGAGCGGGCGTGGGCCATGTCCACCCCGAGCTTCGCGGACTCGGCCGCGATGATGCCGCCCACGACGGCCCGCTCCGCCTCCGAGATGGCGGGGCCGGAGAAGTAGGGCGTCTCGGGGAGCTCGCCCTTGGACGAGAACTTGAAGACCTCCGCCCCGCCGCCGGTGGAGAGGATGAAGTCCCGGCGCAGCTCGGGGCTCATGCGCTCCACAAGCATGGCGCTCATGGCATAGCTTCCCCCGGTCAGAGGCCGGTTGGTGGCGAAGGCCACGCGCACCCCGGCGGCCTTCAGGTCCTCGAGCAGCTTGAGCCGCGCGTCGGAGATGACCAGCCCGCGTCCGTCCGAGTTGTCCATGAAGGTGTCGTCGTAGTCGGTGATGACCACCTTGGGGAGCCGGCCGCGGTAGCGCTCCACCAGGGCCGCGTAGTCCTTGTCCGACAGCTTCGGCTGCGAGACGACCTTCCCCACGAAGGGCAGGGCCGCCAACGACGCCAGGAGCGCCGCCGCCGCCCGGCGCAGCCGGTAGCCCGCCGAGAAGGCCGGCTTCGCCGGCATCGGCTGGAACACCCCGTCCTGCAGCGAGCCGTTGAACTCGGCCAGGCGGCGCTGGACGAACACGTTCGCCCCCAGGATGCCGACCCCGAAGAGCGTGGAGAAGAACGCGGCGTAGATGGCGGGCAGCGGGATGGCCGCGTAGCCGGCCGAGGAGGCCAGCAGGAAGGTCAGCATGCCCAGGACCGGCAGCGCGTAGTACTTCGCGAAGTTCATCACGGCGGGCTTGCGCGCGGCCACGGCCTTGCGCGCGGCCCCGAAGAAGTCCAGCGTCATCCAGGCGAACGGGATGCCGAGGAAGACCAGGAAGTCGGCCAGGTTCGCGCGGCCGTGGCCCACCGGGATGAAGTCCACCACCTTGGCGTTGACCAGGCCTTCCAGGCCGTTGCCCAGCGTCCCGGCCAGGACGGCGGCCGCGGCGACGACGAAGACGCCCAGGGCCTTGGCCACGGCCGGGTGCTTCGCGGCCAGGTCTCCGGCGTAGCGCTGGTCGTTGATGGTGAAGGGGAAGGCCAGGACCTGCAGGAGGCCGTAGGCGACGGCTCCGAGGACGGGGTGGCGCTCACGGAACTTGCGCAGCTTCTCGAGCGGCGCCGCCTTGGAATGCCCCAGGGACAGCATCCAGGCCCCGAAGGCCAGGTTGAGCGGGACGGCCGCGGCCATGATCAGGGCGCGCGTCGGCACGATGTGGTGGAACACGAAGAGGCCCGAACCGAAGAACAGGGCCTTCAGGGCCCAGTCCGCGGCCAGGAACGCCGCCGTCATCACGACGGCCCGGACCGCCCAGACGCGCGCCAGGGGCGGAGCCTGGGCGCGGCCATGGGGACCGGAGTAGGAGGACGCCACCCGCCAGGCGGCGTAGCCGACGGCCGCGGCGATGCCCGCCACCGCCAGCGCCAGGGAGGCGCCGGCCGGGAGGGCCGCCAGGCCGAGGGCGGCGGCGCCCAGCGCCCAGCCGCCCAGCTTGGTCGTCTTGCCTTCGTCCGACTTCCTCACCACCAGCTTCGTCCCGTCGAAGTCCACCAGAACGCTGTCGCCCTTCTTGATGGCCCCGTCGAGCTCCCCGTCCACCAGAGCG
>JACRDU010000093.1 GCA_016218495.1 Elusimicrobiota bacterium
AGGGCCACCCCGCCGGGCGACCCGGCCGACCCCCTGGCCGAGGCCCTGCCCTGGGCCGAATCCGGCGCCGCCGCCGCGCTGGCGGCGGCCTTCGTCACCGCCTTCCTCGTGCAGCCCTTCCGCATCCCCACGGGCTCGATGGAGGACACCCTGCGCGCGGGCGACCGGGTGCTGGTCGAGAAGGTCTCCCGGCGCCTCGGGCCCGCGCGCCGCGGCGACCTGCTGGCCTTCCGCTTCCCCGACGACAGGCCGTCCTTGCACTGCACCGGGCTCCTGGGCAGCAAGGACTTCCTCAAGCGGGTGGTCGGCCTCCCCGGCGAGACGCTGCAGGTCAAGGACGCCGTGCTGCTGGTCGGCGGGGTCCCGGCCCCCGAGCCCTGGGCCAAGCGCCTCTCGGCCGGCGCCTGCGCGGCGCCGCCCGCGGCCCTGACCCCGGCCGAATACCAGAAGGCCTGGGAGGAGGGGCGCCTCGACCAGGAGCAGGGGGAGGGGCTGCGCGACCATTTCGGCCCCGTCGTCGTCCCGCCGGGCTCCACCTTGGTCCTGGGCGACAACCGCGACGCCTCCTGCGACTCGCGCTTCTGGGGGCCCGTGCCGGAGCGCTTCGTCAAGGGGAAGGCCGTCTTCATCTACTGGCCGCCCTCCCGTATCGGCAGGCCGCGTTAAATAACCTAGAATCCACCTCATGGAAGCACGGCTCTTCTGGATCGGCGTCGGGATGGGTCTCTACGCGTGGCTGACGCGGCGCTGGACGGCCGACGGCACCCTGGACTCCCGCGGCCGCGCCGCCGCCTGGCACGCCCTCTTCTTCGGCCTGGCCGGCTTCGCCGTCATGCTCATCCTGGTCCTCTCCGTGGAGAGCCGCCTGCGCTTCGTCAGCGCCGCCGCCGGCATCCTCTCGGCCCGCGAGGTCGCCGCGGGCCTGGGCGGGGCCGTCCTCCTGGGCGCCTTCGGCCTCTGGCGGGCCTGGTCCACGGGGAAGGAGGCCGAGAAGCGGCGCCACTTCATCAACGAGGACCTGGAGTGGGCCGACACGGTGTTCTCGGCCGTCATCCTGGCGTCCTTGCTCATGTACTTCGTCGTGCAGGCCTTCAAGATACCCTCCGGCTCCATGGAGAGCACGCTGCGCATCGGCGACCACCTCTTCGTCAACAAGTTCGTCTACGGCGTGCGCATCCCGATGACCGACAAGCGCGTGGTCCGGATGCGGCCCGTCAAGGCGGGCGACATCATCGTCTTCCGCTTCCCCACCGACGACCCGGAGTCCCAGCACTGCGGGGGCTCGCAGTACGCCAAGGACTTCATCAAGCGGGTCGTCGCCGTGGGCGGCGACACGGTGGAGGTCCGCGGCGGGCACGTCCTCGTGAACGGCCTGGCCCGCACCGACGAATCCTACACGCAGTTCCTGGACTCCTTCCGCCAGGAGCCTCCGAGCATGGTGCCCCCGCCCGCGCAGTACCAGGAGCTCTGGGAGACCGGCCAGCTCGACCTCAAGCTCGGCGACACGATGCGCGACAACTTCGGCCCGGTGAAGGTCCCGGCGGGCTCCTACTTCATGATGGGCGACAACCGCGACCGCTCCTGCGACTCCCGCTTCTGGGGGCCGGTGGCCGAGAAGTACGTGAAAGGCAAGGCCTGGGTCATCTACTGGCCGCCCAACCGGATGGGCGGCATCTGATGGGCTTGGCGGCGGCGCTGCTGTCCGCCGCCCTGGCCGCCCCCGCGCCCGCGGGGTCCGCGCCCGCGCCCAAGGTCCTGGCCGCGTCGTTCTCCGGCGTCATCTCCCCCGTGGCGGCCGAGTTCTTCGTGCAGTCCCTGCGCCGGGCCGAGGAAGGCGGCTACGACGCCTTCGTCTTCGAGCTCGACACCCCGGGGGGGCTCGACCCCTCGATGCGCGAGATGGTGAAGGCCGAGCTCTCATCCCGCGTGCCCGTCGTGGTCTATGTCCAGCCCACCGGCGCGCGCGCCGCCTCGGCCGGCGTCTTCATCGCCATGGCCGCCCACGTCGCGGCGATGGCGCCGGGCACCAACATCGGGGCGGCCCATCCGGTCACCATCGGCATGGGCGGCGACAAGGGCAAGGAGGACCCGGTCATGGGCGAGAAGCTCGCCAACGACGCGGCGGCCTACCTCAAGTCCATCGCCCAGACCCGGGGCCGCAACGCCGACTGGGCCTTCGAGGCGGTGGCGAAGAGCACCTCCATCCCGGCCTCCGAGGCCGCCGCGCGCGGCGTGGTGGACTTCGTGGCGGCGGACCTGGCCGAGGTCCTGCGCCGGGCCGACGGCCGCCGCGTCCACGGCCTGGAGGCCCCGCTGCGCACGGCCGGCGCCTCGGTGGAGCGCGTCACGATGAGCCGCCGCCCGCGCTGGCTGGCCGTCCTGAGCGACCCCAACGTGGCGATGGTCCTGATGAGCCTGGGCGCGGGCGGCCTCATGATCGAGCTCTACAACCCGGGCCTCATCCTGCCCGGCATCGTGGGGCTGGTCTCTTTGCTCCTGGCCTTCTACTCCTTCCAGACCCTCTCGGCCAGCTATGCCGGGGTGCTCCTCTTGATGGCGGGGATGCTCTTCTTCCTGCTCGAGATCAAGGTGACGAGCTACGGCCTGCTGGCCCTGGGCGGCACGGCCGCCACCGTGCTCGGCATGCTGATGCTGTTCCAGCAGCCGCTGGGCGGCCTCGGGGTGGCCTGGGAGGTCATCGCCGGCACCGTCGCCGGGCTGCTGGGCGTCACAGGGCTGTGCGCGTTCCTGGTCTACGGGGCCTTCCGCCGCAAGGTGGCCACGGGGGCCGGGACCATGGTGGGGATGACGGGGCGCGCCCTGAGCGACCTTTCCCCCGAGGGGAAGGTCGCGGTCGGCGGCGAGGTCTGGGACGCCGTCTGCGACGCCCCGGTCCGCATCGAGGCCGAGGTCGTGGTGACGGCCGTCGAAGGCATGCGGCTGAAAGTCCGTCCTCGGGCCTAGGCCCCTCGGGGCCACATGCCGCCCTCCCCATAGGCCCTTAGCCTCACAGGTGCCCGGTCGGACCGGCGCTAGTATCTCCTTATGAAGACCCCCATGCGCCTGCTGCTCTCCCTTTCCCTGGCCCTGTGCCAGGCGCTCCCCGCCGCGGCACAGAACTTCCGCGCCGCCGCCCCCGTTCCCGGCACGCCCGGGGTCCCCGGCGCCGCCGGCGCCGCGGCCATCCCCGCCTCCTTCATCGCCAGCCTCAGCGCCCAGCTCGGGCGAACCGAGGGGCTCCTAGCGCCCACGCTGCCCCTGACGGCCCTTCCCTCTGCGCAATCCGCTCAGAACGGCCAGGCCGCCGCCGCATATCTCACGCGCTCGGCGCTGGCCCTCCCCGCCGCCGCCCTGCAGGCCGCCCCGCAGGCGGAGGCCGCCGCCGCCGCCGCCGTCCTGGCCCGCGCCCTGGGCGACACGCCCGCCCGCATGCGCCTGACCTCCGCGCTGCGCCAGTCCGGAGCCGAGGGCGGCGCGCTGGCCGAGCGCATCGACGCCGCCGCCGAGGCCGCCGGGGCCTCCAGCGCCCTCTTCTCGCTCTCCAAGGACCTCGGCCGCGCCCTGCCCGAGGCCGTCCCCGCGCGCCTGGCCGCCCTCTTCGACGGCGCGCGCGGCGTCGAGGGGCCGGAGGCCTTCGCGGCCCGCGCCGAGCGGCTCTGGTCGGCGGGGCGCCTCGCCCCGGGCCGCCGCCTGGGCGTGGCCGGCAACGTCTCAGGCCGCTCCCAAGACCGCGGAGGCGGCACTAGCCCGGTTCTTCCGGGCGTCGGCCGCTCCCAGGTCGAGGGGGTCCCCACCGACGAGGACCTCTACAAGACCGTGGCGCTCTCGCCGCTGACCAACCCCGAGCGCGAGCGCGTCGTGGTCGAGCTCTTCAAGGCGGCCGGCGCCAAGCCCGAGGACATCCGCCTGCAGGACACCGGGCGCGGCACGCACAACATCATCGTGGTCAAGAAGGGCCGCAGCGACCGGGTCATCGTCGTGGGCGGGCACCACGACAAAGTCCACGAGGGCGCCGGCACCATCGACAACTGGACCGGCGCCACGATGGTGGCGAACCTCTACCAGGCGCTGCGCGAGCTCGACACCGACGCCAACTTCGTCTTCATCGCCTTCTCGCGCGAGGAGGAGGGGCTGGTGGGCTCGGACAAGTACGTGGAGAGCCTGTCCCGCGCCGAGCTCAAGAAGATCGACATGATGCTCAACCTCGACACGCTGGGCGTGGACGGCACCTTCTCCTGGAAGAACGGCTCGGACAAGTCGCTCCTGGCGCGCCTCAACGAGACCGCCCGGCGCACCGGCCGGGACTTGAAGGAGATCGTCCTGCAGGGCGGGGACTCGGACCACACCTCGTTCCGGCGCGCCGGAGTCCTGGGCGTGATGCTCTTCGGGGCGTCGCTCGACGTCATCTGGGACATCATCCACTCGGCCAACGACACCATCAAGGCGTTCTCGCTGCCCCACTACGCCAACGCCTACCGGCTGTCCCTGGAGTTCCTCAAGGACATTGACGCCAAGCCCGCGCGCCAGGCCCCGCAGGGGTTCATCGCGCGCCTGGCCGGCTGGATGGCGAGCGCGCTGGGGTTCTCGCCGGCCTAGCGCTACGCCGCCTTCCAGGTCAGCTTGACCCAGGCCTTGGCGGCGCCGGCCGCGGAGGCCTCGGCCTTCCCTCCCATCTTCTCGGCGGTCTTCTTCACGTAGGCCAGCCCCAGGCCGATGCCGCGCGGGCGCGTGGTCTGGAAGGGGATGAAGATGCGGCCCTCCATCTCATGGGCGAAGCCCGGCCCGGTGTCCGTCACGGTGACCGAGACGGCACCGGCCTTGGGCGCGGACGCCGCGACGGTGACCAGGCCGTTGGAGCCCACGGCCTCGAGCGCGTTGCGCACCAGGTGCCGGATGGAGCGCGCGGCCAGGTCGGGGTCGACCATGGCCTTGGCGGCCTTGGCGTCCACCTTGTTCTCGACCTTGGTGCCGGACGGCACGGGCAGCTCGGAGAGGGCGTCGACCACGATGGAGCCCAGCGGGGTGGCCGAGAGCGCCGGCTCCTTCATGCGCGCGTAGAGGAGCATGTCCTCCAAGACGCCGTTGGCGTGGCGCAGCTCGGTCTCGATGTGGGCGAGGTGCTTGGCGACCTTTGGCTCGGAGACCTTGAGCAGCTCGAGCTTGGTCTTGACGAAATAGGCGGAGTTCCCGATGACGGCCAGGGGGTTGCGGATCTCGTGGCTGATGATGGGGGCCATGAGCTTGAGCGCCGCGTCGAGCGCGGAGGGGTCGGGGATGGGGGGGAGCTCTGTCATTGGGCGAGAATACAAAAAACGCTAGGATAGCGGCCTACCGTGGCGCAGCCCCCCGTCAGAGCGGTCTTCTTCGACATCGGCAACGTGCTCGTCCGCTTCGACCTGACGGGCCTGCTCAAGGACTTCGCCTGGTCGGCGGGGTGCTCTCCCTGGCGCGTGGCGCGCCTGGTGTGGTCGCGCCGGCTCGTCGACGACGTGGAGAGCGGCCGGCTCTCGGGGCCCGCCCTGCACGTCCTGGTGCACGAGCAGACCGGCTTCGCCGGCGACTACGACGAGTTCCGGCGCCTCTGGTGCGGGCGCTTCAAGCTCGACGAGAGGGTCGCCGGCGTGTTCCGCAGGCTGGCCAAGAAGGCCCCGGCCTACCTGCTCTCCAACACCAACCCCATCCATTGGGAGCACATCAAGAAGCGCTACGCCTTCGCGCGCGAGGCGAAGGGCGCCGTGCTGTCCTTCGAGGCGGGGGCGCGCAAGCCGGAGAAGGCCATCTACGCCGCCGCCGCCGCCCTGGCGGGGGTGGACGCAGCGGAGTGCCTGTTCGTGGACGATTTGGCCGAGAACGTGACCGGCGCGCAGAAGGCCGGCATGCAGGCGAGGCTGTTCAAGACCCCGGCGCGTCTGGAGAAGGACCTGGCGGAGCTGGGGCTGTTCTAGCTCAGCCGGGGCGGCTGACGACCAGCGGGGTGAAGGAGGCCAGGGCCGTCGTCCCGCCGGCGGCGTAGACGGCCTCTTCCTCGAGGACCTTGGCGCGCAGGTCGTTCAGGCGGGCCTTGAGGTTCACGCCGGGACAGCCCGTCGGGCCCCAGTGGTAGTGGCCCTCCAGGTAGCCGCGCTTGCGCACGTCGATGCCGTACTTTACGGCCAGGAAGGCCGTCAGGCGCTCCAAAGAGTCCATCTGGCGCGCGGGCACCTGCTGCACCTCGAAGTTCCCCATCAGGGAGATGCCCAGGTTCCCGTTGTTCGCCTCAGCGGCATGCGCCCCGAGCACGTTGGAGGGGCGCCCTTCCGCGACCAGGCCGTCCCCGTCTATGAGGAAGTGGTAGCCGATGTCGGCCCAGCCGCGCTCGGGGCCCTGATGGAAGGCCTGGATGTTGCGCAGCTCCTGGGCGGTCTGGGCCGTGCCGTGGGTGAGGTGGCCCTGGGTGTGGTGCACGGTGATGCGGTAGGGGGTGTGGTAGGACGCGCCGCCGCGGCGCTGGCGGGCGTTCCAGCCCAGGCGCGTGAGGACGGGGTAGACCGTGTTGTAGATGCTCTGCTGGAACTTCTGGTACTCGTTGAGGTCGACGGCCGCGCCCGGAGGCATGTTCGGCACCGAAGCGTCCGGGCGGACCGACCCGTCGGCCGGCAGGCCCGGCTCGGGCGGGGAACCGTAGGCGGCCCGGCGGCCGCGCGAGGCGGAGAGGCTTCCCTTGAGGGCCTGCCACTTGCGGGAGTTGTCGCCCAGGCCGGCGGTGACCGCCGAAGAACCGCCAAAGCGGGAGCGGTCGCCGTCGAAGAGTACGCGGCCGTCGTCGGGCAGGTCGGCGGCGAAGGAGGCTCCGGAGCCGGCCGGGCCCTGGGCGCCGAGGTCGGCGGTGGGCTCGGGCGCGGGGGCGGGCAGGTCGACGGGGGCCTCCTCCCGCCCCCCGGCGCTCTCGGCGCGGTAGCCTTCCGTGGCCGGGGCCTGCTCGGCCGGCTTGGGGGAGCAGGCGGCCAGGAGGGCTAAGGCGGCGATGGCGGACACCCTGCGGCTCATAAGGGGATTTTGCATCAGGGCCCCCCGGTTTATGAGGGTCTTAGGGCCCAGGGCTGTCAGGCTATTGGTCCTATGCCTGACCAGACTTAAGAGATTTCAAGATGGGCGTCGTCCACACAGTCCCAGGCGGCACGGCGCGGAGCGGTTAATCTCTAAAGTCGGGCTAAAATTCGTATCCGAGGGTGATGTTCTGCAATCCGCGCATCTCCCGCGTCGACCCGTACCCATAGTCGAAACGCAGCTTGCCGGTCTTGAAGCCCGCCCCGAAGGTCATCCCCTCCGAGAAGGACTTGAACACCCAGCCGAATCGCAGGGCGATTCGGGTCATGAAGGCCGGCGTCATGCCCAGCTCCAGCCCGGCGCGGGGGGAGGCGTCCTCGAAGACGGTCTTGACCACGTCCCCCGCCAAAGTGAGGTCGAAGGCCTCGAGGTCGGCGGCGGGGTCGAGCTTCTTGACGTCCAGGTCCGGCAGGCGCAGCGCGGCGCCCAGGCGCAGGGTCTTGGGCGGGGGGTCGCCGGCCTCCTCGAAGACGATGTCGCGCCCGTAGTACTGGTAGGCCGCGCCCACGGACAGGCCGGGGACAGGGGTCTTCCAGAGCAGCCCCGCGTCGCCCTGGTGGGAGGTCGCCTTGGCGGTCTCGGCCAGCTCCAGCCTCAGGTAGCGGTAGGTGGCCCCGGCGTGGAGGCCCCAGGCCAGCGGGAGGCCCCAGGACAGGGTCCAGGCCGAGTCCTCCTCCGAGGTCACCGTGCCGCGCTGCCCGTTGGCGAGGTTGAGCTCGAGCTTGCCCGCGTTGAAGTAGAGCAGGCCGGCCGCCAGGGTCCCGAAGGGCAGCGGATGGGCATAGGCCAGGTGGCCGTGGTTGACCCCGCCGAAGCCGTTCAGGTACGACGAGGAGAACGCCGGGCGGGACAGGCGCGCCAAGCCGGCCGGGTTGTGCTGCGGGGCGTCGGGCCCCGGGTCGAGCAAGGCGGCGGAGGCTCCGCCCATGGAGGCGGCGCGCGCCCCCATGGCCCGGCGCACGAAGACGGCGGCGGTCCGCCCCGGCTCCGCCTGGACGCCGACGCCGCAGAGCAGCAGGGCGGCGGCCAGGGCGGCCCGCCTCACTTGATCACCACGATGCGCTCGGTCAGGTCGATGCGCGGCCCGCGGGTGTGGAGCAGGTAGACCCCGCTGGCCACGACGTTCCCGGAGGGCGTGCGCCCGTCCCAGTTGAGCGTGGTCTGGCCGGCGGGCATGGGCCCGTCGTAGAGGGTGGCGACCAGCCCGCCGTCGACGGTGTAGAGGCGCATCGTGACGTTGCCCGGGTCGAAGATCTCCACCGTGATGGCGGCCCTGCCGCCCTTCAAGGGGCGGAAAAGGTTGTCGACGATGGAGACCTGCCCGGGGGGCAGCTCGATGGTGAAGGCGTTGGCCAGGACCCCGGTCTGCCCGTCGGCGTTGACGACGGCGACGTTGTAGCGCGCCACCGAGCGCGTCAGGGTGCTCAGCGCGCCGCTGAGCGCCGTGTCGTCGGTCCGGGTCACGGAGGTGGCGTTGAAGGTGGAGGTGCCCAGCACGAAGGAGACGGTCGGGGCGGGGGAGAAGACCTCGCCGGTCAGCGCGTAGCTGACCGAGGACAGGCCCTTGAAGGCGGCGTTGGGCGAGAACGAGTACACCGCCGGCACGCGCGTCAGCGCGTGGGAGACGACGGTCTGGGTCGTGCCGCCGACGGTGTAGTCGGTGAACATGCGCCAGCGCCAGGACTCGGTGGAGCGCAGGACGACGAGGCCGCCGATGGCGGAGTCGCCGGCGGTCGTGGAGAGGCGCACGGAGCTCTCGGTGGTGAAGGCCAGGCCGTCCGTGCCCTTGGCGGAGAGCACCTGGGTCACCGTGGCGCCCGCCGAGAGGGGGGCGCTGTAGTAGAGCCGCGTGTTCCCCCCGGTCAGCGTGGTGACGCCGACGGCGAAGGCGTTGGCTCCCGAGAGCAGGGTCCCCTCGGTCTGGAAGACGAGGCCGCCGTCGGCGGAGCTGGCGGAGTGGACGGCGTAGTTGGCGGCCGTGTTCGCCCCGTACTTGTCGGCGATGTAGTAGACGCGCAGCAGGCTGGTCGAGGCGTCGAAGGGGGCGAGGCGGCCGATGAAGCCGGCGCCCGAGTTGTTCGAGAAGCGCACCCCCGCCTCCTTGCCCCAGGCCAGGCCGTCGGTGGAGGTGGCCGAGAGGACGCGGTAGAGCCCCCCCGAGTCGATGCCCACGTAGTACATCCGCCAGCCGGAGGCGGGGTCGGTGGAGCGGGTGACGCCCACGGCCGTTATGGAGGAGACGTCGAAGGAGCCGGCGGTGGTGGAGAGGCGCACCCCCGATTCGTAGGTCCAGGACACCTGGTTGGTGGAGGTGGCGGAGACGACGCGGTAGGGGCCGCTGGTCAGGTACATCCGGAATCCCCCGACGATGGGGACGACGGACTGGACCGAGACCGAGGAGAGCAGGATGCCCCCCTCCTGCGTGAAAGAGGGCGCCGCGCAGGCCGGCCGCACGAAGGCCAGCCCCGTCGCGGCCCCCAAGAGGGCGCGGAGGAGGATTCGGTTAAGCATGGACGACGGCGGTCCGCTGAAGGCGGACGCCTACTCGGCGGGGTGCGCGGCTAGTGTAGCCCAGAGGCTCGGGCCTGTCAATGGAAAGACCCTCCATGTTCCCGGACTTTTAACGGGCTATTCCCCCAGCGGCTTGTGCGGCCCCCCGGGGGCCGCCCAGCCTCGGCGGGCAAGCCCGCCGAGGGGGACGTCAACGGCGGGGGTTTCACGCCGCTACCCCCGCCGGGCAA
>JACRDU010000091.1 GCA_016218495.1 Elusimicrobiota bacterium
CCAGAGGTCGTTGCCCTCGCGGGAGCGCTCGCCGACGCCGCCGAACACCGAGACGCCGCCGTGCTGCTTGGCGACGTTGTTGATGAGTTCCATGATGATGACGGTCTTGCCGACACCGGCCCCGCCGAAGAGGCCGACCTTGCCGCCCTTCATGTAGGGCTCCAGGAGGTCGATGACCTTGATGCCGGTCTCGAAGACCTGGGGCTTGGTCTCCTGGTCCTCCAGCTTGGGGGCGGGGCGGTGGATGGGCAGGCGCTCCGTCGTCTCGATGGGGCCGCGCTCGTCCTTGGGCTCGCCGAGCACGTCGATCAGGCGCCCGAGGACCTTGTCGCCGACCGGGACCGTGATGGGGGCCCCGGTGTCCTCCACGACCATGCCGCGGCGCATGCCCTCGGTCGGGCCGAGCACGATGGCGCGGACCGTGTTGTCGCCCAGGTGCTGGGCGACCTCGCCGGTGACGAGCAGGCCTTTCCCCCCCTCGTCGCCCATGCGGACCTTCAGGGCGTTGTAGATGGCGGGGAGCTTCCCCGAGGGGAACTCGACGTCGATGACGGGCCCGACGACCTGCACGAGCTTGCCGAAGTTGAGACCTTGGGTGGTGCCGTTCGCCGTCATTTCTGGAACCTCGCCGAGATGAAGTTCTCAGGGCGGGATTCGACCGCGCCCGAGGAACCGATGTGGTGGAACTGGATGCCGTAGCGGCGCAGGCCGCCGGCCGTCGTGTCCTTGATGCTGCGCACTTCGCCCCGGATCTCGAGGGGGAGGTTCAGGCGCAGGTACAGCGACTGGCCCGCCTCGAGGTCGGCGTTCGTCTTGAAGGTCATGCCCGTCAAGGAGAGGTCCGTGATGGTGCCGCGGCACTTCTGCACGCCCTGCCCCTTGGTGTGGATGTCCATCGAGATCCCGACCGGGAATCTGGGATGCTTGCGTTTGTCTTTCATGTCTGCCGTCCCGTGGACCGTCACTGCGCCAGGGCCTCGGCGCCGCTCACGATCTCCATGAGCTCGCGCGTGATGATGGCCTGGCGGGTGCGGTTCATCGAAAGGGTCAGCGCGCCGATGAGCTCGGCGGCGTTCTTGGAGGCCGAGTCCATCGCGTTCATGCGGGCGGCCAGCTCGGCGGCCTGGGACTCGAGCAGCGCCCGGTAGACCTGGGCCTTGGCGTGCCGCGGCAGCAGGGCATGGAGCAGGTCCTCGCGGCGCGGCTCGAACTTGAACTGCGACGGGACCGGCTCGCCCGCGGGCAGCGCCGGCGTCGCCACCGGCAGCAGGGGCTTGACCGCCACCTTCTGGCTGACGACGGAGTGGAACTCGGTCGTCAGGATGGTGACCGACTCCAGCTCGCCGGAATCGAAGCGGTCGAGCAGGGGCTTGGCCGCCAGCTCGGCGTGGGCGAAGGCCGCCTTCGGGAACACCCCGACGAGCTCGAAGGCCTTCTCGACGCCCTCGTCGCGCAGCCTGGCCAGCAGGTCCCGGCCCTTGCGCCCGACGCAGACGACGACGACCTTCTTGCCCTCCGCCCGGCGGGCCCGGAGCCAGGCCACGGTCTGGCGCAGGATGTTGGTGTTGAAGGAGCCGCAGAGCCCCTTGTCCGCCGTGACCAGCAGCAGCCCGACCGTGCCGGTGGCGCGGACGTCGAAATAGGGGTGGATCTGGACGGCTCGGCCGGCGGCATGGTCGGCGTTGATCTCAAGCCGGGCCAGGTCGTTGACGGCCTCCTCCATGCGCACGGCGAAGGGCCGCGAGGAGAGGATGGAGCCCTGCGCCTTGCGCATGCGCGCCGCGGCGACCATCTTCATCGCCTTGGTGATCTGCTGGGTGGATTTGACCGACTTGATCTTGCGCCGGATCTCTCGCACGCTCGCCATTCTACGCTCCGACCGGCAGCCGCGCCGGCTTGGTCCCCAGATAGTCCGCGATGCCTTCTTCGGGCGACCAGCGGGCCTCGAAGCCGAGGCCGTGCTTCGCCGCGGCCGGATCCCCCTGGGTCTCGTTCTGGTAGAACGGGTAGGGGTTCTCGAAATATTCGGGGGCCAGGTCGGACCCCAGCACCGAGTTCAGGACCGCGATGACCTTGTTGAAGCTCGTCCCCTTGCCGGTGCAGACGTTGAACACCCCCGACGCGGCCGCCTCGGCGGCCTTCAGGTTCGCCGCGACGACGTCCTTCACGTAGATGTGGTCGCGGAACTGCTCGCCGGCCCGGAAGACGCGGGGGCGCTTGCCGGCCTTCATCTGGCCGTAGAGCTGCCAGATCATGCTGGCGGCCTTGCCCTTGCGCGCCTCGTGCGGCCCGTACACGTTGAAGTAGCGCAGGCCCACGACGGTCAGGGCCGGGTCCTCCCTCAGGAAGGGGGCCGGGACGCGCTCCATGACCATCTTGGAGAACCCGTAGACGTTCATAGGGGAGGGCGTCTGGGACTCGCGCATCGGCACGGCGCCGGCGCCGTACGTGCCCGCGGAAGAGGCGTAGACCACGCGCCGCACGCCGGTCTCGACGGCGAAGGAGAGGATGTTCCGGAAGCCCTCGACGTTGACCTCCATCATCCGCTTCTGGTCCATGACGGTGGTGTCGGTGATGGCCGCCTGGTGGAAGACCGCGTCCACCGCGCCGACCCGGCCCACCCAGTCGGCGGGGCGGGAGACGTCGGCGGCGATGAGGTCGCCCTTGAAGCCCGCCAGGTTCTCGAAGTGCCCCGAGCTGAAGTCGTCGAGCGCCACGACCTCCACGCCGCGGCGCTCGAGCTCGAGCGCGAGGTTGGAGCCGATGAACCCGGCGCCGCCCGTCACCAGGACGCGCTTCATCACCGTCCCTCCGCGGCCCGGCGTTCCACGAGGAACTGCAGGGTCACGCCGCCCGCCAGCGACAGGCGGCTCACGCGGTCGAGCTGGGACCGGCTCAGGGGCCTGAGCCCCAGCGGCGCCCCGCCGCCCGCCGTCGCGGCCACGAGGTGCAGGCAGACGTCCTTGTCCCAGGCGTTGATGACGCCGAAGGCCTTGCGGTCCCGCTCGCCCTTCTTCAGGAAGGCCTTCAGGCTCGGCCGGTCCCGCAGCAGGAAGTCGGCGAACGCCACCGTATCCTGCTCGGAGGGCACATAGGCGAACACCCCCGCCAGCTCCGGATGGCCGACAGCGACGAGGGCTTCCATCAGACTCATCGAGATGATGGTCGGGGCGGCCGGGACGTCCCCGGCCTGCGCGGACGCGCCGCCCGCGCCCAGGGCCAGGGCCCCGGCGACGATGACGGCGGCTGCGGCCGCTCTCGGGCTCACGCCTTGTACCCCTTCTTGATGGAGTCGAGGGCGGCGACGAGCTTGCCCTTCACCTCGTCGTTGACCTCGCGCTTGTCGACGATGAGCTTGAGCACGTCGGCGTGCCGGGCCTTCATCTCGGCGACGATATGGAGCTCGAAGCCCTTGACGCCCGTCACCGGGACGTCGTCGAAGTAGCCGTTCGTGCCGGCGAAGATGACGACGATCTGCTCCTCGACCGGCATCGGCTTGTACTGGTCCTGCTTGAGCAGCTCGACCAGGCGCTGCCCGCGCGCGAGCTGGGCCTGGCTGGCCTTGTCGAGGTCGGAGCCGAACTGGGCGAAGGCCGCGAGCTCGTTGTACTGCGCGAGCTCCAGGCGCAGCTTGCCGGCGACCTGCTTCATGGCCTTCACCTGCGCCGCGCCGCCGACGCGCGACACGGAGAGGCCGACGTTGACGGCCGGGCGGATGCCGGAGTAGAACAGGCCGGATTCCAGGTAGATCTGGCCGTCCGTGATGGAGATGACGTTCGTGGGGATGTAGGCGGACACGTCGCCGGCCTGCGTCTCGATGATGGGCAGGGAGGTCAGGGACCCTCCGCCGTTCTTCTGCGACAGCTTGCAGGCGCGCTCGAGCAGGCGCGAGTGGATGTAGAACACGTCGCCAGGGTAGGCCTCGCGGCCCGGCGGGCGGCGCAGCAGGAGCGAGAGCTGGCGGTACGCGGCCGCATGCTTGGAGAGGTCGTCGTAGATGACCAGGACGTCCTTGCCCTGCCACATGAACTCCTCGCCCATCGCGCAGCCGGAGTAGGGCGCGATGTAGAGCAGCGGCGCGGGCTCCGAGGCCGTGGCGGCGACGACGATGGTGTACTCCATCGCGCCGGCGTCCTCGAGGGTCTTCACGACGTTGGCCACGGTCGAGCGCTTCTGGCCGACGGCCACGTAGATGCAGACCGGGCGGTTGGGCTGGCCCTTCTGGTTGATGATGGTGTCGAGGGCCACCGCGGTCTTGCCGGTCTGGCGGTCGCCGATGATGAGCTCGCGCTGGCCGCGGCCGATCGGGATCATGCCGTCGATGGCCTTGAGGCCGGTCTGCAGCGGGATCTTGACCGGCTGGCGTTCGACCACGCCGGGGGCGATGACCTCGAGCGTGCGGGTCTTGGCCGTCTTCACCGGGCCCTTGCCGTCGATGGGCTGTCCGAGCGGGTTCACCACGCGCCCGATCAGCGCGTCTCCGACGGGGACCGACATGATGCGCCCGGTCCGCTTGACGGGGTCGCCCTCTTTGATGAGGTTGTCGTCGCCGAAGAGCACGCAGCCGACGTTCTCGCGTTCGAGGTTGAGGACCATGCCGAAGACGCTGTTGGGCAGCTCCAGGAGCTCGCCGGCCATCGCGTTGCCGAGGCCGTAGAGGCGGGCGATGCCGTCGCCGACCTGGAGGACGAAGCCCTCTTCCTTGACCTCGGTCTTCCCTTCGTAGTCCTCGAGCTGCTTCTTGATGACGCCCGTGATCTCTTCCGGTCTAATCGCCATGGTTCAGTTCCCCGCGAGGCGGGCGCCGAGCGCCCGCAGTTTTCCCTTCAAGCTTCCGTCGAAGACCCAGTCGCCGACGCGCACCAGCAGGCCGGCCAGCAGCTCAGGGTCCTCCTTCACGTCCACGACGACCTTCTTGCCCAAGAACGCGCCGAGCTTCTCGGAGAGGAGCTTGGACTCCACCGCGCCCAGCGGGCCGGCCGAGCGCACGGCCGCGTGCACGATGCCGCGGCCCTCGTCGCACAGGCGCGCGTAGTCGCCGGCCATGGCCGGCAGCAGGCCGAAGCGCTTCTTCTCGACGAGGAGCTCCAGGAAGCGCAGCACCGTCCTCGACACCGAGTCGCCGAGCTCGCCCTTGAGCAGGGCCTTCTTGTCGGCCGGGCTGACGCGGGGATGGTGGAAGACGGCCATCTTGTCGGAGAGCGCCCGCGACGCCTTGGCGAGGTCGGCTCCGACCTTGTCCTCTTCCTTGGCGCCGACGGCGCTCTGGTAGAGGGCCGAGGCGTAGCGGCGGGCCAGGACCCTGTCGTTGAGCTGCATGGGCTAGTTCTTCTTCTCCCCGAGCTCGGCGAAGAACTGGTCGAGGACGGCCTTCTGCGTGTTCTGGTCCACGGACTTCTTGACCAGGCGCTCGGCGGCCAAGAGCGAGAGCTGCGAGACCTCCTTGCGCAGGTCGGAGACGATGCGGCGCTTGTCCTCGTCGAGCTGCGCCCGGGTCTTCTCGAGGAGGGCCTTGGCCTCGTCGGCGGCGTCGGCCTTGATCCGCGAGCGCAGGGCCTCGCCCTCCTGGCCGGCCTTGGCGATGAGGCCCTTGGCCTCGTCGGCGGCGTGGGCCAGGCGGCTTTCGAGCTCCTTCTGGATCCGCTCCGCCTCGGAGCGGGCCTTCTCGGCCCGCTCGCGCTCGCCGCGCATCTTGGCCTCGCGCTCCTCGATGGCGTGGAGCAGCGGCCCCCACGCGAAGGCCTTGAGCAGGGCCACGAGGATGAGGAACGAGGCGACGGTCCAGATGATGAGGCCTTGGTCCGGGCTGAGAAGCTTGTCCAGCATATCGGCTCCTTGGGTCTGTGTCTTGAAATCGGTGCCGGGCGGGGGCGCCGTCGCCGGCGCCCCCGCCGCGGTCTTAGTGGGCCGACGCCTCGGCCGCGGCCGGAGCCGCGCCCGCCTGCGGGACGCCCTTGTTGAGCGCGCCGCCGGCCAGGAAGAAGATCACGAGCGCGAACAGGGCCGCGCCCTCGATCATGGCCGCCGGGATGATCATCATCGTCTGCAGCTGACCGGCCGCCTCAGGCTGGCGCGCCGCCCCGTCGAGGGCCGCGGACGCCAGGCGGGCGATGCCGAAGCCCGCCGCCAGAAGGACCAGGCCGGCGCCGAGACCGACGCCGAGGTAACCGAACGCTAGATGCCACATAGTCACAACCTCCTTGCTTCTTTCCGGTCCGCGGTGCGCCCGGGCGGTCCGGGTACGACCTCGCCCCGACGCGGGGCGGTGTACGGCTGGATCAATGATGGTGCATCACGCCGCCCACGAAGACGGCCGTGAGCAGGGTGAAGATGAAGGCCTGGAGGAAGGCCACCAGCAGCTCCAGGCAGTTCACGAAGGTCACCATGAAAAGGGCGAAGGGGCCGGTCAGGAGGACCCCGGAGCGGCCGATGATGAAGATGAGGGCGAAGAAGCCCAGGATGACGATGTGCCCGGCTATCATGTTCGCGAAAAGGCGGATGGTGAGCGCGAAGATCTTCACCGCCAGCCCCAGGATCTCGATGCCGAAGAGCAGCACGCCCAGAGGCAGGGCGATGAAGGGGGACAGCCCCGCCGGGATCGGCATGAAGTGCTTGAGGAACCCGAGCAGGCCCTGCGCCTTGACGCCCCCGAAGACTATGAGGCCCAGGGTGGACAGGGCCAGGCCGGCCGTCACGGCCACGTTGCCCGTAGCGGTGCCCGAGACGCCGGGGTTGCCGGGGATGGCGTCGAGCGGCAGCATGCCGGCCAGGTTGCAGAACAGGATGAAGAAGAACAGGGTCAGGAAGTAGTGGAGGTACTTGTGCCCCTCGTGGCCCAAGAGCGGCTCGACGACGTTGTCGCGCAGGTATAGCACCAGCGCCTCGAGGCCGGTGCGCAGCACGAGGGCGGCCTGGCCCTGCCCGCGCGCGGCGAAGCCCAGCGAGGCCAGGGAGAACGCGCTCACCAGCCACATCATCAGCAGGTGCTTGGTGAGGTTCATCTGGATGGGGCCGAGCGTGAAAAGCGTCCCGAAGGAGTGATCGAGGAGGTGGTGTCCGAGGACCTGTTCTATGTTCATTTCGCCTTCACCGTCAGATGTCTGTACTCGACCGTCAAGAGCCCCAGCACGCCCAGCGCATAGGCGCTCAACACGGGCGCCTGCTCGTCCCATCCGCCGCCCCAGACCGCCCCCATCAGGGCGACCAGCACGAAGGCCCGCAGCGCCACGCCGGCCCCGAAGGCCCGCATGAACCCCCCCCGCGGGCCGTCCCGCGTCACGGAGAGCGCGGCCACGCTGGCCGTCGAGGCGAACCACGCCGCCGCCAGCCCCACGCCGGCCCGCCACCGCGCCTCCGGCGCCAGCCACAGGCAGGCCGCCGCCCCGGCGCCCGCCGCCAGAACGGCCCCTTCGACGGCGCTAAGGACGATCGGGCGGAGTCTGCTTGGCACTGGTGACAAGGAGGTACATCCCCGCCGCGAACCCGAGCGCGACCCCGGCGAGCAGGAGCCAGGGGGACGTCCCCAGCCTCGCATCCGCCCACCGTCCGCCCACCACGCCAAGGAGCATCGCCACGGCCAACTCCATGCCGAGGCTGAACGCGGCTCCCAAGGGCCCTGCGGGGCGCTTGGGTCTTCCGGACGATGGTTCTGTCTGTTTCGACGGCATCCAAAGAGCGACGACAGGGGATTTTATGAAATGCGGACCCGCGGCATATTGACCACGGTCAATGAGCGCGGTCAACCCCCGGAGCTTGTCGGCCGCCGGCGGAAAAGGTAGATTCGGCCTCGTGCCCGACAGCCCGCGCATCATAATCGCCGATGACACCCCGGACCTCCTTACCCTAATAATGGAGTCCCTGGAGCTGGAAGGGTTCGCGGTCGAGGGGGCCCCGGACGGCCAGCAGGCCCTCGAGATGATCCGCCGCGACCCCCCCGACGCCGTCATCCTCGACCTGTGGATGCCCCGGCTCGACGGGTTCGGCGTGGTGCGGGAGCTCAAGAACGACCCGCTGCTCCAGCACCTGCCCGTGCTCATCATGTCGGCCGCGGGCACGCGCGACAACAAGATCCAGGGCCTGGACCTGGGCGCCGACGACTTCATTACCAAGCCCATCGACCTTCCGGAGCTGGTGGCGCGGGTCCGCATGGTGCTGCGGCGCACCAAGCTGGGGCTGGACGCCAACCCCCTGACCCGCCTGCCCGGGAACTCGACCATCCAGGCGAAGATCGCCGCGGCCGTGACGGCGGGCGGCCCCCTGGCCGTGCTCTACGCCGACCTCAACAGCTTCAAGGCCTACAACGACGCCTACGGCTACGAGGCGGGGGACCGGGTCCTGCGCGAGACCGCGCGCATCATCCTCGAGGCGGTCAAGGCCCGCGGCGTCCCGGCGGGAGACTTCGTCGGCCACATCGGCGGCGACGACTTCATCGTGGTCACCGCCCCCGACCGGATGGAGGAGCTCGCGCGCGAGGTGACCGCACGCTTCGACGCGTGCGCCCCCACCTTCTACAAGGAGCCTGACCGCGCCCGGGGGCGCCTCCTCTCCAAGGACCGGCAGGGCAACGAGGTGGAGTTCCCCCTCCTCTCCATCGCCGTCGGAATCTGCCACAACACCCTGAAGCCCTTGACGAGCTACGCCGAGGTCAGCTCGCTGGGGGCCGAGCTCAAGAAGGTGGCCAAGAAGGCCGCCGGCTCGTCCTATTTCATCGACCGGCGCACCCGGTAACCGGTCGCAGCGATTCCTCCGGTCTCGAACATCGCGCGCGCGATGCGGAATTTGACCGTATTGCATGGGAGAATTTTCTGAAAAGTGACGCAGATCGACCGCGCGTTGGAACGGAAGAGGGCCCCTGCGCCATCTCCTTGACTGTTGAAGTTGCGCTGGGAATCTCAGCCCTAAATCCTGCAAGATTCAAATAAATTATCATTTGATATTAAGCGTTAATTACCGTCGGCGGCGACGGTAAAAAATGCATATTTTTGCTGAGGAAATTACTGGAAACATGCAGGTGCCTAACTCGGGTTTCACCCGAGCTCAAGACCCGTGCAGCGAAGTCGGACAGTAGGCGCAGTTCAAGCTGAACGCCGGGCGATCCGCCGGCGGGGTAGACCGGCTATCACGAAAGCCCGGGAACATGGAGAGGATAAGCCTGGCCCGCCTGTTAACGCCCCCCGTCGAGCCGTGCTACAATCACCGCGTCGCCAGGAGGCCCCCCGATGAAGACCCTTGCCGCCAAGAAGACCGCCGCCAAGGCCCGCCTGATGCTCATCGGCGGCGAGTTCGTGCCCGCGGCGGACGGGGCGCTGCGCGACGTCATCGACCCGGCCACCGGCGCCGTCATCGCCCGGGTGCCCGAGGCCTCGCGCGCCGACGTGCGCCGGGCCGTCGACGCGGCGCGGGCCGCCTTCGACTCCGGCCCCTGGCG
This sequence comes from Elusimicrobiota bacterium, assembly GCA_016218495.1. Classification (GTDB taxonomy): domain Bacteria; phylum Elusimicrobiota; class Elusimicrobia; order UBA1565; family UBA1565; genus SCTT01. Next base: position 9,428 of record JACRDU010000091.1, read on the forward strand.
CTCGACCACCGCGCTCGAGCGCGCCAAGCTGCTCTTCAAGGTCGCCGACGGCATCCGCGCCGAGGCCGCCGCGCTGGCCGAGCTCGAGGTCCGCAACATGGGCAAGCCCCTGGCCGAGGCGGAGTACGACGTCGCCGACGCGGCCAACTGCTTCGAGTTCTACGCCGGGCTGGCCACCAAGGTCCACGGCGAGACCATGTCGGTGCCCGCCAACTCGCTGAGCTTCGTGGTGCGCGAGCCCGTCGGGGTGGCCGGCCAGATCATCCCCTGGAACTACCCGCTGCTGATGGCGGCCTGGAAGCTGGCCCCGGCGCTGGCGGCGGGCTGCGTCTGCGTGCTCAAGCCCTCCGAGCTCACCCCCCTTACGGCGCTGGAGCTGGCGCACATCATCCACGCGGCCGGGTTCCCCCCCGGCGTGGTGAACATCGTCACCGGGCCGGGGGCCGGCGCGGGGCAGGAGCTGGCCGAGAGCCCCAAGGTCGACAAGGTGGCCTTCACGGGCGGCACCGTCACCGGGCGCAAGATCGCCATAGCGGCCACCGGCAACCTCAAGAAGGTGACCCTGGAGCTGGGGGGCAAGAACCCCAACATCGTCTTCGCCGACGCCGACTTCGAGGCCGCGGTGGACGGAGCCCTGTTCGCCGCCTTCGCCAACCAGGGCGAGGTCTGCTCGGCCGGATCGCGGCTCCTGGTCGACAAGAGGATCCATAAGGCCCTGGTCGAGGCCATGCTCAAGAAGGTCCCCCGCATCAAGCTCGGGCACGGGATGACGCCGGGGGTCAAGATGGGCCCGCTGGTCTCGGCCGCGCACCGCGACAAGGTCGAGGAGTACGTCCGAATCGGGAAGGCCGAGGGGGCGAAGCTCCTGTGCGGCGGCAGGCGCCCGGCCGGCAAGGAGTTCGCCGGCGGCTTCTTCCTCGAGCCGACCATCTTCGACGGGGTGTCGCCCGCGATGCGCATCGCCCGCGAGGAGATCTTCGGCCCGATCCTCTCCGTCATCGAGTTCGAGACCGAGGAGGAGGCCCTGCGCATCGCCAACGACACCGACTACGGCCTGGCCGCCGGGGTCTGGACGAGCAGCATCACGCGCGGGCTGCGGGCCGTCCGGGCCCTGCGCGCCGGCATCACCTGGATAAACACCTACCATCCGACCTTCAACGAGATGCCCTGGGGCGGCTACAAGCAGAGCGGCAACGGCCGCGAGCTCGGCCTCTACGGCATAGAGGCATACCTTGAGACGAAGCAGGTCAACGTCAACCTCGACGAGGCCCCCCTTGCCTGGTACTGACACGAAGGACATCCGGCTCATCACCGCCGTCCCCGGCCCGAAGAGCCGGGCCCTGATGGAGCGCCGCCGCGCGGCCGTGGCGCGGGGCCCGTTCCACGGCACGCCCGTCTTCGTCGAGAGCGCCCACGGGGCGCTGCTCACCGACGCCGACGGCAACCGCTTCATCGACCTGGCCTCCGGCATCGGCGTCGTCAACTGCGGCCACACCCCGGAGCCCGTGGTGAAGGCCGTGCGCGAGCAGGCCGGGCGCCTGCTGCACGCCAGCTTCAACACGACGCCCTACGAGCCCTATGTGGAGCTCTGCGAGCGCCTCAACGCCAAGGCCCCGGGGGCGTTCGCCAAGAAGTCCTTCCTGGCCAACAGCGGCGCGGAGGCGGTGGAGAACGCGGTCAAGATCGCGCGCGCCCACACCGGCCGCCCGGCTGTGGTGTGCTTCGAGCACGCCTTCCACGGCCGCACCTGGATGGCGATGACCCTGACGGCGAAGGCCAAGCCCTACAAGTACGGCTTCGGCGCGCTCTGCTCCGACGTCTACCGGGCCCCGTTCCCCTACGCCTACCGCGGCCCCGCCACGGCCGCCGAGGCCTTCGCCCGCTTCAAGGAGGTCGCCGCCGTCCAGACCGCCCCCAGCCAGGTCGCCGCCGTCATCATCGAGCCGGTGCAGGGCGAGGGCGGCTTCCTCCCCGCCCCCCGGGAGTTCCTGGCAGCGCTGCGCGCCTTCTGCAGCGAGCACGGCATCGTGCTCATCGCCGACGAGATCCAGTGCGGCTTCGGCCGCACCGGCACCCTCTTCGCCTCCGAGCAGCTGGGCTTCGAGCCGGACCTGATAACGACGGCCAAGGGTCTGGCCGGGGGCATGCCGCTCTCGGCCGTCACCGGACGGGCCGAGATGATGGACGCCCCCGTCGAAGGCGCCATCGGCGGCACCTTCGGCGGCAACCCCTCCGCCGTGGCCGCCGCGTTGGCCGTGCTGGGCATGTTCGAGTCCGGGGGGGTCCTGCCCCGGGCCAAGGCCCTGGGCGACGCCCTGCGCAGCCGGCTGGAGTCCTGGAAGGCCGCCTATGCGCTGGTCGGGGACGTCCGCGGCCTCGGGCCGATGCTGGCCGTGGAGCTGGTCAAGGACCGCGCCACCAAGGAGCCCGCCCCCGAGGCCGTGAAGGCCGTGGTCAAGCACTGCTACGAGAACGGCGTCATCGTCCTGAGCGCCGGCTCCTACGGCAGCTGCCTGCGCTTCCTCCCCCCGCTGGTGACCACGGACGCCCAGCTGGCCGAGGCCCTCGACGTCGTCGAGGCGGGGCTCAAGAAGGCGGGAGGCTGACATGGGGCTGACGCGCAAATCCTTCATCCGCTGGGTGCTGGGCACGGGGGCGGCCATGGCCTGCCCCTTCCCGCTGCGCGCCGAGGACGGGGCCGGCATGCCCTCCGCCGCGTCCAAGAAGCTGGGCGGGGAGGCCTTCTCCGCCTGCCACGCCCTGCGCGACGGCACCCTGCCCGCCTTCCCCGCCCCCAGCCGTTCCGTGGACGTGGCGGTGGTCGGCGGCGGCTCCAGCGGCTATGCGGCGGCCGAGGTGCTGCGCGGCACGGACTACCTGGTCTTCGAGAAGGAGCCCGTGGCGGGCGGCAACGCCGTGGCCGAGACCTGGAACGGCCTGGACTACTGCACCGGCTCGGCCTGGGCCTCCATCTTCAGCCCGGAGGTCGAATCCCTCTTCAAGCGCTGGAAGCTGGACCTCCTGCCCATCAAGGGCGCCGACGCGGCCTGCTTCGAGGGGGTCTGGATAAAGGACTTCTGGGACGGCAGCCCCGACAACCCTTCCTTCGAGAAGCTCCCCTACCCCGAGGGCGTCAAGAAGGGCTTCCGCGACTTCAACAAGGCGATGGCGGGCATCGACATCGAGCGCGAGAAGGACAAGCTGGACGCGCGGCCCTTCTCGGACTTCTTCAAAGGGTCTCCCGCCCCGCTCAAGGCCTACTGGGACGCCTTCGGCCCCTCGAACTGGGGCGCGCGCACCGAGGACACCTCGGCCTACCTGGGGCTGCAGGCCGCCCGGGACTGGGGCAAGAGCACGCACTACACCTTCGAGGGGGGCCTGGGCATCGTCACGCGCAAGGTCTGGGACTCCTTCCCGGAGGCCGACAAGAAGCGCTTCGTCTTCAACGCCACCGTCGTCTCGGTGCGCCGCGAGGGCAAGGGGGCGCTGGTCACCTTCATGGATGACGGCAAGCCCGAGACCGTCTCGGCGCGCTCCGTTGTCATGGCCACGCCCAAATACGTCACGCGGCACATCGTCGCCGGCCTGCCCAAGGAGCAGTCGGAGGCGATGGCCGCCATGCGCTACGCCCCCTACGGGGTCTACAACCTCTGCTTCACGCGCAAGGTCTGGGGCATGGGCTACGACAACTGGCCCGTGGGCGCCAAGCACTTCACCGACTTCGTACAGGCCGACTGGGTGACCAAGGGCGACTCGGGCGACCCCAAGGGGCCGCAGGTCCTGACCCTCTATGCACCGATGGACGAGGGCGAGCGCGGGGTGCTGCTCGACGACGCGGCCTCGCTGGCCCACGCCGAGAAGGCCGTGGAGGAGCTGGCCGCCGCGGTGCCCGGCTGCGTGGACCATCTCGCCGAGGTGCGCATCTTCCGGCGCGGCCATGCCATGCCGATGTCCATCCCGGGCTGGTACACCAGGCTCCAGCCCGCCGCCGGCAAGGACTTCGCCCCGGTCTACTTCGCCCACAGCGACAACTCCGGCGAGGTGTCGGACGTGGCCTACGCCGCCCTGAACGGCATCGAGGCCGCGAAGAAGGCCCTGAAGCACATCTAGGAGGCCGTTATGATGAGATCCGGCAACCCCGCCCTGAACGACTCCGTCTTCTCCGCGGAGCGCTCCTACGGCGGCGACACGATGACCATCCAGGGCACGGTCAACAAGACCGGCCTGACCTTGCTCATCCTCTGCGCCGCCGCCGTCTACACCTGGGGGCGCGCCGTCCACGGCCAGTCCGTGGCGCCCTTCATGCTGGGAGGGGCGCTGGGCGGGTTCGTGGTGGCCCTCATAACCATCTTCAAGAAGACGGCCGCGCCCTACACCGTGCCGGTCTACGGGGCGCTGGAAGGCCTCTTCCTGGGCGGGCTCTCCGCCCATTACGAGGCCCGCTACCCGGGCATCGTGATGAACGCCGTGGCGCTGACCTTCGGGACGCTCTTTGCGCTACTGGCGGCCTACAAGTCGCGCCTCATCGAGGTGACCCAGAACTTCCGGCTGGGGCTGGCGGCCGCCACGGGCGGCATCTGCCTGGTCTACCTGGCCAACATGGTGATGGGCTTCTTCGGGGCGCGCATCCCGTACATCCACGAGAGCGGCCTCATCGGCATCGGCTTCAGCGTCTTCGTCGTCGGCATCGCCGCCTTCAACCTGGTGCTCGACTTCGACTTCATCGAGCGCGGCTCGGAGCAGAACTCCCCGGCCTACATGGAGTGGTACGGCGCCTTCGGCCTGGTCGTCACCTTGGTCTGGCTCTACATCGAGATCCTGCGCCTGCTCTCCAAGCTCCAGGAACGCCGGCGCTGAAGGGCGGGGCCCCGCAGGGCCCCGCCCCGCGCCGTCCCGTCATTCGCCCGGGTTGAAGTCCGGCCCGTCGTCCTCGTCGTCCATGCCGTGGGGGCCCTTGCCCGGCCCGCCGCGCGGCCCGCGGCCGCCCCCGAAGCGCATCATGGCATGGCGCATGCGCCCGGCGATGGCGACCACCGCCCTGGCGCGCTGCTTGGCCGTCAGCACGGCCGCGGCTTTGTCGATGGCCTTCTCGCGCTCGGACTGCATGGAGCGGTGCAGGTTCTTGACCCGCTCGACGGCGGCGGCCAGGTCCTTCTCGGACGCCGTGTCCTTCTCCACCATCACGCGCAGGGCGTCGAGCTCGTCTTCCAGCTTGTCGCGCAGCGGCGTGACCGCCTCGCGGTGCGCCCGGCGCAGGGCCTTGAGCTGCGAGCGCTGCTCCTCGGTCAGCTCCTTGAAGAACGCCCCGGGGCCGCCGCGCCCCTCCCCGCCCTCAGCCCTCAGGACCTTCGCTCCGACCCCCAGCACCAAGGCCAGGGCCAACCCGGCTCCGACGATGCGCTTCATGTTCCCTCCGTCCCTCACATGATTGGACGCCGGGGGGGCGGGGAAAGTGTCGCTTCAGGAACCGGCGCCGTAGGCCTCGGCGATGGCTTTGAGGACCTGGGTGCGGGCGGCGACGAAGGGGACCAGGACCAGCCCGGTCCGGCGGGCCAGCTCGGCCAGCAGCCCCGCGTCGTCGCAGTGCGGGGTGGCCACCAGGAGCTTGCCCCCGTCGCGGAACAGGGGGAGGACGGCGTTCTCCTCGGCGAAGGAGCGGGGGACCAGGCGGTGCAGGCCTTGTCCGCTCTCCATGCGCAGGACCTTGTCCTGGATGGAGGCGTAGGGGAGGCTTAGGGCCATCGCCTTCTTGATGGCCAGATGTTCTTCGTTGTCCATGCTTAAGTCTAGCCGGGGCACATTTCGGCCCGGTTAAGACTATGTCACAGGGGCGTTACGAAGCGGCGGGGAGCCGCAGTACCGCTCTTTCGCATGCGTGACTGCCCTTTTTTCGCCCAACCCTCGTGGGATGTTTTTTCAATGACGGCGTGATACAATTCTCGCCGCTGTCAGTGCTCCTGTTCGAAGGAATAGATTATGGCTCTTGAGATATGGCGACTCGTCGAGACGCTTGAGATTTCCGGAATCAAACTCCATTCAAGAGACTCCCCAAAGGAATTTACATTCCGGGTCGAAATCCTGCGACTGAAGGGCAAGCGCGCCTTCCGCGCTCAAGTGAGTCGATGGGATTCGTACCGAATCCTCCCCAGCTTCCCGCAGAAAGCAGGCCGTGCACGGGGACCTGCCGCCGATTGTGAGTTCGCGGTACGCGATGAATTCATGGCGGCCCAGGACTTCTCCGGGAACTCCGCAGCCAGGGTTCTGGCCCAGGTTCGGAAGGCCATTGGAAGGACATTCGGCATCCGCTAACAACACCCGCCTCCCCGTCTGGTTCTCAGCAGTCCATGCGCTGTCGCATCATGTGCTAACATCGCCGCCATGGAGAAGCCGATGTCCGGAAAGACGGTCGTCATCACCGGGGCCACCAACGGCATCGGCCGCGCCGCGGCCCTGGCCCTGGGCGCCATGGGCGCGCGGCTGGTCCTCGTCTGCCGGGACAAGGGGCGCGGGGAAGCCGTCGTCTCGGAGCTGGCCGCCCGAGGCGCCAAGGCCGACCTGCTCCTGGCCGACCTGGCGGAGTTCGCCCCCGTGCGCTCGGCCGCGCGCGAGGTCCTGCGCCTAGCCCCCCGCATCGACGTGCTTGTCAACAACGCCGGGGCCATCTTCGAGGAGCGCTCCCTCACCGCCGACGGCTACGAGCGCACCTTCGCGCTGAACCACCTCTCCTATTTCCTGCTGACCCGCCTCCTGTTGGACCGTATTAAGGAGAGCGCCCCGGCCCGAATCGTGAACGTCGCCTCGCGGGCGCACTGGCGGGCCAAGGGCGTGGACTTGGACGACCTCAAGGGCGAGCGCTCCTACAGCTCCTGGCGTCGCTACGGCGAGTCCAAGCTAGCCAACATCCTCTTCACGCGCGAGCTTTCGCGCCGCCTCGCGGGGACGGGCGTGACGGCGAACTCCCTGCACCCCGGCGTCGTGGCCACCGGCTTCGGGCGCAATTCCAAGGGCCTCATGAACCTCATGGTCCGCCTGGCCGCGCCGTTTCTCATCACGCCGGAGAAGGGCGCCGAGACCATCGTCTACCTGGCCTCGTCGCCGCAGGCCGCCGGCGTGACGGGGAAGTACTTCGTGCGCTGCGCCGAGGCGCGCACCACCGCCGCCGCGCAGGACGACGATGCGGCCCGGAGGCTCTGGGAGCTCAGCGAGAGGGTGACGGGCGGGGTCTGATAAGGATTCCCGGGCGGAAGTCATTGCATTTTTTTTTTTGACTTAGATTACAATGCGCCCTATGGCGCCACCGCCCCCCCGGCCGTCCCTGGCTCGCGTGCTCGTGGTCGAAGACGACCCCCAGTTGGCGGAACTCCTCGACAGCGTCCTGGAGAACGCCCCCTTCCGCTGCAGGACCGAGTCGGTTTCGAGTCTGCGCCAGGCCCGGCGCGCCTTGCAGGGCGAGCTTCCCCAGGCCATCGTCCTCGACATGGCCCTGCCCGACGGCACCGGCCTCGAGCTGCTGCGTACCGTGCGCGCCGACGAGCGCACGCGCCGCCTGCCCGTCCTGGTCCAGACCGCCTCGGTGGGCGAGAAGCTCTCGGTCGAGTGCCTCAAGCATGGAGCCGACGACTTCATCGAGAAACCGTTCGATTCTGAGGAGCTCCTAGCGCGCCTGGCGGCGCTGCTGCGCCGCTACGGCTGGAGCGCGGAGGAGGAGAGCGGCCTCGAATGTGAGCCGCTCGCATTGGATACGAAGGACCGCGACGGTCTCTGCTTTGGGCGGAAGCTGGGCCTGACGGACATCGAGTTCCGGCTGCTCAAGACCCTCTTCGACGCCAAGGGGGGCGTCGTCCTGGCCCAAGACCTGGTCCGGGGCGTCCTCCATGTCAGCGAGCCCGGCGTCCTGCGCGCCGCCCTGAAGGACCTGCTCGTGCACATGTCCAACCTGCGCAAGAAGTTCGGCAGCCAAAAGAAGCGGCTGCGCAACAAGAGGGGGGTAGGCTACCAGTTGGCCCTTCCCGAATCCTGACGCCGCCTGTCATCTTTACTCTATCTTAACTCGACAAAATCCCGCGGCGGGTCTACACTCGGACGAGTGCGAACATGAAGGCCCCCCTCCCCCTTCTCTGCGCCGCCTTCGCCCTGGCGCTGCGTGCCGCCGCCCCCGCGGCCGCCTGCGAGGCGGTTTTGGCGCTGCGCCACCCGACGGCGCCGCGCGTCATCGCTCCGGTGCACGAGTCCCTGACCGCCTGCGGGGGCGGCGGGGTCTGCGTTTCGGCAAGCCTGGGCTACGCCAACCCGAACCCCCTGCGCGACGAATTCGGCGCGCCCGAGGCCTTCTCCGGGGCCTCCGTGACAGGCGCCGCCTCCTGCTCCCCGGTCCCCGGCGACTTCACCTGCCTGTTCCAGGGCACCGGCCTCTACACCGCGCAGCTCGAAGCGGAGGTCTTCTTTTCCCTCGGCAGCCGCTGCAAGGCCATCGTCGCCAAAGAGTTCTTCATCGACTCGGCCCCTCCCGGGCTGAGCTTCGAACCCGACCCCTCGGGGCGCATCCTCTCCTCCACCGACACCTTCGACATCGTGGCCAGCGACGACGCCGGCGTGTCGGCCATCGAGGCGGACTCGGTCTTCGTGTGGGGGAGCCCCGTGCGCGGCGACGGAGGCCCGGACAACATCTTCAACTACCCGGTCTACGACCCGGCCAGGAAGAAGGTCTCCGTTGCGTATCCTCTGAGCGCCAAGCGAGGGGCGCAGAACCTCCATGCGCGGGTGTTGGACCATCCTCTCAACGAGTTTTCGAAGGACGCGCAGTTCTCGGTGGACGCCGAGCTGCCCAAGGTGTCCATCTCCACGCCGCTGTTGGCCTCGCAGGACGGGGTCCTGCTGCCCATCCGCGGCACGGCCTCCGACGATTTGGGCCTGGCGAAGGCGGAGGTGGCGCTCGAGACCGGCGCCGGGGGCGCCTTGGACTGGCGCGACGCGGGGGCGGTCTCCGGGACGGAGGCGGACTGGTCCTACGGCGGCTTCACCGAGACGGTCCCCTTGACCGGGGCCCTGTGGACGGTACATGCGCGGGTGACCGACCTCTACGGCCGGACCGCCGAGGCCGCCACCAAGGCCCTGATCGTCCCGGCCCGCAACCTGCGGGAGGTGCTCGGACACGAGACGCCGGGGCAGGCGTGCCCGAAACGGATAGACCTGCAGGCCTCGTTCTCCTCGTTCGATGTGAATCCCGTCTACGGCGGCGCGGCCATAGCGTCGAACCAACTAAGTGAGCCGCCGAAGTCGCCGGCGCTGAACATTGCGACGGCCTTCCACAGCAAGTCGCCCGAAGACTCGGTCTGGGGCTGGGGCTGGTCGAGCATGCACGACCAGACGCTGACCCTGCGCCCCTCGGGGGCGGTGCGCTGGACGGGCGGGGACCTGTC
>JACRDU010000092.1 GCA_016218495.1 Elusimicrobiota bacterium
CACGGCCAGAAGCTTTTCGGCAGGTCCGTTCGCTTCCCAGTGGCCTTGATTCGTTATCAAGGGGACGAGCCGCAGGCGCCAACGCTCGAGTCGTTCCCGCGCTAGCAGGGCGAGGCGTAGCCGGCGGCGAGCGAAACCCTGCTCGCCGCCGCGGCGAGCGACCCTATCCCCCGCCCGAAGGCCCCAAAAACCCGCCCCTCCGCAACGCCCCGCAACCGCTCGGATATTCGCCGCAGACGCCAAGGCGCGGATGGGTTTGGCACGGTCCCCCGGCCAGCGCCCCTCCTCCCCCAAAAAGCGCTCTGTTCGGAACACTCCGTATTCGCTGGCGTTTTTCGGCACGACGCCAAGGCGCGGATGGGTCCGCGCTTCGAGGGCTCCTGCCGGCAGCCCACCGCCCTCCTCCGGCCGGCGCTCCGCGGCATCGCACTTCCCGCTTGTAGGCAGTGCCCGTCGCGTGTAGGTTCCGCGCGCTTTCATCGTCACGGGGAGGTTCCAGACATGGCCGACGACGTCATCCCGCGGGAGCCAGAGGCGCTCCATTCCGCGCTCATCGATGGATTGAAACAGGAGGCGAGGGAGGAGCGCCGCACTGCCCTTCTGCTCCGCCAGTCGAAGAAGTCGAAGCTTTGGCGAGTCCGCGGCCACCCGTCCTGGGCCGTGTTCGTCAAGGACGTCTTCGACATGACCCCCACCACCGCCGCGACCTTCATGGACGCCGCCGACTGGCCCGAGGCCTGGGTGGCGAAGTACGGCACCCAGAAGATGGGAGCTTTCACCAAGGTGGCCAGGCTCGCCGGGTACGAGCCCCCGGACCTCCCCTCGCTCGAGTCCTGCCTCATCCCGCTCGACGCCGGCGATCCCGTCACCTTCGCCGTCGCCACCTCGGCGCAGGTCGCCGCCGCCCGCACCGTCCTCGCGCGGAAGGCCGGCGCCGCCATCGCCCCGCGCGACGAGCTCCGCCTCCGAGTGAAGGAGGCCCTGGCGGCCTCCGTCGCCGGCCAGCTCGCGCCGAACCAGATAGAGGTCAAGAACGGCCCCGAGGGCCTGCGCATCAAGCTGCGCGACGTGCCCAGGGAGAAGGCCAAGGCCGTCTTCACCGCGCTCGCCCAGGCGGTGAGGGAGCTGAAGGCGCAGGGCATCACCGGCAAGCCGGCCGACGCCGCGCAGGGAGGCAAGCCGTGAGCGACACCGCTACCCAAGCCAAGACCGCCGCGGAGGAGGCGCTGGTGAACGAGGCCGCGCTGCACGCGACGCCCGAGGAGATCCACGAGGCGTTGATGAGCAGCAAGGGCCGGATGGACGAGCGCCGCTACGACGTGGGCGTGCTCCTGCGCGTGGCCTACGGCCAGCAGATCTGGCGGGAGCTGAAGGTCGAGCCCGCCTACGAGAGCTGGGAGGACTACGCCACGCGCGCGCTGCAGCGGGACGTGGAGACGCTGAAGCGCTACGCGGAGGCGGCGTCGTTCTCGAAGGCCTCGGTGATGAAGCACAAGGTGAGGAAGATGGCGTTCCTGCGGAGGATCATCGACGGGACGCCGGCGGAGGAGACCGAGCAGGAGGCGCTGGCGCTGGAGCTGCCGCTGCGGAGCGGGGGCACGAAGCGCTTCGAGGACATGACCTCCGACGAGGTGGAGCAGGCGCACGGGCTGCTCTTGGCGAAGCCGGCGCGGCCGAAGGTGAAGGCCGAGAAGCCGGTGGACGAGGAGGCGCGGGCGCTCGAGAGGCGGGGCGAGGCGGCGGTGGAGGGGCTGCTGACGCCGGACAAGGTGGAGGTGAAGCGGAAGAAGGGCGCGCTGGTGCTGGAGATAGCGACGCCCTTCGCGGTGGCGGACGCGGCGCTCGCGGCGCTGGCGGGTGCGATGGACGAGAGGCAGCAGCAGGCCCCGGCCGAGCCGACGGTGGTGCTCTCCAAGGAGCTGGAGGCGGCGCTGCCCAAGGCGGTGGAGGCGCTGAACGCCGCGGTGCAGGAGGTGGCCAAGGAGGCGGGGGCCGAGGCGAAGAAGAAGGGCAGGCTGAGGTCCATCCTCGAGGCCATCGACCGGTTCGGGGACGTGCGCCCGCGGACGTAGAGCCGGGCTGCCTGCCGGCGTTCGAC
>JACRDU010000096.1 GCA_016218495.1 Elusimicrobiota bacterium
AGCCCCTTGTAGCGGGTCACGCCCACCCCCTTCCCCAGCTCCTTGACGAGGGCGTCCTTCTCGGCATCGCCGAAGGCATAGGAGACCCCCTTCCCCTTTGCGATGCGGTAGAGGGGCGGCTGGGCGATGTAGATGTGCCCCTTGTCGATGAGCGGCTTCATCTGGCGGTAGAAGAAGGTCAGCAGCAGGGTGCGGATGTGCTGGCCGTCGACGTCGGCGTCGGCCATGATGATGAGCTTGTGGTAGCGCAGCTTCTCGAGCTTGAGGCCGTCCTCGTCGCCTTCGTTGCCGATGCCGCAGCCGACCGCCGTGATCAGCGTGCGCACCTCCTCGTTGGAGAGGACCTTCACCATCCGGGCCTTCTCGACGTTCAGGATCTTGCCCTTGATGGGCAGGATGGCCTGGAACACGCGGTCGCGGCCCTGCTTCGCCGAGCCGCCGGCCGAGTCTCCCTCGACGATGAAGAGCTCGGAGCGCTCCGGGTCGCGCTCCTGGCAGTCGGCGAGCTTTCCGGGCAAAGACGAGCCGTCGAGCACCCCCTTGCGGCGGGTCAGCTCCTTGGCCTTGCGCGCGGCCTCGCGGGCCTCGCCGGCGGCCATGGCCTTGTTGCAGATGGCCTTGGCCGTCGAGGGGTTCTCCTCGAAGAAGGTGACCAGCACGTCGCCGACCGCGGACTTGACGATCCCTTCGACCTCGGCGTTGCCGAGCTTGGCCTTGGTCTGGCCCTCGAACTGCGGGTTCGGGATCTTGGTCGAGAGCACCGCGCACAGCCCTTCGCGGCAGTCGTCCCCGGTGACGGAGAAGTTCTTGCCCTTGAGCATGTCGTACTTCTTGATGTAGTCGTTGATCACGCGCGTCAGCGCGGAGCGGAAGCCGGCCAGGTGCGTGCCGCCCTCCGGGGTCTTGATGTTGTTGACGAAGGTGTAAACGTTCTCCGAATAGTCGTCGTTGTACTGGATGGCGACGTCGACCGTGATCTCGTCCTGGAGCTTGGTGAAGTAGATGGGGTCGGCGTGCATCGTCTTCTTGTTGGCGTTGAGGTGCTTCACGAACTGGGCGATGCCGCCCTCGTAGTGGAACGTATGCTTCTTGTCCTCGCGCTCGTCGATGATGGTGATCTTCGCCCCGGCGTTCAGGAAGGCCAGCTCGCGCAGGCGGTTGGCGAGGGTGTCGAACGAGTACTGGTGCCCGTTGAAGATGTCGGGGTCCGGCTTGAAGGAGATGATGGTGCCGTGCTCGTCGGTCTTGCCCAGGGCCTTGACCGGCTCGTCGGGCTTGCCGCGCTTATAGCTCTGCACCCAGACCCTGCCGTCCTTGTGCACCTCGGCCTTCAGCCATTCGGAGAGGGCGTTCACGCAGGTGACGCCCACACCGTGCAGTCCTCCGGAGACCTTGTAGGCGCTCTTGTCGAACTTGCCGCCCGCGTGCAGGACGGTCATGATGACCTCGAGGGCCGACTTGCCCTTGAACTTCGGGTCCTTCATGGGGTCGACCGGGATGCCCGACCCGTCGTCCTGGACGGTGATGGAGTTGCCCTGATGGATCGTGACCGCCACGCTCGAGCAGCGGCCGGCCAGTATCTCGTCGACGGAGTTGTCGACGACCTCGTAGACCAGGTGGTGCAGCCCCGACGGGCCGGTCGACCCGATGTACATCGCGGGGCGCTTGCGGACGGCTTCGAGCCCCTCGAGGACCTGGATCTTCGACGCGTCGTAGCCGTCCGCCGCCGGCTTGGCCTGGGATTCGGCTTCAGTGGTGTTGGACATGGGTCCTTCTCCTCTCTGCTCTTTCTTTTGGCCCTTCTTCTTAGCCATCACGGTTCACGCCTTCGTCGTCTTGATCGCCCTAATCCACGGCTGCCGGAAATACTTGTTCAAAGCTTTCTGCAGGGCTCCGGCGCGCAGCTGGAGCTCCTGGGCCGCGGCCGGCGAGCTGGCCTTCACGTAGAGGACCCCTTTGCGCACCCCGTCGAGCGCCCAATGGCGGGCCAGATGGCCGGCCTCCCTCTCCCAGACCTGGCCCAGGATGAGCATCCTGTCCCCGTCCACGCGGGCCGAGCGCTGCCAGCCGACCAGCACGTCGCCGGCGGCGGCCCAGCGCCCCAGGCCGGAGGGACCCTTCCCCTGCTTCATGAACGCATCGGCATCACGACGTAGCGGTAGCCTTCGGTGCCGCCCTCGGGCTCGAAGAGCGCCGGGTTCACGGGCGTCGTGAGGCTCAGGCGGACCTTCTCGGTCCCCATCGCCTTGAGCCCCTCCAGCACGAACTGGGGGTTGAAGGCGATGACGAACTCGGGGCCCTTGTAGTCGGCCGCCAGCTCGTCTTCGAAGGACAGCGTCTGGCTCGAGGCGCTCACGTGCAGGACCCCCTTGCGCAGCGCGAACTTCACCGAGCCTCCCCGGTCCTGGCCGCACAGCGCGGCCTGCTTGGTGATGGTCATCAGCGCCTTCGTGTCGAACAGGAGCGAGATGTCCTTCTTCACCGGGACGACCTGCTCGTAGTTCGGGAAGCTCCCCTCCACCAGCCTGGAGAGCATCGTCGTGTCGGGGGTCTGGAAGGCCACCTGGTTCTCGGTGATGGCCACCTGGACGTCCCCCTCAGCCTCGGCGAGCAGCCGCTGCAGCTCCCCGAGTATCTTCGTGGGGATGATGGCCCGGAACTCCTTGTCCTTGGCGAGGATGGGGCGCTTCGCCAGCGCCAGCCGGCGCCCGTCGGTGGCCACCAGCTCCAGCTGTCCCGCGGAGGCGGCCCAGAAGACGCCGTTGAGGACGTAGCGGGTCTCGTCGGAGGACGCCGCGAAGATCGTCCTCTTTATCATGTCGCCGAGCTCGGCCGCGGGGACGCTGAAGGCCGCGGTCTTGTTGAACTCGGGGAGGACCGGGTATTCGGCCTTCGGAGAGCCGTTGATGACGAACCGGGAGCGCCCGCACTTGACCACGACCCTGTTGTCGTCCTCCATGGAGAGCCGGATGTCCTGGTCCACGGGGAGGGTGTGCAGGATGTCCGAGAACTTCTTGGCGGGGATGGTGATGCTCCCCTCGTTCTCTATCTCGGCCTTGATGTAGTGCTTCACGCCCATCTGGAGGTCGGTGGAGATGAGCTTGACCTTGGCCTTCTCGGTCTCCAGCAGGAAGTTCAGGAGGATCGGAAGCGTCGTCCTTGAGGAGAGCGCGGCCTGGATGGTCTGCACCCCCTTCGACAGCTCGTCCGTCGTGCAATTTATTTTCATGCTCTTCGTCCTCTTATCCCAGACGCCTCGGATGTGGATAACCCGTCCGCAACCCTTGAAAAACCTGGCTTATTCCGTCCACAGCCTCCGCCCCAACCGTCCCCGCCGTCCACCGGCGCGCGTCCTGTGCACCGCCCAGGCCCCGCCGTTCACTCGTTGTCCACAGACTTGATGCGCTCGATGAGCTTGTTCACGGTCTCCAGGAAGAAGGGATCCTTGTCCAGCAGCCCTTTGATCTTGTCGCGGGCGTGGATGACCGTGGTGTGGTCCCGGCCGCCGAACGCCCGGCCTATGTCCGGGGTCGACAGCGGGGTCAGGGCCGAGGCCAGGTACATCCCGAGCTGGCGGGGGAAGACCACCTCGTTGCGGCGGGAGCGCGACAGCAGGTCCCGCATGTCCACCGCGTACTTGTCCGCGACGACCTTGAGGATGGTGTCCACCCGCACGGTGATCGGCCCGTCGTGGGAGAGGGTGTCCCGGAGCAGCTCCTTGGCGGTGTCCACGGAGAGCGGGGTGTCGGTCAGCGACGCGAAGGCGCTCAGCCGGATCAGGGCCCCCTCCAGCTCGCGGATGTTCGACTTGATGACGGTGGCGAGGTAGAGGATGACGTCGTCGGGGACGAAGATCTGCTCGGACTCGGTCTTCTTGCGCAGGATGGCGATGCGGGTCTCGAGGTCCGGGGCCCGGATGTCGGAGACCACCCCCCATTCGAAGCGCGAGATCAGGCGCTGCTCCGAAGGGGCCATCTCCTTGGGCGCGCGGTCCGAGGCCACCACGATCTGCTTGTGCGCGTCGAAGAGGGAGTTGAAGGTGTAGAAGAACTCCTCCTCGCTGCGGCCCTTGCCGACCAGGAACTGGATGTCGTCGATCAGCAGGCAGTCGAGGTTCCGGTACTTCGAGCGGAAGGCGTCCGGCTTGTCGTAGCGCAGCGACTCGATGTACTCGTTGACGAACTGCTCGGAGGTGGTGTAGAGCACGCGCGCGTGGGCGTGGGTCTTGCGCAGGGAATGGCCGATGGCGTGCATCAGGTGGGTCTTGCCGAGGCCCACCCCGCCGTAGATGAAGAAGGGGTTGAACTGCCGTCCCGGGTTGCGCGCCACCGCCTCCGCGGTCGCGTGCGCGAACCTGTTGGACGCGCCGACGACGAAGGTGGAGAACATGTAGCGCGGGTTCAGCTCGGAGAGCTTGAACTCGGACTGCGGGAGGGCCTCTTCGATGGGGGCCGTCTCCCGGGTGGCCGTCTTGAGGTCGCGGGCGACGGAGAAATCCAGGGAGAGGTCCGTCCCGGTCTCGGCCTTGAGTATCTCCTCGACGCGGCGCTGGAAGCGCTCGCGGATGTGCTCGGAGAAGAACTTGTTGGGGACCTTGAGGCGCAAAAGGCGCTCCTCCAGGCCCGTCGCCTCCACCGGCTGGAGCCAGAGCTCCAGGTCCTCCTTCTTGACCTCGGGAGCCAGGGCGGCCAACACCCGTCCCCACAGCTCTTGGGGAGAGAGGGTCTTCACAGGTTGTCCACAGGTGTTGATAAGTTTAAAGTGCTTTAAATTTATGCGTTTTTGTACATATCCCAACAAGGGACCAACGAGCCGGGGACACCCCGGCCACGGACCCCGCAGGAGAGGCCATTCTAGCGCATTCCAGAGCCCCCTGTCAACGCGGCGCCGATGCCCTAATAGGAACGCGCGGGCACGCGCGTTGACAGCCTCCGACAAATCGACTAAACTTGGCGCGCGTCCGCATTCGTCCGGGAGGGCATTTCATGAAGATCCACGTCACGGGCCGGCATCTGCGTCTGACCCCGGCCATACGGGACTATGTCGAGGCTAAGATCGCCAAGGCCGAGAAGTACTTCGACCACATCGTCTGGGCCCAGGTCACGCTCTCCGTCGAAAAGCGCTCGCATCAGGCCGAAATCGTCATCCACGCCCCGCGCCAGACCTTCCGGGCCCTGGCCGGGGCGGCGACGCTCTACGCGGCCATCGACCTGGCCTCCGACAAGATCGACGGCCAGCTGCGCAAGCACAAGGAGCGCATCAAGAACCGGCACAAGCCCGGGGAGTCGGCCGCCGAGGTGGTCGCCCGCGAGATGGACCCGCGGCCGGTCCGCTTCTCGGTCATCAAAGAGGTCCCCATGTCCCCGATGACGGCCGAGGAGGCCGCCTCGGAGATGGAGCGCATCGGCTTCACCTTCTGGATGTTCCACGACAAGGATTCCGACGACATCCACGTCATCTACCGCAGGCAGGACGATTCCTTCGGCCTGCTCCAGCCGGCCAGGAAGGCGGAACGCTGAGCACTCCCCAACCGTCCGCGCGTTCGCTGACGGTCGGCGCCCTCTTCAAGGAGCACAAGCGCCGGCTCAAGCTGGAACTCGTCGCGGGCCGCAGCGCTCTCGGACGCAGGATCGCGACGCCCGAAGTCAACCGGCCGGGCCTGGCGTTGGCCGGGTTCCCGGCGAACTTCCGGGCCGAGCGCGTCCAGATCATCGGGCGGGGCGAGCAGGCGTACTGCCTGGAGGCCCCCGCCGCCCGGCTGTCGGCCAGCCTCGAGCGGATGCTCGATAACCCGGCCCTGCCTTGCCTGGTCGTCACGCGCGGCCTGCGCATCCCGGCGGCCCTCTCGGAGGTCTGCCGGCGCCGCAAGGTCCCGCTCCTGCGCACGCGCCTCGATACCGCGGCGTTCGTCGGGGAGCTGACCTTCCTGCTCGAGGAGAAGCTGGCCCCCCTGGCGCGCCTGCACGGCGTCCTGGTGGACGTCTACGGCCTAGGCGTGCTCATACAGGGCGAGGCGGGCATCGGCAAGTCCGAGTGCGCGCTGGAGCTGGTGAAACGGGGGCACATCCTCGTCGCCGACGACATCGTCGAGGTGCGCCAAAAGCACGGCGACGTGCTGGTCGGCTCATGCCCCGACGCGCTGCGCCACTACCTCGAGGTCAGGGGCTTGGGCATCATCGACGTGAAGCTCCTCTTCGGGGTCGGCTCGATCCTCAACCACTCCACCATCGGCCTCGCGGTCAACCTCGAGGCCTGGAACCCCGAGGCGCACTACGACCGCACGGGCCTGCACAAGCAGACCGCGCGCATCCTCGACGTCGACGTCCCGCTGGTCCGGATCCCCGTCACCCCGGGGCGCAACCTGGCCGTCCTCATCGAGGTGGCCGCCCTCAACCAGCGGCTGCGCCAGGGCGGGACCTCGAGCGCCGAGGACTTCAACAAGCGGCTGCTCGCGCGCATGTCGGCGCGGGGGCGGTCGTGAAGAAGCCCTCGCACCGCCTCTTCATCATCACCGGCCTCTCGGGGGCCGGCCGGAGCCAGGCGCTGAAGATATTCGAGGACCTCGCCTTCGTCTGCGTCGACAACCTCCCCGTCGAGCTGCTCGGCGGCTTCGGGGAGCTCGTGCTGGGC
This sequence comes from Elusimicrobiota bacterium, assembly GCA_016218495.1. Taxonomy (GTDB): domain Bacteria; phylum Elusimicrobiota; class Elusimicrobia; order UBA1565; family UBA1565; genus SCTT01. The sequence continues at coordinate 6,631 of JACRDU010000096.1, forward strand.
TCCCCCCACTACGCGAACACGGCGCTGGGCCTCGACATCCGGGGAGGGGACTTCCGCCGGGACCTGGAGGCGTTCGCCTCCGTGATGCGCCAGAAGGGGGTCGACACCCGGGTCATCTTCCTCGACGCCTCGGAGGAGGCGCTGGTCCAGCGCTTCTCCGAGACCCGCCACCGCCACCCGTGGGGCAAGAAGATACTGCCCTCGATCCGCGCGGAGCGGCGCTACCTGGCCGACATCAAGGGGCTGGCCGACAAGGTCGTCGACACGACGGGGCTGGCCCTCGGCGAGCTCAAGGAGCAGGTCTCCCTGGCCATCGGGGCGCGCAGGAGCCGGGAGATGCAGATCTCCGTGGTGTCCTTCGGCTTCAAGCACGGCCTGCCGCGGGACGCGGACCTGGTGATGGACGTCCGCTTCATGCCCAACCCCCATTACGTCGCCGCGCTGCGCAAGAAGACGGGCCTCGACGCGCCGGTGGCCGCCTTCATCTCCAAGAACCCGTCGACCAAGCCGTTCCTGAGCGGGTTCTCGAAGATGATCGAGTCGCTGGTGCCCTATTACATCCGCGAAGGGAAGTCCTACCTGACCATCGCCGTTGGCTGCACGGGCGGGCACCACCGTAGCGTGTTCGTCACGCGCCGCCTGGCCGAGACCCTCAAGGCCCACGGCTTCGCCGCGCGGGAATTCCACAGGGACATCAACCGGTAGCGCCTTGGTCAACATCCTCGTCATCACGCACGGAGAGTTCGGCGCCTACCTCGTGGAGGCCGCCGAAGGCATCGTCGGGCCGCAGAAGGGCGTCCTCTCGGTGGGCATCTCCCCGCGCCTGACCGTCGACGAGGTGCGCCGCCGCGTGCTGGCCGCCGTCTCCGAGCTCGGCCCCGGCGAGGTCGTGGTCGCCGTCGACATGCCGGGCGGCACGCCCTGCAACGTGGTGCTCCCCGTGGTCAAGGACATCCCCGGCGCGCAGGTCGTCAGCGGGGTGAACCTCTACATGCTCGTCACGGCGTTCAACAACCGCGACCTCCCCTCGGGCGCCGAGCTCGCCGAGAAGATGATCGAGGCCGGGCGGCGGGCGGTGGCCGACGTCAAGAAGATGCTGAGCGCGCGCAGGGCGGAGAAGCGGTGCTGACCCTGGTCCGCATCGACGACCGCCTCATCCACGGCCAGGTCGTGGAGGGCTGGCTCCCGATCCTGAAGGTCCGCCGCGTCTTCGTCATCAGCGACAGCGCGGCGGGCGACCCCGTCCAGCGCGCGCTGATGGAGCTGAGCCTCCCGGACGGCGTCGCGCTCGAGGTGCTGACGCTGGCCTCCGCCCCCGCCGTCCTCAAGGCGGCCGCGGCGGGCGGCGAGCGGGCCCTCATCCTGGCTCCGGGCCCTCAGGAGGTCCTCGCCCTGCACGAGGCGGGAGTGCCGTTCGGCAGCGTGAACGTCGGCGGGCTGCACTTCGCCGCCGGCACCATCCAGCTCGGCAAGGCGATCTTCCTCGACGAGGAGGACATGGATTCCCTGGAGGCGCTCGCCGAGCGCGGCGTCACCATCGAGGGCCGGGCCGTCCCTTCCGAGGCCCCGCTCGACGTCATGGCCGCGATGAGGTCCCGGGTATGAACACGGGATGGCATCTGGCCGGCCTGCCGCTCTTCTCCGCCGGCGTCGCCGTCCTGGAGCTCGACACGGCCCTGGTCGCGCAATGGCTGGTGTCGCGCCCTCTGGTCGTCGGGCCCCTGGTCGGGTGGCTGGCCGGCGACCTCGAAGCCGGAATCGCGATGGGCGCCCTGACGGAGGTGTTCTGCCTCGAGGAGCTCCCGGTGGGCTCGGTGGTCCCGCCCAACGGCGCCGTGGCCGCGGCGGCGGCGGTGCTCCTGACGGCCGGCCCGGCCCAGGTCGCCGCGGCCGTCGCCCTGCCCCTGGGCCTCGCCGCCGGAGCGGGCCATGTCTGGGTGGAGAACCGGGTCCGGTCCTGGCGCGCCGCGCTGACGGCGCGCGCGGCCGCCGACCTGGCCGTCGAAGGCCGGGTCGACTGGGCGCCGCTGTGGCGGCGCTCGCTGGGGCTCCACTGGGCCGCGACGGCGTTCTACGTCTACGCCTCCGTCGCCCTGGGCGGCGCGCTGGGCGGCGCGCTCTGGTCCATGCTCCCCGAGGCGCTGCGCGAGGGCTTCGGACGGGCCTGGGCGGCGGTCCCGTTCCTGGCGGCCGGGTCCCTGCTGGCGAGGCTATGGCGGTGACCGCGACGCCCCCCCGCCTCAGGGTCCTTCCGGACCGGGAGCTCTCGGCCATCATGCGCCGGGGCCTGCTGCTCCAGGCGGGCTGGAACTTCGAGGGGATGCAGAACCTGGGGTTCCTCTACGCCATCGAGCCGGGCCTCGCGCGCATCCACCACGACCCCGAGGAGCGCCGCCGGGCGATGATGCGCCACCTGGGCTTCTTCAACACCCAGCCCTACATGGCCGGCTTCGCGGTGGGCGCCTGCATGGCGCTGGAAGAGGACGCCGTGCGCTGCCAGGACTCGGCCGCCGAGGCGGCCGCGTCCGAGCGCGTCGAGCGCGTCAAGCGGGCGCTGGGCTCCGCCCTGGCCGCGCTGGGAGACCCGTTCTACTGGGGGACCCTGCGTCCGGCGACCGCGGCGTTCACCCTGCTGGCCTGGGTGGTGTTGTGGACCCTCGAGGTCCCGGCCCCGTTCTTCTGGGGAACGGCCCTCGGGCTCGTCCTCTACAACGTCCCGGCGCTGTGGGCGCGCCGGCGCGGCCCGCGGCTGGGCTACGAGCTCGGCGAAGGCCTTCCGGCGGCGCTCAAGCGGCTGCGCTGGCAGGACAAGGCCAAGGCCGTGCGCGCGGCGGGCTTCGCGGCGGCTCTGCTCCTGGCGGCCGCGGCGCTGGCCGTCCCGCCGTTCGGCGGCGCTCCGGGCCCCTGGCCGACGGCGCTCCTGGCCGGGGCCTTCGCGCTCAGGCTCAGGGGCGTGACGAGCCTGCGCACCTACCTCGCCGCGGCCCTCGGACTGGCCCTTGCGTCGGCGGTGGGGTTGTGACCGAGCATGGCGCAGGGAATGGTCGTCCGCTCGTCCGTTGGGGTCGACCATGATCGAGAAGGTTTTCGTCGTGCGCAACAAGCTCGGGCTCCACGCCCGCCCCGCCTCGCTGTTCGTGCAGACCGCCAGCAGGCACCGCTGCAAGGTCACGGTCTCCAAGGACCAGAGCGGGGAGGAGATCGTCGTCAACGGCAAGAGCGTCATGGGGATCATGATGCTGGCCGCCGCCTGCGGCGAGCAGGTCAAGGTCATCCTGGACGGCGCCGACGAGAAGGACGCCCTCAAGAGGCTCGAGGACCTGTTCGTGAGGAAGTTCGACGAGGAATGAGGACGCCATGATAGTCATCAAGGGAGTCCCCGCCAGCCCCGGCATCGCCATCGGGCCGGCCTATGTCCTCGAGAACGAGGAGATCGTCATCAACAGGGCCGACGTGCCCAAGCAGAAGGTCGCCGGCGAGGTGCGCCGCTTCAAGGGCGCGCTCGAGGCCACGCACCGCGACCTCGACGCGGCCGAGAGCAAGGTCCTCAAGATGCTCGGCAAGGAGCACGCCCGCCTCATCGACACCCACCGCCTCATCCTGCGCGACCCCTTGATCACCAAGGACGTGCCGCAGCGCATCCGCGGCGAGCGGGTCAACGCCGAGTTCGCGCTCTCCGAGTCGCTCGAGGTGGTCAACCAGGCCTTCGAGAAGATGCAGGACGAGTTCTTCCGCGAGCGGCGCCACGACCTCTTCGACGTGGGCAAGAGGCTGCTCTCCCACCTGCTCAAGCAGGACAAGAAGAGCCTGACCGACGTGAAGGCCCCGTCCATCCTCGTCGCGCGCAACCTGCTGCCCTCCGACACGCTCAACCTCAAGGAGAACAACATCCTGGGCTTCGTCACGGACCTGGGGGGCAAGACCAGCCACACCGCCATCCTGGCCCAGTCGATGGAGATCCCGGCCGTGGTCGGGCTCTCCGACGCCAGCCACCGGGTCAAGACCGGCGACACCGTCATCCTCGACGGGGACCAGGGGCTGGTCATCATCCATCCCAGCCCCGAGGCCATCGAGAAGTACCAGGCCCTCCACCAGCGCTCGCTCCAGGAGGAGGAGTCGCTCGAGCGCCTGCGCGGCGTGCCGGCCACGACCTCCGACGGGCACAAGGTCCGGATGACGGTGAACCTCGACGCCATCGAGGAGCTCAAGGCCATCATGGCCCTCAAGGGGGACGGCATCGGCCTGTTCCGGACCGAATACCTCTACCTGAACCGGCCCACCGCGCCCGGCGAGGAGGAGCAGGCCAAGGTCTACACCCAGGTCGTGCGCTCGCTCGACCCCAACCCCGTCGTCATCCGCACCGCCGACATCGGCGGCGACCGGCTCAGCCAGCTCGGCCTGGAGGGCCCCAAGAACGAGGCGAACCCGTTCATGGGCCTGCGCGGCATCCGCCTCTTCCTGCGCCACTCGGACCTGCTCAAGACCCAGCTGCGCGCCATCCTGCGCGCCTCGGTCCACGGGAAGGTCCAGGTGCTGCTCCCGATGGTGTCCTCGCTGCGCGAGCTGCAGAGCGCGCGGCGCATCTTCCAGCAGGCCCAGGTCGAGCTCGAGGCGGAGGGGCTTGAGCTGCCCAAGAAGGTGCCGCTGGGCATCATGGTCGAGATCCCCTCGGCGGCCATCCTCCTCGACGCGTTCCTGGAGGAGGCCGACTTCATCTCCATCGGCACCAACGACCTGATCCAGTACCTGCTTGCGGTGGACCGCATCAACGAGGAGGTCGCCCACCTCTACGACCCCTACCACCCGGCCGTGCTGCGGGTGCTCGAGGGGATCGTCCAGGCCACGCACAAGCACGGCAAGAAGGTGACGGTCTGCGGCGAGATGACCTCCGACCCCAAGGCGGTGCCGCTCCTCATCGGCCTGGGCGTCGACGTGCTCTCGGTGACCCCGCGCATGTACCTGCGCGTCAAGCAGATCGTGCGCTCGGCGAACGCCGAGGAGCTCAAGGGCGCCGTCGCCAAGGCGCTGCGCATGCCCGACTCCGACCAGATCCGGCGCCTGCTCTCCGAGATCGAGGCGCGCTAGGCCGCCTTCCCCGCCCATGGACCCCAAACACATCCGTAATTTCTCCATCATCGCGCACATCGACCACGGCAAGAGCACCCTGGCCGACCGCCTGCTCGAGCGCACCGGCACCATCGAGACGCGCAAGATGTCCGAGCAGGTGATGGACTCGATGGAGCTCGAGAAGGAGCGCGGGATCACCATCAAGGCCAAGGCCGTCCGGATGCCCTACCGGACCGCGGACGGGACGGACTACATCCTCAACCTCATCGACACGCCCGGCCACGTGGACTTCACCTACGAGGTCTCGCGCGCGCTGGCGGCCTGCGAGGGGGCGCTCCTGGTCGTCGACGCCACCCAGGGCGTCGAGGCCCAGACCCTGGCCAACTGCGACCTGGCCAAGAAGGTGGGCCTGAAGATCATCCCGGTCATCAACAAGGTCGACCTGCCCGCCGCCGACGTGGCGGGCGTCGAGGAGCAGATCTTCGACGTGCTCTCCATCCTGGAGGACCCCATCCTGGCCTCGGCCAAGGCGGGCCTGGGCGTCGACGAGGTGCTTTCCGCCATCGTCCGCGACATCCCCGCCCCGACCGGCCGCCCGGAGAGCCCGCTGGCCGCGCTCATCTTCGACTCGCTCTACGACGCCTATCGCGGCGTCATCCTCTATGTCCGCGTGGTCGACGGCGTCCTCGCCAAGGGCAAGAAGGTGCGCTTCCATTCGACCGGCCAGGACGTGACGGTGGAGGAGGTCGGCTTCCTCACGCCCAAGCAGACCCTGGCGCCGGCGCTGGCGGCCGGCGAGGTGGGCTACCTGGTCTGCGGCATCAAGGACATCCACCAGGTGCGCGTCGGCGACACGGTCATGGAGACCGCGCGGCCGCTGGCCAACGCCCTGCCCGGCTACAAGGAGGCCAAGCCCGTCGTGTTCGCCGGGGTCTTCCCCGTGAACCCGGCCGACTATCCCGAGCTCAAGACCGCCCTGGAGAAGCTCCACCTGGAGGACTCGTCCTTCCAGTACCAGGTCGACACCTCGGAGGCGCTGGGCTTCGGCTACCGCCTGGGCTTCCTGGGGCTGCTGCACATGGACATCGTCAAGGAGCGCCTGGAGCGCGAGTTCGACCTCGACCTCATCGTCACCAGCCCCAACGTCTCCTTCTTCGTGCGCCGGCGCGGGTCCAAGGACTGGGAGCGCATGGACAACCCGGCCAAGTTCCCGCACTACGGGGACATCGAGGCCATCCGGGAGCCCTACGTCGAGGTGACCATCGTGCTGCCGGTGGAGCACCAGGAGCCGGTCATCAACCTCCTCAAGGACCGCCGGGGCGCGCACAAGTCCATCGAGTACCTCTCCAGCTCGCGCATGATCATCCGCTACGACATGCCGCTGGCCGAGATCGTGCTCGACTTCTACGACAAGCTCAAGTCGGTCTCCAAGGGCTACGCCTCCTTCGACTACCACGAGGTGGGCGAGCGCGAGTCGGACCTCGTCAAGCTCGAGATCCTGGTCCACCAGGAGGTCATCGACGCCTTGAGCCAGATCGTCCACAAGGACAAGGCCCACCACATGGGGCGCCAGCTCTGCGAGAAGCTCAAGGAGCTCATCCCGCGCCAGCAGTTCGAGATCGCTCTGCAGGGCTCGGTGCGCGGGCGGGTGGTGTCGCGCGAGACCATCCCGGCGATGCGCAAGGACGTCATCGCCAAGTGCTACGGCGGCGACATCACGCGCAAGCGCAAGCTCCTGAGCAAGCAGAAGGAAGGCAAGAAGCGGGCCAAGCAGCTGGGCTCGGTCGAGATCCCCCAGGAGGCCTTCCTGGCCGTGCTCAAGATCGACGGCTAGTGGAGACCAGGCTCCTCCTCGCGGGCCTAGCCCTCGCCGCCTGGAGCCGGGCCGCCCGGCGCTGGGGCTCCTCTCGTCCGCTCTTCTGGCGCTGTGCGTTCGGGGCGGTGCTGGGCGCGGCCGCCGCTCTCCTCGTCCTCCCCTCCTATCTGGGGGCCGACGGCTCCGGCCCGCCCGCGCCGCGCGAATGGGCCGCCGCCGCCGTCCTGGCCCTCCTGGGGGCGTGGTGGGTGAGGGCCACCCCGCCGGGCTACCCGGCCGACCCCCTGGCCGAGGCCCTGCCCTGGGCCGAATCCG
>JACRDU010000099.1 GCA_016218495.1 Elusimicrobiota bacterium
CGGAGACGCCGCCGCCCATCACGTCGCCCGCCGCGCCGCCGGCGCCGCCGGCGCCGCCGGGTCCGCGCCGGCCGTCGAAGCCTCCGCCGCCCGTGCCGGCGGCGATGGAGCGCGAGCCCGTCCCGCGGTAGCCGGGGGCGGCCTGGGTAGGCGCCATGTGGTTCTCGTTGCGCGGCTTGCCGACCAGCCGTTCCGACGAGAGCTTGTCCAGCGTCAGCTTCGCGCTCGTGGACCCGCCCGCCGCGCCGCGCAGGCCGCTTATCGCGCCCGCCATCCGGGCGTTGGGCTTGGGAAGCCCGACCTTCCGGGCCGCCGTGGAGGCGCCGGACTTCGCCGAGCTGACGACCTTGTCCCACATGTTGTCCTTCGGGGCGTCGCGCTTGGGCTCGACGGGCGGGGTCACGGGCGGGGCTTCCTTCTCTCCGCCGGGGGCGATGATCAGGGAGCTGGGGTCGCGCGCGTTGATGGGGGTGATGACGTCCGGGTTCTCGCCGATGAGGCCGCCCCGGGCCAGCATGTTCCCCATCTCGTTGGGATCGGAGCCGGACGGGAACATGCTGCCTTTATGGTCGAACCCCTGCGTCATCGGGCCGTTCGCCTCCCCCGACTCGCTGATGAGGTATTCCGCCAAAGGAGCCATGACCAGGACGGCGAGGCCGGCCCCGATGAAGGCCAGGTCCTTGGTCTTGAGGTTCTTCATCCGGCCTAAGAGCGAGTTGGGCTTCGCGCCCGCGGCCGCTCCCCGGAACATCGGCATCCCGGCGAGCTTGTCGCCGCCTTTGGAGGACCACATGGGGAGCGCCACCCCCCCGCCGTCCTCTTCCTTGGCCTTCTTCGGCCCTCCCGCCAACGGAGGGATGGGGGGATTGGAGACGGGCCTCTGTTCTTTGTCGGCCATAGAATTATCCTCTTTGCCTGCTGTCAAGAGTGTAAAGGCCCCCCGCGGCATCGTCAAGGGACCAACGGCCCGGGATTCTTCGGAACTTTTTGTATGCTCTGGGCGTATTACTATAGGCTGATGAGCGACCTCACGCGCCGCGGAAAGGGCCTTTTTTGGGCCTTGGCCGTCACCGTCCTCCTGCTGGCCGGGGTACCGTCCATCGTCCTCGTCGAATCGGCTCGGGACTACTGGCGCTTCCTGCGCGGCTGGGACCCCGCCGTCCTGCGTCCGTCCACGGTCCGGCGCCTACCGCACCACGACGACGCACCCGAGGATTTCCCCGACATCCGCTTCGTCGAATTCTCCCTGCGGGCGCCGGGGGCGAAGAAGGTGCGTTTGGCCGCGAACTTCAACGGCTTCGACCCGGCCGCGCTGGCCCTCGACAAGGGAGCCAAGGACGACTGGAAGACGGTCGTCCCGCTGCCCCCGGGCTCCTACGAGTACGCCTTCGACGTGGACGGCCGCTGGACGCTCGACCCGGAGGCCGGAGCCCCGGTGAGCCGCGGCGGCCGGGACCTCTCGGTCAGGACGGTAAAATGAGGCGCCTGCTGCCGCTGCTGGCCGCCGCCTTGCTGGCCGCCCGGGCCGAGGCCTCCGACCCGGCCCGCCCCCTGCTCTTCGTCCCCGACCAGGCCGCGCTGGACTGGGCCGCGCTGCGTTCGCTGGCGGCCGACGCCCGCGCCGCGTTCTCGTTGGCCCTGGCCCCAGCCGCCACCCCTGAGGGCGAGCGCCCCTGGCTGCGCGAAGCCGTCCAGGCCGGCCGGCTCGAACTCTGCCTGCGCCTCTCGGGCGACCCCTTCCTCCCTATCATGGCCCCCGCGCGGCCGGGGGCGCTGGCGGAGCGCCTCGCGCTGGAGAAGGCGCTGTTCCGGGCCGCCTTCGGCGCCGACCCCGCCTGCTTCGTGGCGGCCGGGGCCGCCCCGGGGAAGGAGGGGCTCGAGGCCATCGCCGCCGGCGGGTTCGCCTGGACGGCCGCCGGGGCCGGCGCTTTCAGCCGGGCCTGGACCGCGGCCGGGGCGCTGAAGGCCGTGCCCTTCGCCGCCGCGGCCTCGACGGCCGCCGCGCGGGAACCGGAGCCGGGCGCGACCCCGGGCGTCGCCGTCGACGAGAGCGTGACGCTCGCCCCCGGGTCCGGCCTCGCCGTGCTCAAAGGTCTCCTCGGGGCCTCCGCGTGGTCGACCGGAGCCGGCGCGGCCAAGGACGAGGGGGCTTTCGGCATCTCGCCCTCCGAATGGCCGGCCTGGGAGGGCTCCGCCGCATGGGCCTCCGCCCCGGACGGGAAGGCGGCGCGGCGGACCTATTCCCTGGCCGCGGACGCGCTCGAGCGCTACCAGAATTCCGGCACGGCCTCCGTCCGGAGCCTGGAGCGAGGGGCCGAGGCGCTCGATGCCGGGGCGGCCGTCCGGCATTTCCGCCCCGGCGCGCCGCTCGAAGCGCTCGTCGCCGCGCTGGCCCCGGCGTTCAAAGCCTCCGGAGAGGCCGTCCCCGAGGCCGACGGGACTCCCGGCGAGGGGACGGTCCTCGCCGCGCCGCTGGCCGGAGGAGTCGCCTTCGAGGGCCCGACGCCCGTCTCGACGGCGTCCTGGGTCCCCCGGTCGCTCAAGGTGGAGCGGGTCGAAGGCGACCTCCTGTTCACCATCGGCCTCAACGGGTTCTCCCCCGACCCCTCGGCCGCGCTGGGCTTCAGCGGCCTCACGGTAGAGCTCTATATCGACGTCAACGGCCTGGCCGGGCGCGGCTCCACCCGGCTGCTCGGAGGACGCCGCCATCTGATCGCGTCGAAGGACGCCTGGGAGTTCGCCGTCGTCGTCACGCCGGCCGAGGGCGCGCTCTGGCGCGTGGGGACGCCGAACGCCTCCCGCCTCGCGGCCGTTGCGGTCGAAGCGGACCCGCCGGCGCTCAAGGTGCGCGTCCCCGCGGCGCGCCTGCGGGGCCAGCCGTCCTCGTGGGGGTATCTGCTCTTGACGGCGCCGGAAGGGTCCGACCAGCCGCAGGGCATCCTGGCGGCGACGCAGGACCAGAAGCTCCTCGGCGCCGAAGGGACCCCGCCCGTCCTCAGGGCCCTCAGGCTCGTCGCGCGCTGATCAGGGTTCGTAGACGACGCGGCGGATGAGCACCTTGTCGTTGCCCTGCACGTCGGACGCCTCGATGCGGAAGTTGTTGGGGCCGGCCTTCAGCATGACCTCGGTGGAGAACATCCCGTCCTCGTCCTTGCTGACGCGCTCGCCGTTGATGAGGACGTTGAGCTCCTTGGACGCGCGCCCCATCACCCGGTAGCGAGGGACCTTGACCTTGACCTCTTCCTCCTCGGGGCGGATGACCTCGAGGCTGGCGGCGAAGGAGAGCGAGGCGAAATCCTCGTCTTTGCGGGGACAGGGCTTGGCCTCCGACCATTTCCCCTGCTCGCCGAGCAGGTCGATGATCGCCGCCCGGTAATAGCAGGTCTTGGCCGAGCGCGCCGCGGCCGGGAGCTTCATCTCGCTCTCCGGGTCGAAGGTCTTGTCGAGGGTCATGGCCCCGGCGGAGAACGAGGAGTCCTTGGCCATCTGGATGCGGTAGGCGGCGACGGGCACGCCCACAGACAGCGCGGCGATGTCGGCCGCCAGGCCGGTGACCCCTTGCCCCGGCGCCCGCGGCGCGCGCATCTTGACCACGGAATCGCCGGAGCCCTTGGCGAAGTCCTGAACCTCGGGCGCCATCGCCATGTCCACGTTGGGCATCTTCGAAGGGGTCGCCGGAGCCCGGTCGAGCGGGACGCTGGTGTAGTAGCCGGCCTTGACCTCGACGGACTTCGTCCCCTTCACGTCCTGGACGTCGGCGGCTCCTTTATAGACCTGGACGCGGGTCGAAAGGTCGTCGAGGATGCGGGCGGTGTACTTCGTATCCCCGCCCTTGGGCACGATGCGGGCCGAAGGCGTCACCACCCGCGCCAGCGTGGTGTGGATGGCGCCCCGCTTGAGCTCCAGCTCGTTGTTGTCCCGTTTCGGGGATTTGAGGATGGCCATCGAATTGGGGTCGAGGGACAGCACGGCGCCGGCATGGAATTGGACCCGGGCCCAGGACTGGTCCTGCGTGCGCAGGCCCCAGTCCTCGAAGAGCTCCATCTTCTGCCGGGCCGAGCTCCAGGCGGGGCTCTCCGACTCGCGGAAGGAGACGCTGCGCTCCATGTGCATCAGGATGGCGGCCTGGAACCGCTCCTTGAGCTCGTCGGTGGGAATCTGCAGGGTCATGCCGGGGAGGGCGACGGTGGGGTCCGAGGTGGGCAGCTTGTTGTTGCGCAAGACGACGTTCCACCGCCTCGGGTCCTTCAGATAGCGCTGCGCGATGCTCCAGAGCGTGTCGCCCGGGACGACCTTGATGCTCTGCATCTTCTCGGGCGCGGCGCGGGCCGAAGGGGCGAAGAGCCCCAAGGCCAGCAGGAGGGCGGCGGCCGCGCTACGCATCCTTGGCCGCCTGCGCGCCGGCCCCCGCGGGGTCCGGGGTCGGAGCGAGGTCCTTGGGCAGGGTGAAGAAGAAGCGGGCGCCTTTGCCGAGCTCCGATTCCACCCAGATGCGCCCTTTGTGCGCCTCGACGAACTTCTTGCAGATGGTCAGCCCCAGCCCCGTCCCGCCGCGCTTCTGGCCGGGGACCTGCTCGAATTTGGCGAAGATCTTGTCGAGGTGCGTGGACGGGATGCCCTGCCCGTTGTCTTCGACGCAGACCCGGTGCTCGGGGCCGGTGTCGACGACATGGATGACGATCCGGCCGTCGTCCGGGGCGAACTTGATGGCGTTGCCGAGCAGGTTCGTGATGACGCGCTCGATCTGGTCGGGGTCGCAGACCGCCGTGAACTCCTCGCTGGCATCGAGCTCCAGCGAGATGCCGCGCCGCTGGGCCAGCGAGCCCAGGATGTCGAGCGAGTGGCTGGCCAGGCCGGCCAGGGAAGCCTCCTTCATGTTCATCTCGAGGTCGTGGGTCTCCATCTTGGCCACGTCGAGGATGTTGTTGACCAGCGTCATCAGGCGGTTGGCGGACTTCAGCATGGACTCGACCATGCCCTTCTGCTGGGGGTTGAGCACCCCCACCACCCCCTTGCGCAGGAACTCGAGGAAGCCCACGATGGAGCCCAGCGGGTTGCGCAGGTCGTGCGTGATCGAATGGAGGAACTCCTCCTTCATCTTGTCGAGCTCTTTCTCGAAGGTCACGTCGTGCAGGGCGGTCACCGTCCCGAGGACCGTTCCCTTCGACGGCGAGACCAGGCGCTGGGCGGACACGCGCACGAAGAGCCGGTGCTCCTCGCTGGAGAGGTCGACCTCGAGGACCGCCTTCTCGTCGGGCTTGGCCACGGCCTCGAGGACGGCGCGCCGGAGCTCGGTGCCGGCGGCGAGGACCTCGTCGAGGGGCTTGCCCTCCACCGCCTCGTTGCCCAGCACCTCCTTGGCCTTGCGGTTGGCGAGCTGGATGACCCTCTCGGTGTCGGTCATCACGATGCCGTCCCCGATCGAGAAGAGGATGGCCTCGGTCTTCTTCTGCTCGACCAGGATCCGGTCCACCTGCATGTCCGCGTAGCCGCGCAGGCGCGTCACCATGCGGTTGAAGGTATCGCCGAACTCCTGGAGCTCGTCCCCGGTCCCCAAAGCCACGTCGGCGGGGAACGCGCCCTGCGCCACGGCCTCCGCCGCCTGGGTCAGCGCGAGCAGCGGCTTGGTCAGGGTCTGGGCCAGGGTCAATGAGAAGCCGATAGCGGCCAGCACCACGGCGGCGATGACGAAGGCCGCGGTCTTCTTCATCTTGGAGGCCGCGAGGTAGGCCTCGTCCTTGGGCTGCTGGATGATGACGACTGACTGGATGTCCGGCACCGGGGCGTAGGCGCCGACCTGCATGTCCCCGTGCGCGTCCTCATATTCGCTCGAGCCCACGGTCTGGGCGGAGAGGGCGGTCCCCACGATGGGCCACTTGAGCAGGTCCTTCAGGTCGGAACGGGCGAGGCGCTCGTCAGGGTAGATCAGAGGCACGCCGCCGGCGCCCACCAGCATCGAGAAGCCGGTGCCGCCGACCCTCTCGCGCGAGATGGTGTCCCACAGGGACTTGAGCGCGACCGACAGGCGGATGTCGGTCTTTTCCGAGAGAGGGAGGTACACCTCGAGGCGCGGGACGTCCCCCTCCCGCGCCGTCATCCAGAGCTTCCGGGAGCGGGTCTTGGCGAACTCGAGGTAGCCGGGGTCGCGCGTGAAATCGGGGGCGGACTCCTTCGGGACGAGCTGAGGGTTGTACACCTTCATCAGCTCGCGGCCGTTGGCCAGGATGGACACCTCCTCGAGGTCGGTATGGCTCTCCACCAGGCTGCGCAGCAGCTCCTGGCGAGTCGTCCAGTCCAGGCCCGGCCGGCGCAGCGCCGACACCGTGAAGCGGAGCTTCTCGTCGACGTTGTTCAGGTACATCATCACCGACTGCGCCGTCTTCTCGGCCAGCTTCATGTGCAGCTCGAGGACCGCGGCCTGGATGCCGTCGCGGCTCAGGCGGATGAGCTGGAAGCCCATGAACGCCGCCGGAGCCAGCGAGAGCGCCAGCAGCGCCAGCAGGAAGCGCCGGAATAGGCCGGAGGAGGCCCAGCGCGATGTGAGTTTCGGCATCCGTTTCAAGCATAAGTCGATTGCGTACTCTTGTCAAGGAATCGGGGTTTCGTTAGGGCATAGGGCCCTGGCGGAGAGGGCGAAAAGTCTTTACGCTCAAGGTATGGCGGACAAGAAACATCCTTTCGGCTTGAAGCACGACCCCCGTTCCCGTAAGGAGAAGCGGGGCGCGGGCGCCAGCGTTCCCGGCGCCGCCGCGGCCGGCGGCACGCCGGCCTCCGGATTGTTCGACAGCGGGGCGGCCGCCCTCTCCACCCTGGGCCGCATGTCCCCCGGCGGGACCGCCCCGGTCGGCCTGTGGGAGTCCTTGGTCGGGGGCCTGTCGAAGGCCACGGGGCTCAGCGCCGTGGCCGCCGGCAAGGCCGTCGTCGTGGCGCTCGTGGTGGGCGCCTCGTCGATGGCCGCCGGCGTCTCCCTATACATCGGAAGGGACTCATCCGGCGGCGGGCCCCTCGTCGGCTCCCGGGTCTTCGTCGACCCGAGCCAGGACGCGGAATCCGACGCCGTCCTGCGCCCGGCGCCCAGGCCGGCGGAACAGGGCGTTCAGTCCGAGGCCTCTCTGGACTACCTGTCCCAGGCCAACGGCCCCGCCCCCGAGCCGGAGGCCGTCCCGGAAAGGCCCGCCGACGCTCCCGCCGCCGCGCCCGAGGTCCGCACGGCCGACGCCCCGAACAACGACGTGCCCATGACGGGCCCGCCCGCCAAGGCCGCTCCCCAGGAATACCGCAAGCCGCCCATGGCCAAGCGCGCGATGCCGCAGACCCGGGGAGAGACCGGGGGCAAGGTCTCCCTGCAGCCGCTCGACAGCCTGACCGGGAAGGTCGGCGGCGGGTTCCAGGATGTGTACCGTCCCTCCAAGACCGGAGCCTTCGACGCCGTGTCCCAGTCGCGCCCCAATTACGGGGCGAACCGCAAGTCGGCCGTCGTGCGCAGCGGGTCGAACGCCATGGGCCAGGCGCGCTTCGCCAACCGCCTCTCCAAGAGCGCCCAGCGCTACGGCGGGTCCGCGGCCGCGCACACGGCCTCCACGCCCTTCGACGGCGCCAACTCCGCCGCCCGGGGCCTCGGCGCCACACGCCCCGGCGGGGCGTCGCTGGGCGGGACCGGGGTGGGCTCCAGCGCCAACGGCATCCTCGACTCGAAATCCGTCGAGCCGCCCCCGGCGCCGGAAGCCAAGAAGAAGGAGAACAAGACCCCTTACCAGGGCATGGTGATGGCCGCCATCGCCGCGCTGATGATCGGCACCGTCCTGCTGATGCTGGCCGGGCAGATGGCCGGCCAGGCCCAGAAATCCCCCGGCCCGGACGCCGCGGCGAAGCTGCAGGCCGCGAAGATGCTGGCCATGGCCGCCATGGCGGCCGGAGGCACCGCCGCCGGCATGGGCGGGATGCTGGCGGGACAATACGGTCAAATGACCCAGGGCATGCCCTTCATCATGGGCGGGGGCATCCTAGCCGTCCAGGCCGGGATGGTCCTGGCCAAGGCCGAGAAGGCCGGGCAGGACGGGGCGGAGGGCGTCCAGGGCGCCGGCGCCGACGCCGCCGGCCAGGCCGGCCAGGCGCTGCAGAGCGCGATGGGCCCCGCCATGCAGGCCATGCAGGGCGACGACAGCGGGTCCTCGGACTCGGACAAGCCGAAGAAGACAGCCCA
This sequence comes from Elusimicrobiota bacterium, assembly GCA_016218495.1. GTDB lineage: Bacteria > Elusimicrobiota > Elusimicrobia > UBA1565 > UBA1565 > SCTT01. Next base: position 8,204 of record JACRDU010000099.1, read on the forward strand.
GAAGCCGCAAGGGCGCACCTTCGACTCCAATCAGTACAATCCGAAAGGAGACACCCTGCCGTTCTGAGGACGTCAGCCGCGCGGGCGGGTCCGTCGACGAAAATCCCACGGCGCCTCGGGCTTGTCTTGCGCCCATAGGCCCAGACGCGAACCCCGGGCCGCCTCTTCCAGACGGCCATAGTCCCCGCCCAGCTCCGGCGAGAAGTAGCGGTACCACCAAGCCAACCCGGCCCGGACCAGTTCGCGGTTGAGGGAACGGCCGTCCGGGAGGACGACCGTTCCAAGGAGCCGTCCGTAGTCGTCGGTCTCACGGACGACGACATGGACGGAACGGCCCGCGGTCAACGACTGGGTGAAGGCCTGCGCCTCGGGGCCGAAGGGCTGGGAGGACTCCGGCGCATCCACGCCATAGAGACGGATCTTGCGCGTCGTCCCGTCCTCGAGCCGCAGCGCCATCGTATCCCCGTCGTTGTTGCGCAGCACGACTCCAGGCAGGGTCGCCTCGGCGCCGGCGGGGAGGTTGGGGACGGTGGCGGCCAGGGAGGGCAGCCCGAACGGCGCCGTCTTCAGGCCTTCGAGCCCGGCCGCGCGGGCCGAGGGGCATAACAGCAGGAGCAGGGCCAGCGACTGGGCGTTCCGGGACTGTCCCCACCTCATCTGGGTCAAGTCTAACCCGAAAGGCCTAGGCGACAAAGGGCCTCCAGGCCCTGCGGAGGATGGGGCCAAAGGCCTATCTTCTCGGAGGCGCCGCCGTGCCCAGATGCCGGGAGAAGGCCTTCTCGGCGGCGGGGGTGCCCACGCGGCCCAGCGCCGTGGCCGCGCTGTAGCGCACGTCGGGATGGCTGTCCTTGAGCAAGCGCTTGAGGGCGGGCAGCGCCGCATCGCTGCCCGCCGTCACCGAACCCAGGGCCAAGGCGGCGTTCGAACGCACGCGCGTCTCCGTGTCCTGAGCCGCCTTCAGCAGGGCCTGGAGCGCCGGGGCCCCGTCTGCGCCCAGGTCGGCGAGCATCTCCGCGGCGCGCGCCCGGACCGCCGGCTGCGGAGCCGACAGCTTCTCGATGAGGACGGGCAGAGGGTCGTGCTTGGCCCGCTTCATCCCGCCGTCCGCCATCAGCGCGGCCGTTCCCGAGACCGCGGCCTCCTCCCTGGCGGATATCCCTTTGGGCGCGGCCAGGCCGCCCTCCCTCGCCCCCAGCGCCGTCTTCTCCGTCAACCCGGGACGGGGCTCCGGGCGCTCCTCGGCGTGGAGCGAAGCCTCCCCCTCCACCGGCGCCTCGTCGCGCCCCGCGGGCCCCTCGGGGGACGGCAAGGATTCCGGCTCACCCAAGTCGAGGACTTCCTCAACCTCGGGCTCGGGCGCCGGACGCGCGGCGGCCTCGCGCTTCCCCTCGCCTGAGCGCTCCTCCCCCCGAGCGTCCAACCCGCGCGGAGCCGGGAGCAATTCAGGCGCCGGCCGCGCCGACGGCGGCGCTTCGGGAGGCCGCAGCCGCTCGAGGGCGCGCCGGGCGATGAGGCTTTCGGGGCTGGGGCCTGAGGAAGGCGGGGGCGGCGGAGCCGGCTCCGGGAGCTCAGGAAGCGCCGGGGCCGGCGTCGGCTTGCGCCTCACGCGCCGGGACTCCGGGATGGGGGCGCGCTCGGGCTCCGCGCCCTCCGCGAGCTCGACGGGCACGGGCCGGCAGCATTGCACCCAGTCGAGGTCTCCCATCGCATGCCGCTCGCTGCGGCGGTAGCGCCCCTCCTTGCCCGTGCGCTCGTCGGCCGGCTCGTCCATCTGGCTCCACGGCGGCGGGCACTCCTCGGGGATGAGGCGGCACTCCACCTCGACGGGTTCCGGAGCGCCGCCGTCCGCGTCGGGGCAGCACAGGGCCACGCCGCCGTCCTCCCCGCGCACTTTGAGCAGCTTCGGGGATTCCGGCGGACGGCCGATGCCGTGGACCGCCAGCCCGGCAGGGCACATCGCCTTGCCCAGCCTCTGGAAGCGCAGATAGGTGCAGCCCACCTCGTCGGGACGCGTCGAGTCGCCGGCCTTGACCGCCTTGCGGCCCCGCCCCTCGGCGTAGGGGAGATAGGCCGATGCGCAGGCCGAGGGGTCGTCCTCCCCTTCCGGGGGCGGGCGCGTGACGGACCCCAGCCGGCCCAGCGAATGCGCCGCGGCCATGCGCACGAGGCGGCACTCGTCGGAGACCGCCAGCGTCCGCAGCGCCCCCACGGCCCGCCCCCCCGCCTTGCCCAGCGCCTCGGCGGCGGCGGCGCGGATCTGCCAGTCGGGGTCGCGCGCGGCCAGCTCGAGGAGTTCGCGGCCCTCCGGGCCGCGCGAGGCCAGAGTGCGGACCACGCGCAGCCGGTCCTCCCACGGCGCATGGAGTATCCGGTCCTCCAGGGCGCTGCGGCCCTGGTCGTACGCACCCGCGGGGGAGATGAGGGTCAGCAGCAGCAGGGCCGGGAGCATGCCCGGCTAGGATAGCCCCGAGATCAGACTCCGGCCAGGGCCCGGGCGCGGCGCCGGAACAGGAGCTCGAAGAGCAGGGTCAGCAGGGAGGCCAGCGCCAGCCCCGCGGCGGCCCAGACCCACCAGGGGAAGCGCCCGGCCGGGGTGCCGGGGTCGTTCGGGTCGCCGGGGTTCTCCGGGTCCCCGGGATTCACGGGGCCGCGGCGGAGCTCGTCCTCCAGCTCGGCCAGGCGCCGGCGCAGCGCGTCGAGCTCGGAGCGCAGGGAGCCGAGCTCCGAACGCAGCCGAGCCAGCTCCGACTCGAGCGCCCTCTGCGCCGCGATGCGCACGGCCTGCACCCCGTGGCGCTGACGCGCCTCGGCCTCTTCGCGGCGGGCCTGGGCCAGCTCCCCTGCGCGCAGGGCGGTCAGGGCCTCGGCGTCGGTCCGGGAGCGCCCGAGGCCGGCGGAGGCCTCCTCGGCCGCGCGGGCGCGCCCCGCCACGACCTCGGGCAGGCCCGAGAGGTGGTCGGTGACGCGGCCGTAGTTCTCGGCGCCGGGCACGACGTCCACCCGGCGCTCGATGCGGTCGACCTCGACGTGGCCCGGGCGCCCGGAGACGCTGACCGGGCCTTCTCCGGGCCTGAGGCTGCGCTCGCTGCCCCCCACCGCCGGGTCGTCGAGGGCCGCGTCGACGGCGTCCCGGCCTACGCGCGTGTCGGTCCGGGAGGTGGTGTAGGACCCGGCCCTTCCGCGCCGGTCCTCGAGCCAGGTCTCCGAGACCCCGCCCTCGAAGTGGGACAGCACCCGGCGGCGGGCGTTGACGAGGTCTTCGACCTGGTTCTGGATGGTGCGCTCCAGCGCCTTGCGCCCCAGATGGACGTCCTTGTCGCCCGCGCGCATGTCCTTCCCGTCCAGGTTCTGGCCGGGCAGCAGCGGGGAGTCCAGCGCCACGCGCTCGGGGAACATGCTCGGGTCGAAGTACCACTCGACGCGCTCCGGCATGAGGTCGAGCAGGTCGAGCACGCCGATGGCCTTGCGGAAGAAGCCCTGGTGCTCGGTGGCGCCGCCCTCGGTCTTATACATCGAGGCGCGGCCGAGGTAGCCGTTCTGGTTGGAGTCCCGACCGGTGATGATCTCGAGCGGCGTCCCCAGCACGCCCTTCGGGATCTCCCAGAGGATGTTGCCCCAGTTCCACGGCCCGTATGCCCAGGAGGCGGCCTTAGACTTCGCCGCCCCAGAATCGGTGAGCAGCTCGATCATGTAGCGGCGGTTGAGCAGGACCGGCAGCGCCGTCTCCGGCCGGCCGGGCAGCGCGGTGTTCGGGTCGGCATAATGGAGCAGGCGCATGCGCGGGTCGACCGAGCGGTCGGAGACCGCGGCGCGCTTGCCGTCGATGCCGACGAGCTCCCAGCCCTGCCCGGCGGCCGCGACCACGTCGGGGTCCATGTAGAGCTTCACGAGGCGCCCGTCGACATCCATCACGGCGGCGAAGAGCTCGCCGGAGACCGAGCGGGTGGCCCCGTCCGGCCTCCCGATGTCCATGTCGAGCGCTCCCGCGCCGAAGGCCTGCGGTCCGGTGACGCGGACCAGGTTGTTCCGTGAGTCGACGTGCAGGGCGATGTCGCGCGCCACGACGAAGCGCCGGGTCCCCTCCTCGGAGGCCCTCGCGATGCGCTCGGCGGCCTCGGCCTCGGAGAGCCCGGCGGCCAGCAGCGCCTCGGAGGCGGCGTCCTTGACCCCTTCCCACTGTCCAGCGTGGGCGCTCAGGCGCGCGGAGGCCATGAGGCCGTCCACCGCCAGCCCCAGGCGCCGCTCGGCGTCGCGCAAGGTCTCGTCGAGCCCCTTCTGCCGCTTCACCTCGTCGCCGAGCGCGTCCTGGGCCGTGCGGACGGCACGGTCCTTGGCGACGGCCTCGTCGATGGCGCCCTTGAGGCGCAGCGCGTAGGCCTGTTCGTCCTCTCCGGCGCGCCGCGGGGTATCGGCCCGGACGCCCTCGCTCAGCCGCCCGCGCGCCTCGCGCTCGACGCGCTGGAACTCCGCGGAGGTCGCGTCGGTCTTAGGATGCTGGGCGCCGGAGGCTTCCTTGGCCGCCGTCGCCGCCGTCTTGGCCGAGGCGAGCTCCTGGCGGGCCGCCGCCCAGGCCTTGGGCGCGTCCGAGACCGCCTCCACGGCGGCATCGAACTCTTCCTGCGTCAGGTACAGCTCCCGGGGACGTCCCTGCGCGTCCGCCGCGGCGCCGTAGCTCTGCAGCTTGACGCCTATCCACCCGGCGCGCTGGGCCCGGGCGCGGAGCTCGGCCGAGGCTTCCAGCATCTTCGCCAGGCCCTTGGGCCCGGCCTCCACCACCAGGAAGTTCTTGGCCTCCTCGGGGTCCGAGGCCTTCAGGGACTCCAGGTGCTCGCGCAGGCTCTCGAAGGTCGGGAAGCGGTCGCGGGACAGCCCGCGCGCGCCGGTATAGACGACGGTCAGGACGTCCTGGGGCGCTTTCCAGAGGGCCTTGAGCGGATGCAGGGCCGGGTGCAGGTCGCGGGCGTCGGCGCCGGCCGAGAAGACGAAGGTCGTCCCCGCCCGCCCGGCCTCCACGAGCTCGGAGTAGGACACGCCGCGCACGCTGCGGTCGGCGAGGCCGACCAGGGCGAATTCGCTGCCCTGCAGGGCCCGGTAGAGCGCGACGCGCGAGGCGTTCGCGTCGGAAGCCCCGCGCGCGGCCGCGAGCTGGGCTTCGGCCGCGTCGATGCCGGAGACCGCCTCGTAGCGGGTCCCGTCGCTGCCCACGGCCCAGCGCCGCCCGTCCTTGTCGGTGGAGATGCGGCCGGCGTAGTTCGCCTGCAGCTCGGCCTCGGTCAGCCAGGCGGAAGCGTCCCAGCCGCGAGACCCGCGGGCATCGGGCTTGGTGAGCGCCAGCAGCGGCTCGAGCCCGCGCGGGTCCTTCGCGCGCCAGGAGTCGCGCAGGTCGGTGAGCTGGCGCAGGGCCGCCAGAGCGCGGTCCGTCTCGGAGGGCGCGGCGCGCTCCCAGCGCAGCGCCGCCAGGCGGTCGTTGGCCAGGCCTATCATCGCGTCGATGGCCAGCATCCCCCGCCCCTGGCGCCGCAGGTCCTTCTGGCGCTGGAGGGCGGCCTTCAGCGGATGCAGGCCGTCGAGCAGCTGAGCGAGGACCGCGTCGGCCTTCACCTCGGGAGCCGCATAGAGGTCCAGCACCATCGCGTCGTATTCGGCCTGCAGCCTGAGGACCCGGTCCAGGGACTGGTCGGTCATGATGAAGGAGGTCGGGGAGCGGCGGTCGGCCAAAGCCTCCTCGCGCAGGGCCTGCCGGGCGCCGACCAGCTTCGCCCGCACGTCCTCGAGGCGGTCCACCCGGCCTCGCACCGCGAAGGGCAGCGACACACCGTCGAGCGCCGCCCGGCGCAGGTCGCGGGCCAAGGCCTGCTCGCCGGCGTCCAGACCGGCGGCGTCCTCGGCCTGGCGGGTCAGGTCGGCCCCCAGCACGGCCATCAGGCCGGCTTGCGCGCTGGGCGTCTCGCGCAAGCCCGCCAGGACCCGCTGCAGGACCTCCTGCACGGCGAGCCGGCGTCCCTCGGCGTCGGCCCGGGTCAAGAGCCCGAGGCGCTCGGCCGGGGCGATGTCGGGATGGTGGCGGGCCGCCTCGGCGTCCGCGGACATCCGGCGGTACCACTGCGCAGCCTCGGCATAGGCGGCGGCGGCCTCGGCGCCGGCCCCGGGCAGCGCCGCCAGGGCCTCCTCCACCCGCCGCGCGAAGCCCTCGTCGAGGGAGCGCCGCGAGGCGTAATCGGCCAGCTTGGATGCGGGGGAACGGCCCGGCTCTTCGCGCGGGCCGCCGGGCATCGCCGGCGCCGCCAGGAACTTCTTGGGGTCGTAGCCCAGCGCCTCGAGCTCTGAGACCAAGGTGATGAAGCCGTTCTTGAGCTCGGCCAGCGTGGAACTGAGGTCCAGCGACGCGCGCATCAGCGCGTCTTGGGCGGCTAGCAGCTCCTCCGGGCCGGCCAAGCCCTGCTCGACGCGCGAGGTGGCGGCGCGGTAGGCGTCCTGAGCGGCCGCGACCACGGCGACCTGGCGCTCGGCCAGCTTGGCGCGGCCTTCGAAGCCGGACATCAGCAGGTGGAGCCTGAGCGAGAGCTCGCGCATGCGCCCCTGCGACTCGAGCTCCTTGCGCACCGAGTCGGAGAGCACGCGCTGCAGCCCCGCCTCTATCGAGCGCGGGTCGGGCGCCTCGAGGAACCCTCCCCAGACGGCCTTGCCGCGGAACAGGCCGAAGGCGGCGACCGGGGTGAAGCCCTTGTAGCTCATGCGCTCGGCGATGACGTCGGCCCGTATCTGGTTGATCAGGGAGTCCTCGTTGCCGAAGGACTCCGGCACCCCGCCCTCGAACACCGTCTCCCGTACGCGCGCCATGTCCACCGCGCGGACCTCCTGGAGCAGGCGCGCGGCCATGGCGGAGACGTCGGCGGTGCGGCCGTCGGCCGAGCCCGGGACCAGGGCCGCCAGCTCGGAGACGGTCGCGGACTCGGGCAGGGCCAGCAGGGCCTTCAGGCGCGCGCCCTGGGCCGCCAGGCGCCCTTCGACGGCGTCCCGGAAGTCGGAGACGTCGCGCCGCGCCGTCTGCGAGACCGGGTCCGTCGGCTGCGCGTCGAGCCAGCGCTTCAGCCGGACGGTGGCCTCGAATTCGCTGACCAGGACCTGGCCGCGGGCGCGCGCGGCCGAGGCTTGAGTGCGGTGGATGCGGTCCGCCTTCTCGAAGCGGAGGCGGGAGAGCGCCATCAGCACCTCCTCGGGGGTGCCCTGGGAGCGCAGCCGGAACTCGACCCAGCTCTCCAGGAAGTCCTTGCCGATGGGGTCCATGCCCAGGCTGCGGATGGCGTGGTAGTAGCGGAAGCCCATCAGGGAGCGCCCGGACGTGGTCTCGGGGTCGAAGGCCTCGACGCTGGGCACGCTCCCGGCGGAGGCCAACGACTGCTCGGCCTCGGAAACCCGGTCCATCAGCTCGGCAAAGCTCCCCGGGGCCGCCCCGCGCTGCTGCGGGGCCGCCGGGGCTCCCAGGCGCTCCAGGCTCCCGGCCAGGGTCCGGATGCGGCCCTCGAGCTCCAGGGCGAGCATCTTCCCCTGGGCGTCCCCGCGGGCCTGCGCCTGGCGCAGCCCCGACTCGGCGCTGGCCAGCTCGGCGCGCAGCTGGGCCTGCCGGACCGGCAGCTCCTCGCGGTAGGCCTGCTCGGCGCGTTCAGCCTCCAGGGTCTGGATCCGGGTGGCGGCCACCAGGTCGGGATTGCCGATGCCCTCCTCGGAGAGGGCGCGCACCAGGCGGCCCAGGGAGCGCACGGCCAGGGAGACGGGTTCCAATCGGAGCTGCTCCACCTTCAAGTCCTTGTCGGCCATCGTCTCCACGGCCCGCGCCACGTCGACCCGGGACTTGAGCACGGCCAGGTCCGCCGCCACCGGGTCCTTCTGGACGAGGATGGACTTGAGGTCCGCCAGCGCCCGCTCGGGCGTCAGGGCCATGGAGAGCGGGGCCTCCGGGGCCCGGCCGAGCAGATGGTTGATGGCGGCCCGGGCGACCTCGCGCTCCTGTTCGGCCAGCTGCAGGCGGCGTACGGCGATGTCGAGGTCCTTCTGGGCGCGGGCGACGGCCGCCTCCTTCTGCGCCGGCGCCGCGCCGGCGCGCGCCCGGTCCAGCGCGTCCTCCAGCCCGGGGATGACGTCTCCCCGCAGCAGTTCGGCCATACGGCCCGCCCCGTGCCAGGCCACGGTCTGCCGGTAGAACTCCAGGGCCAGGTCCGCCTCCAGCTTGGTCTGGGCGCTGCGGAAGTACGCCTCCTGGCCTGCCCCCTGCTGGACCTGCAGGTCGCGCAGCTCGTCGGACTTGAGCTCGAAGGTCAGGATGGGGGTGATGCCGACGCCGGTGGCCGCGAAGGACGGCAGCCAGCCTACCCCGTCGGCCGTGATGTTCCACCCAATGAACACGTCGGCGTAGAACTTCTGGATGCGGCTGGCGTTGGCCGCCGTCATGTGGGCGGCCGCCTGGCGCCGCAGCTCGATCTCGTCGAGGCCGCGCGAGGCGCCCGCGGCCTGGTCGAAGGCCTCCTGGAAGGTGGCCACCCGCGCGTTCTCGCGCTGGTCGGCGCGCGGCCGGTAGAAGGCCTGGTCCAGGGCCGCCCAGCCCTGCGCCAGCGAAGCCCGGGCGGAGGCGGTCAGGACCCCTCCGCGGTAGAAGAGCCACTGGTCGTAGGCCTCGCGCAGGCGGCTCTCCGAGGCCAGGCCGTTGCGGCGGGCCTTGATGGCGGCGTCGAGGGCGACGGCCGATTGCGCGGCGCGCGAGCGCAGCAGGTCGGCCCCTTCGGACCAGCCGTGCGCCTCCAGGCGCTCCGATTCGGCGGCCGCGCCGTAGCGCTCCCAGACGGCCAGCATCTCGGCCTTCGCCGCGTCGGCCTCGAGGCTGTAGGCCTTGTTGCGTTCCTTCGAGGAAGGGTCGTAGATGGGCAGGCGCACGCTGCCGCCCACGCCCAGGATCTGGTTGGCCATGAAGTCCTGGAACTGCGCCCCCACCGAGAAGGTCAGCTGCTCGACCCAGGGCAGCCAGTCCATGATGTTGAACGGCTCCCCCCCCATCACCTCGCGCATCGCCTCGGGGTCCAGCCCCTTGAAGACCTCGACCAGCGGGTCCTGGGCGGACATGATGCCCTTGATCTCGCCTAGGACGGCGTCGAGCTGGGACGCGGAGAGGTCTTTGAAGGGCAGCTCCTCGGTCTCGGGCCGCCCCACCAGGGCGTTGTAGCGGGCCGCCGCCTGGCGCAGCCTGAGCTCGGCGGCGGCGACGCGGGCCTCGCCCTCCGTGCGCAGCGCGTCGCTGGGGGCGCTTTCCGCCATCGCCTTGGCCATCTTGAGCTGCCATTGCGCCTCGGCGGCCTCGATCAGGGTGCCCTGCCACTGCTTGGTGAGCTCCATCATCCGGAACTGCAGGTTCAGGCCCTCGCGGTAGATCTCGTGGACCTTCTTGTCGACGAGCGCCTTCTGGGTCTTGGAGAGCGTCATCGTCGTCTGCGTGCCGGCCGTGAACCCGCCGCCCACCGCGCGCTCGGAGACGGATTCCCCGACCGGGTTCGAGACGAAGCCGACCATCCCGCGCACGCGGGTGTTGTCCATGAAGGCCCCGGCCCGGCGCAGCTCCTGTATCTCCTTGGCCAGACGGCCGACGTCCTGGCGCACCAGCCTGGCCGCCACGTCGCGCTGGAAGGTGGACTTGAGCTCCTGGACCCGCGGGTCCTCGGCCCCGTCCTTATAGAAGCCGTCGAGCGCCGTATCGAAGCCCTTCAGCGCCCCGCCGCCCTGGAGCTCTTCGGCCGTACCCTTGCCGACGGCGCTCCAGAGCTGGCCCAGGGTGAAGGAGGTGTTCAGGGAGATGGTCAGGCGCTCGGGGATGCCCGCATAGCGCGAGCCGTAGCCGACGGAGACTTCCGAAGTCTCGCCCAGCTTCTTGCCGGCCTGCAGGTAGTAGGTCCGGGCGTCCCCGATCATGCGCCCCTCGGCGCTGACGGCGACGCCGTAGTTGGGCAGCGTCACGGAGACCCGGTCGGAGTAGATGTTCTGCTTCTCCCCGACCTCGGCCCCGGCCCGGTTCGAGATGACCATCCAGGGCTTGCCGTCCGCCGAGCGGATGGTGAAGCCCTTGAGGACCGAGACCCCCACCGACTGCTGGTTGAAGTCGTCGGTCCCCTCCTGCTTCGCCCAGAAGAGGTCGACCGAGAAGGCGTCCTGGGAGTCCATCAGCCGGGCGATGTCGAAGCTCGGCCCGACCTGGGTGCGCTTGTAGTGCTTGTTCTCGCCCTTCGAGTCGATGATGAAGTTCTGGTTGAGGTCCGGGTCGAGTCCGGTGAAGTCCAGGTTGATGGTCTGCAGGAAGTAGCGGGGGTCCTTGGCGAACACCTGCTGCTGCTCGGCGTTGAGGCGCATCACCTCGGTGAACTTGAGCGAGGACTTGAAGCTCCCCCCGTAGAAATACGGCTTCTCCTTGGTCTGGGTCGTCGCCCCGTCCGCGAAGCCCGTGAAGGCGACGTAGAGCTTGTCCCCGAAGAGCAGGACGGCGAAGTCCTCGAAGAGCATCAGCCGGCTCTGGCGGGCGGTCGAGGCCATCTTCGTGTCCGGCGGGATGTCCTGGATGAAGCGGTGGAAGTCGACGTTCAGGTAGTTGACCCAGTTCTTCCCCTGGATCGACTCCACCTGGACCTCGACGCCCTTGTCCCCCCACGGGGCGTTCTCGTCGTTGGGCGGGCTGGCGAACTGGTAGCCGGTCACCGAGATGTTGTTGCCCCACAGCCGGGCTACGTTGCCCAGCGTGACCCAGTTCGAGGTCTCCAGGCCGTGCGGGACGGAGAATTGGCTCTGGTAGACCATGTAGAACCCGTCAGCGTCCCCGAAGTCGATCACCTGGGAGTTGGGCAGGACGTCGGACAAGGACGACGGGTTCTCCAAGAGCTGGCGCTTGAGGCCGGACAGGTCCCGCGCCGAGGAGGCTCGCGTCAGCAGCGCGGAGAAGACGGTGTCGATGAAGTTCCCGAAGTCCTTCTTAGGCACGACCAGCGCGGCCGTGGCGTCGCCGGTCTCCCCGCCCATGTACCAGCTCGCCCCCTCGAAGCGCAGCGCCTCGATGCGCGCGCGCAGGCGCGGGTCGAGCGACGCCGCGTCGCGCAGGCCCTTGAGCTCGCGCGCCAGCCGGGTCTGCGACTGGTCGACGCGGGTCAGGGTGTAGCTGAGGGCCTCCTCGGAGCGCTTGAAGCGCTCCTCCGCCTCGCGGAACTGGAAGTTCTGCTCGAGCACGGCCCGGGTCTTCTCCTGGAGGCGCCGGAGGTCCTCGCCCACGCGCTTGAGGGCGCTCTCGTTGGGGTCGTTGAGCTGGCTCATCCAGCGCGTGAGCTTCGTGCGCTGCTCCTGGAGGTCGTTGAAGGTCCTTTGGAGCGCGTCCTTCATCTTGTTGATGGCGGCGACCTCGTTGGCCGTCGCGGTGGCGGAGTTGGTGTAGATGTCGTGGGTGGAGCTGTAGTAGGTGTCCATCCGGCCGAGGGTGTCGAAGGACTCCTTGTCCCAGTTCACCTTCAGGCCGTAGAACTCGACGCCGGCCCGGGTGATGGCGTTGAGGGAGGCGTAGAGGCGCACCTTCCGGTCGATGACGGAATCCGCCGCCTCGCCGCCCCCGTTGGCCTGCACATAGGCGATGTCCTTGCCGGAGTCGGCGATGGCCTCGGTAAGGGCGGTCTTGGCCTGGTTCAGGAAGGCCTCTGCGATGGGGATGCGGGTGTAAAGGTTCTCCGTGGCGGCGTCCACGACGGCGTCGGAATAGAGGAAGCGGGCGACGGCGTAGGCCGCCGGGGCGCCCTGCAGCTCGGTCACCGAGGACGGGACGAGGCGCTTGGCCGCCTCGAGGGCCAGCAGGGCCACCTGGGTGTTGTCGTCGACCGACAACGGGGCCTGGGTGCCGGACGGCACCGTGGAGTCCCCGCCGCTCCCCATGTTCACGTCCCCGCCCTTGTTCTTGTATTCCGTGCCGAGGGCGGAGAGCGTGTCGCCCAGGTTCTGCAGGGCGCGGGAGTCCACCAGGGCCTGGACCCGGGCGACGCTGCCAGGGTCGGAGCCGATGCCGGTGGGGAGCTTCGACGAGGCCAGGTTGTGGCGCCCGCCGGTCAGCGCGTCGATGCGCTCGAGGATGGCGTTGATGTCGCCGTTCTGCTTGTTGATCTCGCCCGCGCGCCGCGTCTTCTCGGCCCCGAACTGCTCGATGAGGCGGGGCAGGCTCTTCGGAATCAGCTGCCCGTACACGTCCTCGGTCTCGGTGTTGTTGGGGTCCTTGAGCTTGGCGATCTTGTCGAGGTCCTCGTCGACGCCGGTGTGGTGCCCCTTGGCGTCGTCATAGCCCGTCATGAGGTCGCGGAAGCGCTGGCGCTGGGCCTCGATGTTCTGCAGCGCCCCCGCGGTGTCCCCCTCGCGGGCCCCGTTCGTGGCCAGGGCCCAGGGCAGGGTCTTCGCGACGGCGTCCTGCGTCCCCTCGTAGATGCGTATCTGGCCGCTGAAGAGCTTGGCGAACTTGTCCCCGTCGGGGCGGTAGGAGGCGATGCTGCTCTCCTGGAAGGGGATGGCGTTCTGGCGCAGCATCGTCTGGGCCTGGGCCAGCATGGGCCGCAGGTTCTGCAGCATCGCCCGCTTGCGGTCGATCAGGCCCTGGTTCTGGGAGGCCGGGAAGCCGGCGTTGACGTAGGCGACGTCGGCGTCCACGTCGGCGATGACGCCCTCGAGCGAGCGCACGACCTCGGAATAGAGGGCGGCGGCCTGGGGCACCGGCGAGGCCATGGCGTCCTGGACCGCGGTCACGGTGGCGTCGGCCTTCGCCCACTCCACGACGGCGTGCCCGGCGGCGGGGATCATCCGGCCGACGCGCAGCAGCGCCATGCGCGCCCGGGTGTTCTCGGAGGTCTGCGAGGACGGTACGACGACGGCCTTGAGCTTGTCCGGATACGACTCGATGGCGGTGCGGTAGGCGTCCAGGCCCAGCCCGGTCAGGCTGGGCAGGTCCGCGCCCGGCAGGACGGCGCGGATCTCGGCGGCGGCGGCGTCGATGCGCGCGGCCAGGTCGCGGGCCTCGGTGGATCGGTTCGACACCGCGCTCTGGGCCTCGGCCAACCGCCGCGGCAGGGCGTAGGGGTGGACCTCGCCGAAGTCGTCGGTCTCCGTGCCCGCGAAATTGGCGTCCAGCCGGTTGCGGAACTGGTCGCGCTTGGCCTTGTAGCCGTCGAGCTCGGCCTGCCAGTGCGCCTTGCGCTCGGCCAGGATCTGCAGGGTCTGGGCCTGGGACGGGTTATTCACGCTGACCGACGGCACCCCCGGGACGGCTACGACGAGGACGCCGGCGAACTCGAGCGGCGCGTCGGCGATCTGGGCGAGGCCGTCGTCGACCTTCCTCAGGTAGTCGTCGACGTCGACGATGTGCTGGCGCAGGCTCTTCAGCGAGGTGTAGTCCTCGTCGCCGGGCTTGCCGTTGGTGTTCCACTCCACCAGGGTCGGGAGCAGGGCTTTGCGGCGGTTGTACTCCGTCAGCGCGTCGGGGCTGGACGCGGCGTCCTCGGCGTCGAGGCGGGCCAGCAGCTGCCGGAGGTCGGCGCGGAACGCCCCGATGTTGTCGACGGCCAGCCGGGTCTGCTCCTCCAAGTCGATCATGTCCGCCAGCGACCCTTCGGTGTCCTTGACCTTCTGCGCGATCTCGCGGCGCCACTCTTCGGAGCGGGCCTGGAGGCGTTCGGTCTCGAGGCGGTCGCGTTCGGCCTGCTCGGCGGCACGGCGGATCTTGTCGAGCTTCGCGTCGAGCATCCGCTGGGCGTCCAGGATGGCCTTCTGGGCGGCTTCGATGGTGTTGAGGGAGAACGCCAGGTCCATCACCGTGGCCAGGCGCGCCATGTTCTTGTGGAACTCGAGCATCTCCTTGCCGCTGCGGCGCTCGGAGAGGGCGAGGTTGCGCGCCTTTGCCACCGAGGAGAGGAGGCGCTCGAGGGCGTCCCGGTTGGTCAGCTCGGCCTTCGCTTCGCCGCGCAGGCGCTCGATCTCGGTCACCAACGATTCGATGCGCTTGCCGGCCTCCAGGTCGACGGGGCTCTTGGGGCGCGCCGGCTGGGCGGCGGCGGGCCCCTTCTGGTATTCCGCCATCGCGTCGCGGACCGTGCGCATCAGCGCCAGGCGCACGCCCAGCGACTCGAGGTAGCCGGTCGTGCCGCGGTCCTCGGGGAGGAGGGAGCGGTAGTAGTCGCCCAGCTCCTCGAGCTTCGCCAGGGCGGCCGGGCCGTCGTCCGGGTTCTTCAGGTCGTTGATCTCGGCCAGCTTCGATTGGACGTAGGCCTGGTCGCTCTTCTGGGTCAGGGCGCGCAGGGTCTCCTCGTAGGCGCGCTGCTCCTCCTCCGTAACCGGGTCGGATTGCCCTTCCAGCTCCGTCGCCCGCGCCTCGCGCCCGGCTATCCTGGCCTCCAGGCCGGAGATGGCCTCCCGTACGCGGCCCATCTCGGCCGAGATGTCGCCGGGGATCCGCCCCTTCGTCTCGGCGCCCGCCCCGGCCTTCGCCAAGGCCCCGACGGCCATCGCCACGACGGAGGCGCCGCCGGGCGCCCCGCCGCCCGCCCCCGGGACTTCGCCGGGGACGGAGGCCGGGACGGCCCCCGCCGCCGGGGCTTGGCGCGCCGCGAGCAGGGTCTGGGAGACGGGGTCGGAATAGTCGCCGTAGACCAGACCGCGGGTGATGCGGTAGGTCTCGTCGGTCAGGTTGAAGCCGATGAGGTTCTGCAGCTTATAGACGAGGACGTTGCCCCAGGTGATGGCCCCGCCGAACGGGATGGGGCTCTGCCCTTCGGGCCGCTCGACGGCGGCGGCGACGGTCTCGAAGAGCTTGAACTCATGGCCGGTCACGGCCTTGAAGGCGGGGGTGACGGCGGCGTCGAGGCCCCCGGCATAGCTCATCACGGCCTCGATCTCCGCCCCCACCGTGATCAGCCCGAAGAAGGACTTCAGGTTGTCGAACCAGAACCGGGCCGTGAAGAAGGTCCCCACGACGCCGTACCAGAACGCCCGCTCGCGCAGGCGCGGGGTGGTGAGCCGGCCCTGCCCGCGGTCCTCCATCAGCCGGGCGCGCACCGCGTTCGGATAGGTCAGGGCGGTCGAGAGCACGAAGGTGTTCATCACGTTGCCGACGGTCATGTCGTCGACCAGCGCGCTCATCGCGTGAGCGAGCATCCCGCCGAGGCCTTCGCCGATGAAGGGCACGTTCTGGGCCAGCGCCGGCAGGCCGTGGCCGAGCCAGGACAGCGCCGTGCCCACGACCGGGAGCCCCGTCAGGTGGAAGCCCAAGAGCGGCAGCGGCATGACGCCGGAGACGAAGCCCATGGCCGCGGCGCTGAACACCGCCAGCGTCGCGCGGCGCCAGGTGAACTGCACGAGGGGAGCGGCGAAGGGGGTCACGAACAGGCGCTGGAAGCGCCGGACCCAGGGCCGGGCGCGGAAGCGCTGCCAGGCCGTCGTCTGGGCCATGAACTGCGCGCGCAACGCCGACTCCAGCCCCTGTTCGGCCAGCGGCGGGCGCGAGCGCATCTCGTTGGTGTAGCGCCCCTCGGCCTCGGCCTTCTCGCGGTCCAGGGCCTCGCGGACCGCGAAGAAGTCCTCGTTGCCGCGGACGAACTCGTAGACGAAGGCGCGCCGGAAGAAGCCGAACAGGAACGAGTCGAACAGGTGGTAGGGCAGGCGCACGACCAGGCCGAGCACGTGTTTGTGCAGCTCGAGGGCGCGGACCAGGCGCCCCTTCCAGCCCGGCGGATAGGCCCGTCCGGCCAGCTTGCGGAAAGAGGCCTCGGAGACCTTCTTGCGCAGGCCCAGCGCCACCCCCAAAGCCGAGACGGCCTCCGCGAGGAGGCCGTCGTTGTATTTCTTGTGGTCGAGGTGTTCGAACTCGGCCCGGTTGCCTTTTTGCAGGCGGTCATGGACCGCCAGCCAGGCGGCGCGGTCCGAATTCTCCCGCAGGCCGAAGCGGAGCCCCATTTCCCGCACCTTCTCATGGCTCAGGCCGAACTGTCGGGCGATGTGGTCGACGATGGCTCTGACGTCGGCGTCCGCGGAAAGCGATTTTAAGCCGGAATCCCGCCGGATTCCCCTTACCCTCCTAAAACCGAACAAGTCCTCCTGGAGATGAGGACCGTTCGGTGCGGGGAGCTTCGCCTCGGGTTCGCCGGCGGGCGGCGGCTGCTCGGGCGGCGCCGGAGTCTGCGGCGGAGCCTGGGACGGGGGGGCGCGGTCGGTCGGCTGCTCCGGGACGGGAGCCGGAGCGGGCGCGGGGGCCGGAGCGGGCGCCTCCTCTTTCTGAGGAGGAGGCAGCTGCGGCGCGGGGGCCGCGGGCGGGAGGGCGGCCGAGACGCTGATTTCCCGGCCCTTGGCGTCGATGAAGACGTAGTCCGGAGCCTTCTTCCAGCGCGAGCGGAGCTCCACGCGGGCCGGCTTGAACCAGTGCGCCTCGGCCTTCAGCGCGGCGTAGGCCTCCTTCATGGACCGGATGCCGGCCAGACGCGTGTCCCAGACGGCCTCGGAGCGCTCGCCCTTGTCGACCTTGACCCCGATGCGCTTCTCCCAGACCGTCAGCAGCTTCCCCGACGACTTGGAGTGGAAGACATAGACCGGGTGGGCGCGCGGGTCGTCGAGGTTGATGGTGACGCGGACCAGGCGCGCGTCCTTGGCCACGGCCCGGGCGCGCTGCTGCGCCTTGGCCTTGCCGGCCAGCAGGGAGGCGGAATCCATGGCCTGGGCGTCCTTTGGAAGCCCATTGAAGGAGGCGGGGGCCCCGCCCGACCGGCCCGCGGGGTTCGGAGATGCCTTGGGGGTCTTCGCAGCCTCGACGGCGGGGACGGGGGCGGCCACGGGAGCCGGGACGGCGGCGGGGACGGGAGCGGTCTCGACGGCCTTCTGCGGCGCGGGCTCGGAGACGGCGTTGACGGCGGCCGGGAGAGGAGCGGGGGCTTCGGCGGGGGTGTCCGCCTCAGGCTTGAAGATGATCGGGATGAGGAACAGGGCGCCGGTCTCGTCCGTCGCCACCTTATATTCTCCGGCCTTCACGGCCGCCACCAAGGCCGCGTCGACCGGGATGATGTGGTTCTCCCCGGTGCTGTAATCGTAGATTTTGACGCCCTCGTCGCTTCCCAGCCGCTTGGCGACGGCCTCGGCGGCGGCCTCGCCTTCCAAAGTCGTCGGGGAAAGCCGCTTCGCGGCCTCGGCCAAGCGCGCCTTCTCAGCCTCCTTGGCCTTGCCCTCCTTGCGCTTCTTCCAGAGGTGCTTGCCGACCTGGACGGCGATGCCGACGCCGATGTTCAGCGCTATCATCGCCGGCCAAGACAGGCCCAAGGTCGGGATGGACGGCAGCAGGGCGCCAAGGCCAAAGGCGGGGATGATGCCGGTATACAGCCCTACCGCCACGGCGGCCACGGTGAGCGGGATGGCCCATTTCGCCGTTTTGAGGACCTTCGAGCCGGCGCCGGGCGCCGGCATGTTCGGCGGGCGGGCGGGGTTGGCGGTCAGGTTGGGCCGGCCCAGCAGCGGCCGGCGGGTTGCCTCGGAGCCGAGCACGGCGGGGGCCGAGACGGCGCCCGGCTTCTCCCCGCGCAGGGCGGAGAACGAGGCCTCGCCCCAGGCCTTCGAAGCGCCGGCGGAGGCGGAGGCTTCGGAGCTGGGCTTGAGGAACGAGGCCGCGGCGGGCGCCTGCGAGGCGGGAGCGCCGGCGACCTGATGGGCGAGGACGCCGATGAGGCCGGGGGCCTCCGCCCTGGCGGCTACGGGCGCCGCCACGCGTCCCATAGGATTCGGCGCCGCTACGGCCTTCGCCGCGGCGGCCGGCGCCGCCAAGGAGACGCCGGCGGCGGTGACCGGGGTGGGAGCCAAGGTCGGGACGGCCAGAGTGGGCAGGACCAGGCTGGGGGAGAGCGGCGCGGGAGTGGAGAGCAGGCCCGCCGAGGCGGCGCCCACGGGGACCCCGGGCAGGACAGGAGCGACCGGAACGACCTCGGGGAGGACGACCTCGGCGGCGATGGCTGACACGCCGGGGGTGGCCAGGAGCAGGGATGCGGACAGCCCTGTGGCCAGGGCCTTTTTAAGGATGTCGGCGATGCTCATCCCCACAGCCTTAGCTTAGCCCCGGGACGGCTTTTTCGGTAGAGGCCTTCGGGGCTTTTGGGGGGCGTTTGTCGGCCCAGGGGGAATTGGGCCCATGGACCCAGCGGTGCCGGAGTTTAAAGCTTTGGATTACGACGAGGAGCAGGGCCGGACAGGGGCGAAATGAGCGGACTTAAGAGATTCACTTCGCAAGTTTCGCCGTATGCGGAGAGATAGGGCTGAATCTCGCAAAAAAGTAGACTTTACTTTCTGCGCGATTCGAAGGCGCTGACCACAGCCAATGAGCCACCCTTCCTGATAGACCCCAAGCTTAGAGTAACGCTAGTTTCCCAGCGACGCGATTCAAAGACCCAACTGAAATATTGAAACGCATTCCGATACGAGGAGCCGGACTCCAAGAGCTTGAAGCCTTCCTGTTCCTTCAGGAACCTTTCTAAGGAGTCCGCAATGACCGGACGACGGCTTCGGGGAAACCTTCCGCCCACTCTTGGAGTCACTCGGAATTCCAGGAAGGCAATGTGATGCGACTCGCCCCCCATCCATGACCCACCAGAGAATTCAGCAAGATGATAGTCTTCCAATTCGGCGGCCCGCCCGAGGAACAGCCGTCCCTCATGCGGGACGCGCAATACCCAATCGAAGATCTTGCTCTTATTCATGGGCTCCGCCCAGCCGCGCTGGATATTCCCCCTCAATTTCCAAATCCAATCGGAATTGGAGTCTATCCCCAAACGGGGCCGACCAAGGACGGAACCCGCTTATTTGAGTATGGTTCTCCAATCTGCGTCGCTGCAATGCCATTGCCGCATCAAAACCACTGAGGTTGGCGGCACGATTTCCCAGATTATTCATCGCCTGCGCTTGCACAGAAGTTAGCAGAGTCGTAGCGCTCTGGCGCGTCGGATTTCGTAGCGTCGAGCCTGCAATCCACGAATCTCGCCCCTGTCGCCCATCCGGCTGCACGTGAATGGAAATGTGGGACGGCTTGTCCCGAGGCCTGACCCGTGTCTCAGCTCTCCTATTGAATTCCCGTATCGACCCTAGCCAAACCGTGTACCTCTGATTTTGCTCCTCAATATCGCTGTTGATCGCAATGATTACCGCTCTGACTCCGGAGTTGTATAGAGCCGCATTGGCGAGGCTCTCCGATTGAAGCGCCTGCAAATCCCTATCGATTGCGGATTTGATGCCAGCGCATTCCTTCACGGCAGCATCATATTCTTCAGGCGAAACCTGCCGACTACAGTAAGACTGATAATTCGAAAACCGTTCCTGCAAACGCGAATTGCCGTCGGCAATCGCCCAGTATTTTTCAATGAAAATCTCAAATTTTCTCTCAACTTCCGAACTCGACCACTTCAAGATGATCCGCTCTTGGCCCTCCACCAAGCGGTCATGGTCACGGACAATCAACGCCCATTCCGCCATCAGAACACGCTTCTCTTCAGGCAGGATGTCGATGGAACTTGGAATCTGTTCGGCCAACGATTGTCCTTCAGCTATTTCCCTTGGGGACGGTTCCAATTCAAGCGTAGGCCGGACGAATCCTTCAGGGATCCGCCTCGTCGATTCAGGCGAACGGGGCACTGTCGGCCACGGACGCAATGCGGGTGGAGGCAGGATGCCGGCTGGAGGAATGCCGACAGCCGTCAACTTCTGGCCATTTCGACCATCCCAATCCGGCATGGCCGAAGGCAAACGCAATTGCTTGCGAGGGAAGGAAGCAGGGAACTTGGCGGACTCAGTCAGCGCAGGGACAAAAGAGGAATCAGGGGCCCCCACCTTCAAAAACCTGCGCGCCTCCATTCCTTCATCAGCCTTAACAAAACCGGAAATCAGGGATAATAAAAGGGAAACGTAAACGCCCCGCATCGGAGCGCTAGTTCCTAATGACCCGCGAGGTCTCCATCGCCCGGATGAGCTGGCTGACGGCCGAGGGCGTGCGGTTGAAGACGCGCCCGATCTCGGTGACGCCCATGCGCGCTTCCTTCCACATGCGGTAGATGGCTTCCTTGCGCACCGCGGAGATGTCGCGCCACTGGTTGCGTCCCAGCAGGGTCTCCTGGTCCACGCCGTGCTTGGCGATGACCTCGGCCAGGATTTTCTCGGGGGTCATCGGCGCGGGACCGCCGCCGATGTCCTCCAGGCCGGCCAGGCGCTGGGCCTCGACAGCGAATTCGGGGGTGCCGACGCAGAAGCCCTCGACCAAGGGCAGTTCGGCCGCGGCGTCCTTGGTCCGCTCCTTGATGTACTGCAGGTAGCGCACCGACTGCTTGAGGCGGTTGCCGCTGATGAGGGCCTTGAGGACGGGCGCCGAATCCACCAACGGCTCCTTGTTCTCGCACTCCACGAAGGCCGGGCAGGAGGACCACTGGTAGCGCCAGGCCCGCTCCTTGAGCCCTTCGCGGACCGGGGCCAGGTGGATGTAGCGGGTCACCTCGAGCAGGAAGTTCTGCTTGTCGACGACGAGCGCCTTGTAGCGGCCCTGGAAGACATGCCCGACGGAGCCGTGCTGGGAGTTGAAGTACTTGGTGTAGGCCGTGTTGAACCCCTGCATGACCTTGGACAGGTTGGCTTCGCCGGTCTCAAGGAGCAAGTGGACGTAGGAGTTCATCAGGCAGTAGGCGTACATCTTCAGGCCGTAGCGGTCCTTGTAGGCCTTCAGGAGGGCCAGGAAGGCGCGGCGGTCCGCTGTGGTGAGGAAGATGTCGCGGTTGTTGTTCCCGGTCAGCACGACGTGATAGCAAGCGCCGGGGTACTGGATTCGAGTTGGGCGTCCCATAGGTGGCCTCATAATAGCATATCCGTGCCAGGCTTAAGAACTTCATGCTCATGATACTCCGGCCCGGCGCGGATGAGTATAAGCCGATAGGGAAGCCCTGCGGAGTTTTACGGCCTAGGGAGGATTGGGCCCGACGGCCCGCCTTACGGCATGCCCGGGTAGGCCGTTCCCGGGACGACCGGATGCAGGCCGTAGAGGGACGGGTCGAAGCCGGGAGCGGTCTGGTCGACGCCCGCGGAGCGCAGCTGGTCGAGCTCGACCTGCAGCTGCTTCTCGGCCAGGTACTTGCGCACGGTGTCCTCGTAGAGGCCCGTGACGAAGCCTTCCTTGCCGTTGCGCTTGGCCTCGAGGACGAAGGTGTTGATGTCGGTCCAGTTCGGCGAATAGCGCCCGTTGGCCGAGGCGATTTCGTTGACCCGGGCGTTCGTGCGCAGCTGCTGGAAGATGGGCTCCGAGCGCATCATGCGCATGAAGACGGGGTCGCGCTGGGCCGACTCCAGGTCCATCACCATGGCGAACTCGCGCGTGGCCGCCTCGGGGTGCCAGAGCCGCTTCGGGTCGACGCTGGAGTGGATGCGGCCGAGGTCGATGCGCCCCTGCGCCTGCAGGAAGTGCGCCTCGCTGGCCAGCTGCGGGTCGAGCACCAGCATCTTGAACTTGAAGTAGCCGCCGAAGTCCTTCGGCCCCGGGTTGTCCTTCCCTTTGAAGTTGAGGTCCAAACCGCGGCCGCCGACGCGGGTGTCGAGGATGAGGAGCTTGACCTTGCCGCCCTCCAGACCCTTGAGGTTCATCTGCCGGGACACGTTGGCCTCAGGGCGGTTCAGGCGCAGCAGCTCCGAGTCCGAGAAGACCATGGCTATCTGGTCGGGCTTGATGGCCCCGGTCTTGAGCAGGTAGTTGCGCACCGCTTTCACCGTGCGGGTGTCGGGCAGGCTCAGGACGACCAGCGCGTCGGCCTGCTTGCCGGCGGCCAGCTGGGCCGCGTCGTGGGTCATCGCGTCCCGCACGGCGTCGCCGATGGCCTTGAACTTGCCCGCCGGCCCCTCGTGCAGCTGCAGCCCGACGTCCTTGGCGCCCTGGGAGCCGACGCCGCCGATGACGGTGCGGTACTTGGCCAGGTACTCCCGGAACTGCTTGCCGGCCGTCCCGGAGAACCCGACGAAGCGGACGTTGAAGTTGTCCCGGACGAAGTCGTTCATCGTCACCTGCGTCTTATGGTCGTAGGGCAGGGTCAGGTCGCTCTTGTACTCGATCTCCCAGAAGCGCCGCGTCGGGGTGTCCATGGAGTCGAACCACTGTCCGTTGTGGATGACGTTCACGCGGCCGGTGATGTTGTCCATGCGGATGTTGGCCGGGTTGTCGGTGTAGCCCGTGGCCAGGTTCAAGAGCTCCGTCATCACCCAGCTCGAGCCGCGGCCGGTCACCCCGCGCGGCCACAGCGCGGAGGGCGCGAGGGTCCAGATCATCTTCCAGCGCACCTGCGGGGTCATGAAGGGGTCGGACAGGAACTGCCGGATGAGCTCCTTGGCGTAGACCCGCGCCAGGCCCACGTCGGACTGGGACATCGGGCGAGCCCACCGGGTCTCCTTGACGCCGGGGAGCTTCGAGAGCACCCACTGCGTGCCGGTATAGCGCAGCGCGGTGCGCGCCGCGTACTCGGTGGCCGTGACGCCCGAGATGCGGCGCTGCAGCACGTCGACGGCGCGCTCCGGCGTCCAGTCGAGCCGCTTGCCCTGCGACTGGAACGAGGTCTCCAGCGAGGCCAGGGCGCGGCGCAGGCCGTCGGCCTCGGGCCCCTTGAACGCGTCGAGGTGGGGGGTCCAGCTCTTGGAGGCGCCGGCCGCCTCCAGCTCGAGCTGGGCCAGCATCTGCTTGGCGGCCTGCACCTGCGTCCCCTCGAACGAGGTGACCTTGGAGTTCGCCTTCTGGAAGTCGGTGCGCCAGCGCCCGGCCTCGGTCTCGGCCGCCTTCAGCCCTTCGATCAGCTCGGCGGACGGGCTGGGGCCGGCGGTCTTGAGCTCCGCCCGCGCAGCCTGGAGCCTCCGTTCGGCCTGCATCAGCATGCCCTGGGCCTGGTCGCGCACCTCATAGGCGGCCTTCTGCTCGGCGTTGAGCGGCTTGCCGAGCTCTGCGCGCACCTTCGCCGCCTGGGCGCGCAGGGCGGACGCCCGGGCGTCGGCCTGGGTGATGATGTCCTGCGCCTTCTGGGTCAGGATTTGGGCCTCGGCCGCGGGCTTGCCGAGGGCCTGGCGGCGCAGCTGCTTGGCCATCTCGTAGGCGGGAGCCTTGGCGCGAGCCTCGGCGAGCAGCTTCTCGGCCTGGGCGCGCAGGGAGGCGGCCTGCTCCGGCGGCTTGCCGTGGGCCTGGTTGCGCAGGGCGTTGGCCTCGGCTATGAGCTTCTGGCTGGGCGGCGAGAACGTCTCGGCCGCCATCTCGAGGGTCTTGGCCGTCTTCCCCGGCGTGTCGGCCAGCAACTCCCAGGTCTGGGTGGTGCGCAGCTTCGAATGCACGAGGCTGTACATGTCCTCGCGCATGCGGGCGAAGGTCTCGTAGATCGGGTTGTCCTTGACGACCGTCTTTTCGACCAGCTGGGTGCGTTCCGCGATGAGCTTCCGGGCCGACTGCTCCCAGCCGGGTTTGCCCTCCTTCAGGAGCTCCTGGAACTTGACGGCGTTGGCGTCGAGGCCGGCCCGGGCCTGCTTGGACTCGGTCAGGATCTTCGTGGCCTGGGCCTCGAGCTTCAAGGCCTCGGAGATGTTGCCTTCCGAGCGCTGAATCTTGGCCAGCCGCTGCAGGGTCTTGGCCTGCTTGCTGCCCAGCGGGGCCGTCTGGTTGACGATGGCCTCCTGCTCGCGCAGCATGTCCCCGAACAGGGTCTTGGCCAGCTTCCAGTCCGCGCCGCCGACCACCGAGCGGTTCTGGACGGTCTGGGCGATGCGCTCGCCCGCCTCCAGGATGGTCTTCGTGGCCGCCCCGTCGGACCCCTTTAGAAGGGTGGTCTGGGTCTCCAGGACCTTGGTCACGCGCTTGGCCAGTCGCTCCATGCCCGCCATGTCGCCCTTCTTCTGCAGGGCGGCCATCCGGTCGGAGAGGGCGACCAGCTCCTCGGTCGTGCCGCGCAGCTCGGTCTGCAGCTTTCCGGGCTCCATCGAGTCGACCATCATCTGCTGGCGGCGCGCGTCGTTCTGCACGGCCTTGCGCACCTCGGCCGGCCCGCGGTCGAGGACCTCCTTCATCCTGTTCGAGATGTTCTTGAGGAGGCGGTAGCCGGTGTTCTCCCGGCCGATGCCGGCGGTCTGCTCGCCGATGGTCAGCGCGGGCTGCAGGGCCGCCCCGTCCATCTCGTCGCCCAGGATCCAGTACTCGTCGGCCCCGCCGGAGGCGGAGAGCTTCTTCTCGGCGATCTTGGTCTTGAAGCCCTCCCAGGTGTCGATCTGCATGTCGGTCAGCAGCTTCTTCGAGGACCGGAAGTCCACGCGGGCCTGGGACTCCAGGTTCGACTGGACGGTGAGGAAGATGGTCTTGAGCTTCTTGGAGCCGTGCATCACCGCGTCGGCCTCGGCGATGGGCAGCCAGCCCTCGAAGGCGAGCAGGGTCTTCCCGCCGCCCGTCTTCATCAGCATGAACTGGCGCACGACCTCCGAGGTGGCCTGGCCCTCCACCGAGATGTTGCGCAGGAAGTGCATCAGGCCTTCGAACTGCTCCGGGCGCCAGCCCGGCAGCGGGCGGTTCTGGGCGTTGCGCAGCAGCCACGGCGCGGCCTCCATCTCGTTGACGGCCGACTTGAGCAGGGCCAGGTCCGGAATGTCGAGCTTGGAGGTGATGCCGTCGACGGTCTGCTTGATGCCGGTGAGCATCTGCTTGTAGGAATCGCCGACCGCCGCCTCGAGGTTGGGCTGCTTGTCGCGCCAGGCCCTGAGGTTCCCCAGCATGTCGTCTATGGTCGAGGCGACGATGGGGTTCGCCGCGCCGCCGCTGGAGGCCTCGGTCTTCAGCGCCACCAGGGCCCGTTCGGCGCGCGTGCTGGCGGTGCCGACGTGGTTGAAGTGGTTGAAGCGCGCGTGGATGGAATCGAGGTAGTCCATCATCTTGGTGATGACGCTGACCTCGGCCGGAGCCAGGACGCCGCTCTTGGCCTTGGCCTCGGCCCGGAACTCGGCCACCAGGTCCATGTAGCCGACCTTCTTGACCTGCGCCGGGTCCCCGCGCCAGGAGCCGGTGCGCTCGATCATGCCGTCGACGAACTTCTGGTAGGCGGGCGAGACGGACTTAGCCTCCTTGAGGCTGACCAGGAGGTCCTTGGCGGTCACGGCCACGTGCTCCTCGGTCTTGAGGTACGGCGACAGGACCCCCTTGGCGAGCTCGAGCTGGGCCTTGGGCACCGGCTTGCCGGCCCGGTCTCCGGAGAAGAGGACGCGCGAGACCTCTTCCTGGTGGCCGAGGCGGACCCGGCCGAAGCCCTCGAGGTTCGTGCCCGGCGTGGCCTTCAGGATGCGCTCGGAGAGCTTGGTGTTCTCGAGGATGGACTTCTCGAAGAGGCCCTGGGCCTGGTCGCGCACCTCGTCGGTCACGTGCAGGCGCCCCGCCATCCCCTCGTCCATCTGGCTGATGCGGAAGTACTCGAACGGGTTGGCCTGGACGCCCTTCCCGCCGCCGGTCACCGACTGCTCGAGCTCGAGGCGGATGGCCTCGTACTTCATCTCCTTGGTGACCTTGAAGCTGCCCTTCTCGCCGGTCGCCTCCATCAGGTTGAACTCGAAGAGGCGGTTGAGCATCGGCCGCTTCGGGGCGTTCTTGAGGGGCAGGTCGGCGATGTCCGCGGCGGCGTTCGCCACGCGGTCGAGCTCGCCGGCCTTCTTGTACTCCTCGAAGCCCTGGCGGCTGCGCTGCATCTGCTCGACCTGCATCGCGGTCTTGGCCGAGAAGGTCGGGATCGCCGCCCAGTAGGGCATCTCCATCGCGTGCAGGCCCGCCTGCTGCGCCCGCTTGATGCGCCGCTCGACGTCGTCCCCGTCGACGGAGTTGAGCCGCCAGGAGAGGCCGCTGGCCGTCCCTTCCACGAGCTTGTTGAACGCGTAGTACTTCGCGAACTGGTCCGCCATCGAGAGGGTGGTCCCGCCGATGGCCCCGGCCGTGCCTTTGCCCATCATCCAGCCGAGGAAACGGTCGGAGATGTTCGCGCCGGTCGCCTTGCCGAAGCGGGCCAGCCCCTTGTCTGCCACCCACTGGACGCCGCCGGCGACGTTGCCGGCCAGGCCGCGGTTGGCAAGCGAGTTGGCGGCCCCGGAGAGGGCGGTCTCCTCGAAGGCGCTCGACGGCAGGCCCGCGTAGAGCACCCAGGCGTTGTTGGCGCCCCACTTGGCGCCGGCCTTGTAGCCCTCGACGAAGGCCTGCCCGCCGCTCTTGTAGGGCGAATCGGCCTTAATCTCGTGCATCGCCCAGTTGATCCCGCCCGACATGCCGCCGGACATGCCCAGCGCGAACACGGCGTGGCGTACGCCGGCGTTGACGCCGCGGATGGCCGTGGCCGTCAGGACGCGGCCCATCAGCGTCTTCTGGCGCAGGGTGTTGGCGGCGGGGGAAAGGGACTGGAGGCGGATGGCCGTGTGCTCGGCGATCCCGCCGACGACCCGGGCCACGGTGGAGATGACCTTGGCCGTCCGGGTGGCGGTCCCGACCGCGTTGGCCACCGAGAAGGCCGTCTTGGCTATCCCGGTCAGCACCGCGGCGAAGGCCGGGGCGGCGACGGCGAGCACGACGCTCGAGACGACGATGTCGCGGGCGATGTTGAACCACATGTTGTCCTTCATCGCCTTCGTGACGGCGCCGCTGAGCTTGCGCAGCGACGCTTCGACGCGCTCGCTGACGCCGACGTCGTCGCCCGCCGAACCGGCCTCGGCCTGCCAGTGCGTACGCAGGGCGCCGGGGTCCATCCCCAGGGCCGTCTGGCGCGCCGCCGCGAAGTCGCCGGCCACGATCGACTTTACGACGCCGTCCAAGTGAGGCATCGCGTGGTCGATCGTCTTGCGCGCCTCGATGTATTCCCCCTGCCAATCCCCGCCCCAGAGCTTGCTGAACTTGTTGAGGCCCTTCGACCAGATGTTCAGGTGCACCCAGTTCGTGGCTCCGGTCCCCTCCTCCTTGGCCATATGCGTGGTGATCGCCCCCACGCTGAAGATCCGGGCGTCCATCCCGGTGTCCCCGATGTCCTTCTGAGTGGCGAGCAACGCCCCCTGGAGTATCCCCATCGGGGCGGCGTGGTCAGCCTTCAGCAGCTCTTCCTCGATGCGGTCATAGGCCTGGAGCAGCTTCTGGATGCGCCGGGCGATGTCGCCCCCGCGCTTCATGTACTTCTCCCGGTCCGCCGCGGAGAGGTCGAGCTTGTCCAAGGCCTCCCGCAGGGCCTTGGAGTCGGGAGAATTCACGACCTCTTTGGTGATCCACTTGCCGTCCGTGCCCTTATAGACTTCCCAGCTGACGCTCTCGAGCTGGCCGTAGGCCTGCCCGCGCTGGGCCTCGAGGTAGGCCAAGGTCAGGTATTTCTTGACCAGGGCCTCGTCGGCCTGCAGGCCTTGGATCTCGGACTGCGTGATGACCTCGCGCGACTTGAACGCGGCGACGCGCGTCTGATACTCCTTGAGGAACTCCTCGGCCTTGCCCACGTACTCGTCGCGCTTGGCGAGCTTGCAGGTGGCCAGGTCCCAGACGCTCACGACCTTCTTATTGCATTGGCGGTCGAATACGTTGAGGCTCTCGCCCTGCGCCTTCTTCGTGAGCTTGGCCAGCATGGCGTCCGTGTTCTTGAGGATCATCTCCTCGGTGACGTTCTCCTGGAGCAAGGTGGCCAGCTTCACCAGGAGGTCGATCTTGTAGCCCAGCCGCGAGCGCTCCGTGTCCTTCACGAGGAGGCAGGCGCTGTAGTCCAGCATCTCGAAGTTGTAGCGGCCGGTCTCCGGCACGCGCGGCGCGCAGGCGGGCTTGCCCGGGGCCCGGTTCATGGCCTCCTGGGACTTCTTGATGTCGCGGCTGAAGGTGGTGACGCCGCCCTGCTCTCCGCAGACCCACTCGTCCCAGGTCCCGGCCGAGCGGTGCTTGGCCTCGAAGGCGTCGTACTGGGACTTGTTCATCACCAGAGGCTCGGAGGACGGCGCCCAGTTGCGGCTCCGGCAAGCCCAGTTCTTGGCCATGCGCACGGCCACGCCCTCGTCGTCCATGAAGACGAAGGAGTCGGCGGTCTGCATCTGCGTGTACTGCGCCTCGGGGCGGGCCCGGGCCGCGCCGTCGAAGCTCACCGAAAGCAGCGCCGTCTGCTCGAAGGACCTGTCCTTGCCGCCCCCCGGAGCCGGGCCGTCCCCGAAGAGCTTGAACAGGTCGCCGAAGCGCTGCTGGGCCTCCTGCTGCGACTGCTCCGCCGCCTTGAGCATCTTCGGGGTGGCGTTGCCGGCCTGGCGCATCTGGTCGAAGGTGGGCGAGAAGTCGCGCACGCGCTCCGGGGTGTCCTTGCGCAGGTACTGGTAGATGACCTCGCCGATGGCCGTCAGCTTGCCGTCCTGCGCCACATATGTGCGCAGGGGGTCGTCGGGCCCTTTGAAGACCTTGTTCTGTTCGAGGAAGGCGATGGCCTCCTTCGCGTCAGTGCCGGAGGAAGCGGCCGCCGGGGGCGTCTCGCCGGCGAAAACCCGCCCAGCCGTCGGACCCACCCGAAGGGCGGGGTCCAGGACGGCCATGACGGCCGCGAGGAAGAGGGCGAGGGGTCGGCGCATTGTGCCCTTACTACCCAGGAGGATAACAGGGAAGGCCTATGCCCACCAGGGGGGTTGGACCTACGCGTCCGTCGGGACCGAAGGCCTACTGGGGCTGGGCCTTAGGGCCCAGCCCCGGAGTGGCCCCGGCTACTTCTGGACGCAGGCGGCGCCGTCCATCTTGGCCCCGCAGCGGTCGCAGGCGGCCTTCTTGTCCATGCCCCACCAGGCCACGACTCCCAGGCAAGCGTCTTTGGACTGCCCGGTAGCCGCGATGAAGCCGGAGGCCTCGATGGTAGGCTGGTCGCCTTTCGTGACGCTCAGGTTGACCTGGTCGGGGGCCGGCCCCTTGAGGGTCAGGCCGCCGATCTGGATGTCCTTGGGCAACTTGACCCGGTTATCGGCGGGGTCCCGGAAGGCCAGGGTGGGCTCCTTCGAGCGGCGCGCCCCACCGCCTTGAGAAGTCATAGCGAAGGCGATGTACCAGGACTTCTTCCCGTCCTCCTCGTTGAAGTAGAGGGCGGCGTCGGCGGGCTTCGGGTCCACGCGGGTCAGCTTCTTCCCGCTGGCGAGTTCGGTGGCGTCCCGGAACGCCCCGTCGACCTGCGTGGTCGAGGTCGGGTCGAGCGGGAAGCCTTGGCCGACGTTGGGCACCCGGTCGGGCGCATTCTCGGCGCCCTGGTTGCACACTTTGTATTCGGGATAGAGGCAGTAGAACACATCGCCGTTCTTCCCGTTGACCCCAGCCTTCAGGGCTCCTTTCCCGAACTCCGGCCCGCTGACGTTCCAGCCCTTCACGGGCGCCTCGGCCGCCAGGGCTTTGCGCAGATTGGCGACGGCCTCATCCGCCTTTGCCCCGAAACCCGCGGCCCTCAGGACGGTTCCGAGTACCTGGATGTCCGCGATGTCTTTGATCTCGGCCCCGATCAGGTAATAGCCGAGGTCTCCGGTCTTGTAATCCCCGCCCTCAGCCGAAACCTTCTCCAGGTCCACGAAGGTGATGCCCCGGTCGGTCTTGCTGGCCAGCACCCGGCCGCTCAAGACGATCTCTTCCTGCTCGGAGGCGGCGGAAGCGGTGCCGCCCATCCCGGGGGGCCATAGCCCGAGGGTATGGGGGTGGAAGATGTTCTGCTTATCGAAGGGCGTCTTGCTGGTGACGCCCATCACACGCTGTCCCGGCCCCTTGGGGAGCGCTTCCTCGGAGATGGCGTAGAAGCGCACGCGCTCTTTGGCGGCGGGAGACAAGGCTTCGTTGAGGCGCGCCGCGCGGGGGTTGTCCGAGCGGTAGCCCCCCTGTATCTCGCCCGGCCAGCCGTCGGTCTGGGCCGGGTCCGGTCTGGCGCCGCCTTGGCCCGGATTGGCCGTCGCCGGAGTCGAAGGCTGGGTTCCCGGCCCGGGCTGCGGCCCAGGGATATCCGGCTTGGCCGTCGGCACGGGCTTGAAGTCGTCTCCCTCGGCGGGCTCCCAGATACCCGCCCCCTCGTTCCATTGCAGCCCCTGCCACTTCCCACCGATATTCCGGCCCAGCGAAACCTTGTTGCTGAGGTTTCGCGGCTGGCCGTCCTGCAACTTGTTCACCTCCGTCATCATGGCAGGCATCCACCGCCTCGCGGACATCCCTGCGCCCGGAATTTCAATGGCTGCTCGCTGAGCCTCCAAATCCTGCTCATCCCAAAAGAGAAGGTTGCCGGTATTGGTCGCTTCACCCGTCACGCGATACGCCCGTCCCGCGATCATGACGCGGTTTCCGCTCTCCAGCGCCTTCTTCGCCCTGTTTTGGAAGAGACTGTTGATGGAGGGCATCTGCCCCGGCGGATTTCCGAAAACCGGCATCGCATCAGCCGGGTCCTTTGTGGACCCCTCGGGCCGGGCAATCGATATGTTAACGTCGTCTCCCGAGGGGGTCAAATCAATCTTGTACTGCTTTCCCCCACCAATCAGAGCCATCACCTTCGAGCCGTATTGGTCGATCGGAATCCGCTTGCCGTAGATGTCAGATGGGTTGGAAATGTCATACAGACCAAGTTCGTGAGTTAGCTCAACGGAAGGAGGATCGCCTGGCCCTATCGTTCTCTTAGTACGGACGACAAGAGACAACAGGCGGCCGTCCAGAGAGAACACGTTAGGGTCACCCCAGGCACCGAAAAGCTGGCCAACTCCGAATTCGGAGGATGGGGCCGCGGGGAGTGCGGGGATTCTGCCTCCCGAGCCACCGGGAACACGCGGGCCTGAATTCGGGGCCGTCCCCACCGACCGCGCAATGTCCGTCACGCCGCGCTGAAGCGCCTGGAGGATGTATTGAGACTCGGTGCCGGCGTCAAGGATGAACGCCGCCGCCCACTCCGGCTTGCCTTGGTAAGGATTCCGCCTCTGACCTTGGTCAGGCTGCTTGTTGCAGTATTGGACGGGAGCGTCCTTCGCGTCGAATTGCCAGCGTCCGAGGCAATCCACCAGCTTGTTCTCACCGTCTTTCAGGAGAGCCCGCTCATCTATGAGATACTTCTTCGTGGCCGAACTCTTAGCCACCCAGGACGGCACGGACGAGCCCGCGCCGATTACATAGTAGATCCAGAGCGCATGCTGCCTGCGCTCGGGCCTTCTCACGACGGTCCTGACAGACTCGAGCACGATCCCCTCCTGAGGGGACTGCGAGCGCGACTCGGGATGAATGAACGACTTCTCCCCATGGGAATTCCAGGTGAACTCGGCGATTCGCTTGGCGATGTCGTCCATCTGTTCGGCGGTCGTGACCTCTCTGCCGATTTCGCCGATGGGGCCGGTCTCAGCGCCCAAGGGCTTTCCGTCGGGCAAATTCGGGACCGGTCCTGGGTTCCGGCGCGTGCTTGGAGCCGGGTCGGGCGGAAGCGTGCCCGGGTTGGGGGTCGGGGCAGGCTCGGCGCGGACCGGAGACGCCGGGGCCGGCCTCGGGGCCGGCGGAACGAATGTCTTTTCGGTCCACGCCGTCCCGCCCTTGACTATGTCCGAGGCCGCTCCCTGCTCGGTGATGAGGTGAATCTTGAACTTCTCCCCTTTTGCGGGCAGCCGCCAGAGGTGGCTCCGCGCCAAATGGGCGTTGTCCAGCACCGGCTCCGTGTAGAAGTTAATGCGCTCGTGTCCGCCATCGTTGGTAAAAGGCGCGTTCTTGGGGTAGTAATAGACATAGGTCTTGCCATTGTGGACGTAGCGCACCTCGAGCCACTCGACGGCGACCGCGGCATCCCTTGATTTTTGAACGGCCGGTTTGGCCAGGAGGGCCGGAGCTGAGAGCGGGACGAGGACTGCCGCGAGAACTAGGACGCGCGCCAATGCGCGCACGAGAGGGGTCGGCGTAGTCATTTTCTCACCCGGGGTCCGGTGTCCGGTGTCCGTCGTCGGCAGTATAGCCTGAGAGCCTACAAACAGCAAGGGCCGGGAGGCCTAGCAGCCCGTGGGTCTCCTAGCCCATCCGGTGCGCCGGCCGTTCGGCCCGCTACGGCGCCCGTGCTACCGCCGCATCCCCCGCCGGCAGATTCTTTCCGATGATGAGCGCCAGATTCCTCGCATTCGCCGTAACTCTCACCGATTCCGCCGCATTCTCGGAATTGTCCGAGACCATTGTTCCGCGAACACCTTTGATAGCGCCGTCGAAGGACTGCTTGTATATTCCTTTCGCGCAAGCAGCGTCGCAACCATCTCGGGTTGCCGCCGCCTTATAAGCGTCCCAGGCAGGCTTGTGCGCGCTGATGAGGGGCCCTCCTTCCTTTTCAGTCAGTGGCTGGGTGTACTGCAGCATATTGTTGTAGGTTGTCCCCACCGCGCCCATGCCTTCTACGGGAGTGCCTCCCTCGACAGGCTTTAGCTGGTCACTATTCGCTTTCCCATGAAGAGCATCACGGGCGGCCACGGCTTCCTTGTTCATCGCTACCCAATTCTGATGGCGCACGTCGATGTCCACGCTTGTCTTATTCAGCGCCTCGTCCTTGTTGTTGATGACGATGGTTCGCCACTCCGGATACTGCGTCGTCGTCCCCTGGGCGTTGTCCCCATCCGCAATCTCGCCGGGGATAATGGTTTTCGTCAAGACATCCTGACCCTCCTTCAGCGATGCGGCAGCCGCTTCGGCCGCTTCCTGCGCCTCCTTGAGGGCCTTGTTGACGGTTCCAATGGCCTTTTGCGCCGCTTCATGGTTCTTGAGCGCCACCTCGAAAGCCTCAGCAGCCTTCGCGACTGCCTCCTTGGCAGATTCAATATTGGGCTCCTTTTCCTCTGAGAAGTTGAGCGCCTTGTACGCTTCTTCCAATTTCTCAGCAGCGGTATTCAGTTTTTGACCAGCCCCGAGCAGGAGCTTTCCCTCACCGCTGGTTTCGTTATTCATCGCGTCAGCAGCAAGTTCAACCTTCTGGAATGCCGTCTGCAGGGAGTCGGATGCGGCTTTGAGATGGCCGTATCCGGTCTCAATGGTCTTTGCGGCCTCCGACAGGTCGCAAGTCTTCTTCTTCAGGCTCGCAGACATCCCGGGCGAATTGGCGCAGGCCGACTCCATAAGCCTCATCCGAGCGCTCAACTCTTGTCTCCCCCGCTGAAGGTTTCCGGAGGTTTGTCCAAGATGGGACTGATATTGCCGATTGTTACGGGCTCCCGCCGCAGGAACCTGGCCGGGAGGGTGAATGGTCCCACCCCCCTCCGCGGGGTCGTCGGGGGCGCTGCCGTTCAGAGTGACATCCTGACACCCCGTGGCCTTAAGCCCGTTCTTGCACGCCACGGTCCCGCTAACATGGCTGCATTCGAGCTGGCCGAACTTCGCCATCGATATGAACTTGAAGTCTCCTGCGGCACATTGGAATCCTCGAGTCCCCTTCCCGCCGGCGACGGCGTTGCCTATCATGTTGGCGAACGGGTCGAGCACCGCCTTCTCGGCGAACTTGCCGAACATGTCGAAGCCCATCTTGATGGCCGACTCCTCGAGCATCTTCCGGCGGCCGAACTCGCTCCATTCCTTCTTCTTCCACTTCAGGTCCATCTGCTTTTCCATCTCCATCTTCTGGCGCAGGAAAGCCAGCGACTCGCCGAGCTGCTTGGCGTCCTTCGAGTTGCTGCCGCCGGGGTTCTTGGTCTCGTCGCCCTGCCCCGGACGCCCGCCGAAGTTGCCCGCGCC
>JACRDU010000098.1 GCA_016218495.1 Elusimicrobiota bacterium
CGGCGCGGGTAGCGCCGACCCCGAGCGGACCCCCGCGGGGTTCGCTCGATCCTTTGGGGGCCCTCCGCCGTGCCTCTTTCAGGCTCATTCTGTGTTGGAATCGCCCGGATTTCAGGCTCATTCTGTATTGGACAAGTCTGTCCCTGGCGGCCGCGCCGGGGGGGTGGTATACTTGCGCTGATGGCGCGAAAGAAGTCCGCTCCAAGCCGTCCTCGCAAACGCAAAGGCCTGTCCGCCTATCCGAACAAGGCCTTCGTCCACTACTCCGTGCATCAGGCGGCGGAATACTTCAAGCAAGTGCGCGGAGCATGACTCAGCCGCGCTCAGGCCTCGGTCGTCCGCCGCATGTCGTCTTCCTGGCCGGACTGGCCAAGGCCCGTGTCGACTACCTCCTCATCGGGGTCATGGGGCTCAACCATTACGCCGAAAACGCCGGGGAGGTCTTCCACACCGAAGACGTCGACGCCCTGCTCGCGCCCAAAACCTCGAATCTCCTCAAAGCCTGCACCGCGCTGGCCCGTGCCGGGTATGAATTGACCTCGAACGGAGAGCCGCTCGGGACGGTGGGCGCCTTCCTGGCACGGCGCATCCTGGAACGCCGCGCCGTCGTCCGCGGGGCACATTCCCACGGGATGGGCGTCGACTTGGTCCTCGAAGCCCGACCGTTCACCTACACGGCCTGGAAGAGGGGACGGCGGAAGTTCCGGGTGGACGACATCTGGGTCTACTGCGCCGGACGGGAGATGATCTTGGCGGCCAAAGAGGACATAGGACGCCCCAAGGACAAGGCGTTCCTTAAGGTCTACAGGGCTTCTACGCCGCCGCGGGCTTCTTCGCCAGGCGCAGGACCTCGGCGACCAGCTTCTCGGCGTCGGACGCCAGCTCCTTGAGGCTGGGCGCCAGCATGTAGGCCGGCGTCGAGACGAAGCGCAGCTTCTCGTCCACCACCACCCCGCCGATGCGGCAGGCCTCGTGCTTGGCGCCGCACTTCTCAAGCGCCGCCGCCGTGCCCGCGTCCGTGCCGATGGTGAGGACGGGGTGCTCGGAGCCGAACACGCGGGCCAGGAGGGCCGGGGCGATGCAGATGGCCCCGATGGGCTTTCCCGCGGCGTGCACGGCGCGCAGCAGGCGCTCCACATCCGGGTTGACCGAGCAGTCGGGCCCCTTCACGGCGAAGTCGCAGAGGTTCTTCGCCGCGCCGAAGCCCCCGGGCAGGACCAGGGCGGTCAGCCCGGAGGCGTCCACGGCCTTCAAGTCCACCACCTTGCCGCGCCCGATGCGGTTGGCCTCGGCCAGCACGTTGCGCGAGCCGGGCTCCGTCTCGCCGGTGCGGTGGTTGACGACGGCGGCCTGGGGGACGTCGGGGGCCATCAGGACCATGTCGCAGCCGGCCTTGTCGAGCGCCAGCATGGTGAACACGGCCTCGTGGATTTCGGCGCCGTCGCGGTTGCCGCAGCCCGCCAGGATGACGCCCACCTTGGGTCTAGCCATAGGACCTCCCTGCCCGACGCCCTGATTATATCTTTACTATCATCTGCCCATGCGGGTCCTGGTCACCGGCGGAGCGGGCTACATCGGCTCCCACACCGTCCTCGAGCTCCTCAAGGCGGGGCACGAGGTGACCTCCCTCGACAACTACTCCAACTCCAGCCCGGAGAGCCTCAGGCGCGTCTGCGAGCTGGCGGGCAAGCCGGTCAAGGCGTGGGAGGGGGATGTGCGCTTCCAGGCCTTCCTGCGCGACCTCTTCATGGGGAACCGCTACGAGGCCGTGGTCCATTTCGCGGGCCTGAAGGCCGTGGGCGAGTCGGTGGCCATGCCCCTGCACTACTTCGAGAACAACATCTGCGGCACCAACAACCTGCTGGCCGCCATGCAGCTGTCCGACTGCCGCAGGCTCGTCTTCTCCTCCTCGGCCACCGTCTACGGCGTGCCCCGGAAGAACCCCGTCGACGAGTCCCACCCCCTGTCGGCGGCGAACCCCTACGGGCGCTCCAAGCTCGTCATCGAGGACATCTGCCGCGACCTGGCCGC
Organism: Elusimicrobiota bacterium; assembly: GCA_016218495.1. Lineage (GTDB taxonomy): Bacteria > Elusimicrobiota > Elusimicrobia > UBA1565 > UBA1565 > SCTT01. Next base: position 2,032 of record JACRDU010000098.1, read on the forward strand.
CTCCGAGCCGGGCTGGAACATCGCTCTGCTGCGCTACTTCAACCCGGTGGGCGCCCATGAGAGCGGGCGCATCGGCGAGGACCCGCGGGGCGTGCCCAACAACCTGATGCCCTATGTGATGCAGACGGCCGTGGGGCGGCACCCCTTCGTCAAGGTCATGGGGACGGACTATAACACGCCCGACGGCACCGGGGTGCGCGACTACATCCATGTGGTGGACCTGGCCCTGGCCCATGTCGCCGCGCTGGAGAGGCTCTCCGACTTCCGCGGCGCCGAGGCCGTCAACATCGGCACCGGCAAGGGCGCCTCGGTGCGCGAGGTCATCGCCGCGGCCGTCAAGGCCGTCGGTAAGCCCATCCCCAGCCAGGACTCCACGCGCCGCGCCGGGGACGCCCCGGCGGTGTGGGCGGACCCGGCCCTGGCCCATAGGAAGCTGGGCTGGAAGGCGGCCCGGGACCTCGACGCCATGTGCGCCGACCATTGGCGCTGGCAGAAGGGCAACCCCGAAGGCTACCGCCCGTGAGGCGCGCGGCGCTCGCCCTGACGCTGCTGGCGCTGGGCTGCTCGTCGCCCGCGCCCACCTACCACGCCTCGGACCCCCTTTCCGGCTCGCGCCCGCCCACCCCGCTCAACGGCTTCTCGGCCGTCCTCCCCGAAGGCTATTTGCCTTCCGAAGGGGTCATGGGCGACCCGGTGGCGGCCATGCTGAGGCGGGACACCCCCTACGGCGAAGCGGCCATCGTGGCCGAGCGCTACCGCGCGCCCATCTCCCGCGAGGACTTCGTCGCCCACCTTAAGGAAGGACCTGCGCCCAAAGCCTCTCGCCACGAGGCGTTCACGGTCTACCACGGCCTGCCCTTCGAGCTGGGCGAGCGCAACATCCCGCCCGACGACCCCTGGGCGTCCACTTTGGGCGGGCGCTTCGCCCCGCCGCGCCTGAGCCCCCTGGAAGGCCGGCGCTTCCTCGTCGGCGGGGAGGCCTACCGGGTCTGGCGTTGCGAGAAGCTCAACGCCTGGGGCGTCCTGGGCGACTACCGGCGCGCCCAGAGGCGGGGGAAGGTGGACGAGTTCCGCGCCTCCCACCCGCCCGAGGACAGGCGCCTGGTCTCGGCCTGCTTCGGCGGCGTCGTCTCGCGCCTGGTCGCCGAAGGGAAGCCCGTCCCCGCAATCCCGCGCCCCTCGATGATGGGCCTGCGCGCTTTGGCCCGCCAGGAGTGGGAGCGCGGCACCGTCATCCGCCGGGAACGCCAGTGCGTGGCCGTCGTCGACTCCAAAGACGGCTTCTGGGCCCTGCGCCTGCGCGCCCCCGACATCGGCTTCGAGACCGAGCACGAGGCCTTCCTCGGCTTCCTGGCCGCCTTCCAAGAAAAATAGCCGGAACCTTTTCGGGGGTCGGCGCGTACTAGAATCATGCGCCGCGTGCTGCCGCATAGGACCGGAGACCCCACTTGTTTCCCGGGCCCATTGACCCGGCCGGGAGGCGGACCATTGCCGCCGCGCGGGCGGGCCCGGGGGCCGGGGAAGTCCGGAGGACCCGGGGCGCACAATGAGGCCGTGAAGAAGCGCCGCGCCGCCTGGCTCGTCGTCCTCGCCGCCGGAGCCCTGGTCCTGGCTCCCCGTCTCAAGTCCATCGCCGAAGGCCCCCTGACCGACGCGCGCGGGGCGCCGATGTTCTTCGTGGGCTCGGGCGGCTCGCTCGACCTCGTGAAGGGGACCCTGTTCGACCCCGCGGTGCGGCGCGGCAGGCGCCCCAAGGAGGAGGCGAAGCCCGTTCTCCAGCCCATGCCCGAGCTCAAGGACGCCCTGAGCGGCCTCTCCGGCGCCTCCGGCGCGGCCGTCTGGGGCCCGCAGTTCTCTCCCACCATCATCTCCGCCCGCCGCCGCCCCGACGGCACCACCCAGGTCGGCCCGCCCCCCGGCAAAGCCTTCTCAGGAGGGTCAGACCCTCGCTTCTCATTTGGCCGGCACGACTCGGCGCGGCCGGAGAAAGGCGCCCAGACGGCGCGGTCGGCCGGCGGCGGGACGCCGCCGCGAAGGAACATGCCGGCCGCGCGCGCCCCGGAGGCCGAGCCCGTCCCGGAGGGGCGGCCGGAACGGCGCGCCCGGAGCGCCGACGACTTCGACGGACGCAGGTCCGCCGGCAGTTCCGGCCGCATCACGAAGGAGACGTCGCTTGCGGTGACGCCCTGGTCGCCGAAGCCTCCCAAGAAGGAGCCCGAGGCCAAGGAGCCCAGGCCGCTGACCTTGGCCGACTGGATCGGCAAGGGGGCCGTGAAGGCGCCGACTGGGAAGCTGGAGGCGCCGTCCTTCTCCGCGCTCCGGGCCCTGTTCCCGGAGCGGCTGCCGGACGGGCGGAGCTATGAGCGGGGTACGCCGGGGCCCGCCGTCCTCGAAGCCCTGGCTCCGCCCGAGGAGCGGCCCGGCTACGAGGACTGGCTGGACAAGGACGAACGACGACGACGCAAGGCCGAGCCGCATTGGCACATGGACGGGAAGGACTGGGTCTTCCACGCCGGCAAGGCCTGGGGCCTGACGGCCGAAGGACGCTGGGCGTGGATGGTGGAGGCGGGCCGGCGCTGGTGGACGGTGGCCGACGGGGCGCAGCGCATGGTCCGCCACCAGGATTCCTGGTGGTGGAAGACCAAGGACGGCTGGTTCCTGCTCAAGGGCGGCGAGCCCTGGGCCTGGCGGCACTTCCCCGAGTGGGAGGGGGACGGCGTCATCCACCCCACGCGAGGGACCCAGGTCGTCTACAGCGCCGACGGGGAGCGGGTGGCCGTCATCACGCCCGGGCAGGACACCCAGGTCTTCGACGCGCGCACGGGGGACCTGCTGGCCAGCTTCCCGCCCGAAGGGAAGAGGGCTTCCGCGCCCGACCCGGGGCTCTACGGGATGTAGATTTCCAGCTCGGCCGTGTCTTTGAGGGCGCGCAGCCGGACGCGGTAGCCCTCGTAGAGCTGGTAGGTGACCAGGGCCCCGTCTTCGAGGTCCCTGTAGGGGAGGATGTAGCTGCGGTAGTCGGAATCGGAGTCGTCGCCGATGTTGGTGACCAGGACGACGGCGTAGGTGTTGGGGTCCGGACGGGCGGGGGAGCCGCCCAGCACGCCGTGGGAGAAGAACAGGCGGTACTCCCGCCCGCGCACCATCACCTTCTCTCCCCGCGGGAAGGTCTTCAGGAGGACCTCGCGAATGCGCTTGCGATAGACGGTCCGGCCGTCCGAACGCTTCTTCACCGTGACGTAGTTGTTGGTGCGGCTGCGGAAGATGCTGACCTCCAGCGTGAGGTCGTAGGTCTCGCCGCCTGCCTGCCAGGAGCCCGTCATCCCCAGCTCGTACTTGTAGAGCGTGGCCATCATGGCATGGGGCATGACGACGGAGAGGAAGGCGTTGCCGCGCAGGTCGAAATGGGTGCCCAGCGAGACCGGGCCGTCCGGGGTCTGGAAGGAATCCGCCTTCCAGTTCTTGTTGAAGACGTCGCCCAGCGCCACGACCCGGGACGGCTCCGTGGTGGGGCCGGCCGGCCGCACGACCTGCAGCGAATCGCCGAGGAAGTCGGCCCGGATGTAGGGAGGGGAGAACCAGTCAGCCGAGAAGTTCGCCTGCGTGGGGATGAAGCCCGCCGCCGCCGAGGCGGGGGCGCTCACGAGAAGGAACAGCAATGCGTTCAGGGTTGTTCGCATACCTCATTTTGTCCCAAACCCGTCTTTGCCGCTTGGGACGGGCGGCCCAAAAGGCCCGCAACATTAGGCCTAGGCCGGATGGGACCTAAATTCTTAATATCAGTCTGGTAAATGTCCTCTGTGCACCTCCTCCTCGCCTTCCTGCTGTGCCTGCCCGGCGCGCTCCGGGCCGCCACCGGGGTCATCTCGGTGGACCCCGGGGAACCCGGTTACGCGAACCCCGAGGAGACGCCCGCCGCGTCGGCCAAGGGGAAGAAGAACAAGAAGTCGAAGAAGGAAAAGCCTCCGGCCGGCGATACCTTGATCGGGTCCCACATCCAGACCCCCGCCCCCAAGCCCGAGGCGGCCCCGGAACGCAAGGCCCCCAAGGCCGGCCTGGCCCCGGCCGGGAGCCGGGTGCCGGGCATCTACGCCGTCTATCAGGCCGCCGGCCGCTGGATGCTAATCGACCGGGACGGGAAGAAGGGCCTGCAGGCCGGCTCGAACCTGGTCGTCATCGGCTCCCACGGGCTGGGCCAGTTCCAAATCGAACGCTCCTCACGGACCTACTCGGCCGCCTGCGAGGGCTCCCGCCCGGTCGCACGCCGGGCCTGGCTCCTGGGAGGCAAGGACGCGAAGGCCTTCAAACAGGTGGGCACGCCCGTCATCGCCATCCTGCTCAAGCCGGGCGCCGCCTTCGATTCGCGCCGCGCCCGCTTCACCGCCCTCAAGAACGAGGTGTCCGAGCCGCTCTACAAGAAGCTCGACGCCTCCCTGCGCGCGGCCGTGGCCGCCGACCTCGGAGCCGGGGTCTTCCAGATGGACCTGGGCGACGAGGAGGGGCATAAGACGGCCTCGAAGCCCGACCCCGAGAAAATCCGCCTCAAGATCGACTTCGCCGCCCGCCTCAAGCTCGACGGCCTCCAGGACGGAACCATCCTGGTCGAAGGCGCCGAGTACTCGCGCAGCTACCGCCGCTGCCTGCGCATGGTGGACGGCGGCTCGCCGGTCGGCCCCTGCGTGGAGATGCCCCACGAGCTGATGGCGGAGACCGCGGCCTTGGAGTTCGTGGCCTACGACCCGGCGCGCTCCGGCCGGCCGTTCCTGCTGGCCTTCACCGAAAAGGCCCCGCTGTGGGGGGACGAGCGCTGGGGGTTCCAGACCACTCCGGAAGGACCGAAGCTGTTCCTGCGCGACGCCCTCGACCCGCGCTGCCGCGACGCGTTCTGATTACCGCTTGAAGTAGAGGTCGGCGGCGACCAGCCCGCCGACGACGAGGGCCAGGATGACCAGGACGGCGTCGATGAAGCCCCCGCCGCCGCCCTTCCCGTCGGATTTGAGCAGCTTGGCCAGCCGGCGGCGCCCGAACCAGCCCATGCCAGTGACCTCGAGGCCCACCCGGAAGCCCATGTGGAAGGCCTCGGCCCAGACCACCCTGGCCGAGCCTGAGACCGACTCGATGCCGCTGCGCAGCTGGAAGGAGACGGTGCCGCCGGGCTGGATGTCCCCGCCCACATAGATGCCGAAGCCCAGCGGGCTGACGTCGCGGACCTGCACCTCTGACAACTGCCGGCCCTTGTCGTTGAGGGTCATCGACAGGTCGTCACGGTCCTTCCGTTCGACCCGTCGGCGTTCGTTTCCGGAGATGGTGCCCATCGGCCCCATGATTATTGCGCCAAAGGCACAACAAGTCCAGGGCCGCGGTCACTCCCGGTTCCCGGGGTTTCACTCCCGCGCGTTGCTCCCCGACGGCGTTGGCCCACCGGTTCCGCCCATCCCCGCCGGGGGATGGCCGTCCCTCGGCAACGGCGCAATCGTGGGGCGGGGTGGCACGGCAAATTCGGCGTGCCGGATTGCCCACCCGAGCGCCGCTCAATCCCTCACATTCTCCGGCGAATGTGATGCCGCTGGGAGCCGCGGTCAGCTCAGGTGCGGGAGATGGTCCAGGTGACCAGGGCGGCGGCGGCGAGGAAGCCCAGCCAGGGCAGGGTGAAGATGAGTCCGGCCAGGAGCTGCGGGTTGGAATAGACGTAGTCGGTGAGCACTCCGACGGCTACGGCGATGGCGGCGAACTGCAGAAGGAGGTTGACGGCATCCTCGGGGTCGAGGGCGGCGCCCGCGCTGACCCGGGAGACGGCGAAGCGGTCCCACCAGTTGAGGCTGCCCAGGTCCAGCTCCAGCCCGTAGGCCGTCATGATGCCCTCGGGACGGGCCCAGCGCACCTTGGCCCTGGCGTTGATGACGCGGGCCCCGGTGTTGAAGGAGACGCCCATGGCGTCGCCGATGCGGAAATCGCGGCTGGAGGAGATGCCGATGCCCACCCCGCTCATGTCCAGCAAATGGACGGCCCCGTCCGCGGGCCTACGGCTCGCGTCGAGCAGCTCCACCGGATAGGGGAGCGGCGCGCGGGCCGATCGGCGCCTCTCCGCACCTTGCGATGCGGAGGCCGAGGGGTCGGCTGGCGGGACCGAGAACCTCTTGCGGGCCTTTTCGAGGAGACGCGAGAGCTTCATGCTATGAGGGTAGCCGGGGTTCTTCCGGATTAAGAGGGTCTGATTGCCTGGGTCCATATAGGTCTTAGGTCCTACTGCTCCACCGGCTCCGAATAGACCGCCAGGGCCAGGCTCTCGAGGAAGCGGGTGAAGACGGAGCGGTAGCGGTGGAACCAGCGGCGCGGAGCCTCGTAGCGGATGAGGAAGATGCCCTGGTCGTCGGGGAGCATGAAGACCTCCGTCATGCCGACGTCCGACTTGGCCCCGAGGAGGTATTCGGGGTCGTAGGTGTGCGTGGTGTAGACCGTATGGGAGGCGGGATAGGAGGAAATCCGCACCTCCTCGACGATATGCCGGTCCTCCGTGGAACCCTGCTCGCGCATCCAGCGCCGATAGCGCTTGGGCTCGACCCAACCGTTGGCACCCTCGACATGGTAGGCGATGGAGATGTCGGCCCGGCGCCTGGGATGGCGGAAGCGCACCCCGCCCTCGATGAACTCCGGGCCCTTCCAGCCGCGCTTCATCTCGAATGAGAACTTGGGGTTTTCGAGATAGGGGTGCCCATAGGGGCGGTAGAGCAGGCGCAGGACGGGGGTGCGGCGCACGAAGCGCGGCGGGTTCGCACAGCCCGCCGAGACGAGGGCCAAGAGGACGAGAGCCCCTGCGCGCACGGCAATCTATACCATATAATCCCTGCGTGGGAGAGCGCTACGCCTTCGACGAACTGACCAAGCAGATGGTGGCGCAGCAGTGCCGGGGCGCCGACGCTCCGGCCCGGGCCGCCGACATCGCCGCCGCCACCATCCTGGCCGGCATCCGCGGGACCCGCGCCGCCGCGGCGCCGCAGACCCCCGCCGAGTCGGTCCGGCTCATCACCAAGGGGATGGTGGCCGGCCTCCTGGTCGTGGAAGGCGATGTGGCCGCGGCGGGAATCGAGCTCCTCAAGGCTTTGGCCGAGCTGGCGCAGAAGACCGGAACCGATCCCACCGAGATGCTCACCTGGTGCCTGGAAGGCATCGCCGAGCAGTCCCCTCTCATCCCGCCCCTCAAGGTCAGCGCCCTGTCTTCGGCCATCGACCGGGAGTTCATGGGCGCCGGGATGCTGTTCAATACCCTCTGCCGGAAAGCCAAGGAGCCCCGATGAAGATCGCGATCGCACAACTCAATCCGAAGGTCGGCGACGTCCGCGGGAACCTCGAGAAGACCCGCGCCGCGTACGCCCAGGCCGCGGCCCAGGGCGCCGACCTGGTGCTGGCCCCCGAGCTGACGCTCTGCGGCTATCCGCCGCGCGACCTGCTCGAGCAGCCCGACTTCGTGCGGGCCAACAAGGCCGCGCTCAGCGCGCTGGCCAAGGACGTAGGAGACGCCGGGCTCATCGTGGGCTACGTCGAGCCTAATCCTGCCCCGCGGGGGCGCGCTCTGTTCAACGCGGCGGCTCTGCTCCACAAGGGGAAGGTGGCGGCGCGGCGCTACAAGACCCTGCTGCCCACCTACGACGTCTTCGATGAAATCCGCCACTTCGAGCCGGCCTCCTCCAACACCCCGGTCCGCTTCAAGGGCGCGCGCCTGGGCATCACCATCTGCGAGGACGCCTGGAACGACGAGGCCTTCTGGGGGAAGAACCTCTACATCGCCGACCCCGTGGCGCGCCAGGCCAAGGCAGGCGCCGACATCCTCGTGAACATCTCGGCCTCGCCCTTCGAGGTCGGCAAGCTGGGCTTCAGGCGGGGCCTGCTGACCAGCCACGCCCGCCGGCACCGGCGCCCCTTCGTCTACTGCGCCCAGGTCGGCGGCAACGACGAGCTGATCTTCGACGGCTGCTCCTTCGCCGTGGACGGCCGCGGCCGGACCCTGGCCGCGGCGAAGGGCTTCGCCGAAGACCTCGTCCTGCTCGATACCGACGCCCCCGGCCGCGCCTCCTTCCCCGAGCGCGAGCCCACCGCCGACCTGCATGACGCGTTGGTGCTGGGCATCAAGGACTACGCTGCGAAGTGCGGCTTCAAGGAGGCCCTGATCGGCCTCTCGGGCGGCATCGACTCGGCGCTGACCTGCGCCCTGGCCGTGGAGGCCCTGGGGCCGGACAAGGTCTTGGGCGTCTCCATGCCGTCGATGTACTCTTCGGAGGGGAGCGTCACCGACGCCGAGGCCCTGGCCCGGAACCTAGGCATCAAGATGCTCTCCCTGCCCATCAAGGCTCCGTTCGACACCTTGATGGGGGTCCTTGGCCCCGAGTTCAACGGCGAGGGCCTGGCCGAGCAGAACCTGCAGGCCCGCATCCGGGGAAACCTCCTGATGGCGCTGTCCAACAAGCGCGGCAGCCTGCTCCTGACCACCGGCAACAAGTCGGAGATGGCCGTCGGCTACTGCACGCTCTACGGCGACATGTCCGGCGGCCTGGCCGTCATCGCCGACGTCTTCAAGACCGACGTGTACGCGGTGTCCCGCTGGATGAACCGGGCGCGCATGGTCATCCCGCAGGACTCCATCGACAAGGCCCCTTCCGCCGAGCTCAAGCCCGGCCAGAAGGACCAGGACGACCTGCCGCCCTACGACCGCCTCGATAAGATCCTGCGGCTCTATATAGAGGAAGGCCGCGACGCCGCCGGCATCGTGAAGGCGGGCTTCCCCCGGACCCAGGTCCACGATATCCTTGCCCGCGTAGACCGCGCCGAATACAAGCGCCGCCAGGCGCCTCCCGTCCTGCGCGTCTCCCCCAAGGCCTTCGGCGTAGGCCGCCGCATGCCCATAGCCCGCGGCCACCACCGGACCTAGTCCATCGTGCCTGTTATTATTCCATCCTGAAATTCCTGGAACCATTTCGGGGGGTTGCGCGTACTAGCATCAGCCCCCATGGGACACCCGCTCAGATTCCAATCTCCGGCAGTCTTCCAGCACATAACTGCCCGCGGCAACGACCGCCAACCGCTATTTCTAGACTCCCGGGATTTCGAAAAATACCTTGCTTTCCTCGACGCGGCGCTGAGGCTGTTCAATTTCGAGGTCCACGCGCTCTGCCTGATGCTGAACCATCTTCACCTGCTTTGCCGCTTCCCCCTGACGAACATGGACGAGGTCATGGAAATCATTCACGGCAGGTACGCCCGCTGGTTCAACCACCGCTACAACCGGGTCGGGCACGTCTTCGAGAAGCGCTACTACAACAGAGTGGTCAATACGGAAGGATACCTGCACGAAGTCGGGCGTTACATCCACAATAATCCCGTCAAAGAAGGGCTCTGCGCCGCGCCGGAAGAATACCAATGGAGCAGTTTCCGCGAGATATGGGACTCCGCGCCGGTCCATACGACGGGGGGCAACATCCTGACCAGGCCATTCACATCGGAAGGGAAGTTCGACCGGGATGCCCTCCGCGGCTTCACCCTGGCCCGCATTTGCGACTCCGAGGAGGATGAATGGTACGAGGATGCCGTCCACAAGCCCGATGAGAGGAAATCCGCCGGACCCGACCCCCTTTCCGATCCCCGCGTACCGCCGATCCTCGAAATCGCCACGCTCGACTTCGGGTTGGACAGAGGGGAATTGTCCGCCCCTTCGCACTCTCCCCGGGTTCTGAACGCCAGGGCATTGGCAGCCTACCTGCTGCGCCAATTGACCGTCCTGACCCTCTGGCAAATCGGCGTCCTCATCGGCCTCCACTACCCCACCAGCGTCCTGAAATCGCTCCGGCGGGCGAAGGAGCTCATCGCCCGGGACCAAATCTTCGCCGACCGCGTCGCCCGCGGCATCCGCCTGTTCCAGGCGAGCTAGAACGCACGACGAACGGCATAGGTCTCTTGGGGAAACGGGATGGAATAATAACAGGCACGATGGAATAGGACCTCTGGCCTAAGGCGGGAGGGTGGGGGCGTGCTACGATGGGGTGATGAAAAGTGTTATTGCCCTTTTGCTCCTGCCTGTGGCGGCACGAGCCCAGTTCAAGACCGTCCTTCCGGCCCCGGCCATGCCGAGCGCGCTCGTCGCGGCTCCCAGCGCCGCCGCCGCGAACATCGCCCTGCAAGCCCTGCCGACGGCCTCCCTGCCGTCTTTGACAGTCGCGCCGACGCCGGCCATGGCCGCGCCCAGGCTGCCCGCCGCCGCCGTTCCGGCCGTCACGCGCGACGCCGTAGCCGAGCCTGCTTCGGCCCCCGCCCTCCCGATGCCCGCCGCCGAGGCCGCACGCCCGGCCCTGCAGGGGAAGCTCGCTTGGACCGCCGTCTTCGACGGGGACGCCCGCAAGGCCGAGCTGGACTTCTGGGGCACCCTCCTGGCCGGCGCCGCGAAGGGCCAGCCCCTCCTTCCGGTGGAGAGCCGGGCGTTCAGCTCCTTCTTAGACGGCGCCCAGACACAGACCGCGCGCAACCCTCGGGCCGTCCAGCGCCTCGCCGCGGCGCGCGAAGCCTACGCCGCCGGGTCCTTCAAGGCGGCCGCCGCGAGCCTCCGCGACTTCAAGCTGGCGGTCTCCCGCCCCGCCGCGCGCAGTTCCATGCCCGGCCGCCACGAGGCCCTTCTGGAGGCCGCCGCCCGCTGGCGCCGGCTCCTGACCAAGCCCCTCAACGCCGAGCGCGCCGCGGACCTGGCCGGCGAGGTCCGCAACCACCGCGAGGCCTACCTCTCCGAAGAGGAGCCCGGCCTGCCCGGCTATGCGCGCGCGGCGGCCGACCTCAAGAAGCTCGAGGGGCTCCTCACCGGGCTCAAGGCCGCCGAGGCCCGGGAAATCGTGGACCGCTTCGAAGAAGACCTCATCCACCGCCGCTCCCTGCGCATCACCGTCGTCTTGCGCCAGCGCAAAGAGGGCGGCACCACGCGGCGCGGGGACCGCTTCGTCCTCCCAGGGACCACGCTGGGCACCTTGCTCAAGCGCGTGGGCGGCCGGGCCGAGAAGCCCGAGGTCCGCGTCGACGGCGGGGAATGGAAGTCCTACGGCAGCCTGAACCTGCGCGCCAAGCTGGCCGACGAGACGCGCGTCGAGATCTTCCTGCCTAACGGCCTGAACTGACGGCCCTGACCTCGGCGGGGCTCAGGCGGCGCCACTGCCCCGGCGCGAGGCCTTCCAGCGTCAGCCCTCCGACGCGCACGCGCACCAGCCGGAGGGTGGGGAACCCTACGTGGGCCGTCATCCGGCGCACCTGACGGTTGCGCCCTTCGGTCAGGACTAGCTCCAGCCACGCCGTCGGGATGGACTTGCGGGTGCGCACGGGCGGGTCGCGGGGGGGGAAGCCCGGGTCTTCCTGGAGCAGCGTCACCAGGCAGGGCCGCGTCGGGCCGTCCTTGAGCCGCAGCCCCTTGGCCAGGCGCTCCAACGACGCCGCGTCAGGGACGCGCTCCACCTGGACGGCATAGGCGCGGGGATGCGCCCAGCGCGGGTCGCTCAGACGGTTCTGCAGGGCCCCGTCGTCGGTCAGGAGCAGCAGGCCCTCGCTGTCATGGTCCAGGCGTCCGGCCGGGTAGAGCCCCTTGGGGAGTCCGAACCCCGCCAGGGTCGGGTGCCCTCCCAAAGGCGTGAACTGGCTCACCACCCCGTAGGGCTTGTTGAGGATGACGATGGCGCCTGGCACCGGGGCTACGCCTGGATGTGGCTGATGTCGGCGACGGCGGTGAAGAGGCGCGCCAGGCGCGCCAGGAGCTGGAGGCGGTTGCGCTTGACGCGCTCGTCGTCCACCATCACCATCACGCCGTCGAAGAAGCGGTCGACCTCGGGCTTGAGCCCCACCAGCGCGCGCAGCGCCGAGAGATGGTCGCCCTGCGCGACCTTCTCGCGCACATCCCCTTCGAGGAGGGCCACCGCGGCGTGCAAGGCCTGCTCGGCGGGGTCGGTGAGCAGGACGGCGTCGACCTCCTCTGCTCCCGACGGGTCGATGCCGGCCTGGCGCAGGATGTTGGACGCGCGCTTGAAGGCGGCCGCCACCGGGACGAAGTCGGGGTCCGGGCGCAGCGCGTGCACCGCGGCGAGGCGGTGGAAGGTCCGCACGAGGTCCTTGAGGCCCCCGGCGCGGACCGCGCGCAGCTCGTCGGCCTTGTAGTCCTTCTCCAGGAAGAGGGTCTCAACCCGCTGCCAGAGGAACTCGAGGACCTCGGCCCTGGCCTTCGCCGCGTCGAAGGGCGCCTCCGCCCCGCGCTCCGCCGCCAGCCCCAGAGCGGCGTCGACCGCCTGCTCCAGGTCCACCGGCAGCTGGCGCTCGAGCACGATGCGCACGGCGCCGTTGCCCAGGCGCCGGAGCGCGAAGGGGTCCTCGCTGCCGGACGGCCGGAACCCGCCGGCCAGCATCATGCAGACGGTGTCGAGCTTGCCGGCCAGCGAGACCAGGCAGCCCTCGAGGTGGGTGGGCAGCGGGCCGCGGGCCTGGGCGGGCTGGTAGAACTCCTCGAGGGCCAGGGCGACCTTCTCGCCGAGGCCTTCGGCGCGCGCGTACACCCCGCCCATCACCCCTTGGAGCTCGGGGAACTCCCCGACGACCCCGGTGACGAGGTCGGCGTAGACCAGGCGGGACGCCGTCGTGACGGCGGAGCCGTCCAGCGCGCGGTCCTGCAGGACGGCGTGGGCCAGCCATTCGGCCAGGCGGGCCACCCGCTCCGTCTTGTCCGCCAGCGAGCCCAGGCCCTTCTGGAACGAGACGCGCTCGAGCTTCTTGGCGTGGTAGGCCAGCCGGGCCTCGCGGTCGCGCCGGAAGAAGAAGCGGGCGTCGGCCAGGCGCGCGGCGATGACGCGCTCGAAGCCGGTCTGGACCTCGCGCTGCCCCTCGGAGACGCCGTCGCGCACGCCGACGAACTCCCCGGTCATGGCCCCGTCCTTGCCGAGGATGGGGAAGAACAGCAGCTGCGCCTTCATCACCATCGAGAGCAGGGCCTTGGGCAGCTCGAGGTAGGCCGCGTCGAAGCGGCCGAGCACGGCCACCGGGTGCTCGACGAGGAAGAGTACCCGCTCCAGCAGGTCCTGGTCCTCGTCGATAGCGCCCGAGGAGCGCTTCGCGGCCGACTCCAGGGTCTTGCGCAGCGCCTTGCGGCGCTCCTCCACGTCCACCAGCACGCAGCGGTCGCGCAGCAGCGCCGCGTACTTCTCCGGGGAGGGGACGGTGACGGGCTTGGCGCCCAGCGCGGCCAGCCCGCGGGTCTTCGAGCCGGACTTCACCCCGGCCAGGCTGAAGCGCAGCGGCTTCTTGCCGTAGAGGGCGCACAGCCCGCGCAGCGGCCGTCCGAAGCGGAACTTGCTCTCCTCCCAGACCAGGGACTTGGGGAACTCCAGCGCGCCGATCAGGGCGGGGAAGACCTCGGAGAGGACCTTGGCGGCGTTTTCGCCGGGCAGGGTCTTGCGCACGGCCAGCAGCTCGCCCTTGGGGCCGGGGACGACTACGAGGTCGGCGGGCTTCACGCCCTGCGCCTTGGCGAAGCCCTCGGCCTGCTTGGTGAACGCGCCCGACTCGTCCTTCCACAGGCGGGCCGGCGGCCCGGTCAGCTCGAGCTCCTGGGGCTCGGAACGCTCGGGGACGCCGGTCAGGACGAGGGCCAGGCGCATGGGGGTGCCCATGGCCTTCAGGGAGGCGGGCACGAGGCGCCGGCCGGCGAGCAGGGCCGCGGCCTTCGACTCCAGCTGGGCCAGGGCCGAAGGGATGAATCGCGCCGGCAGGGTCTCGACGCCGATCTCGAGGAGGGCGTTCTTCACGGCACGGCCTCCTGGGCGGCGGGCTCTTTGAGCTTGAGGTAGGCGCCGATGACGCGCTTGGCCAGGGCCCGCACCCGTCCGATGTACTGCTGGCGCTCGGTCACCGAGATGGCGCCCCGCGCGTCGAGCAGGTTGAAGAGGTGGGAGGCCCGCAGCACGGAGTCGTAGGCCGCCAGCGGCAGGTCCGCCTCGCACAGGCGGCGGCATTCCGCCTCGTGGTCCTCGAAGTGGCGCGTCAGCATCGCCGGGTCCGAAGCCTCGAAGTGGTAGCGGGAGAGCTCGCGCTCCTGGTCCTTGAAAACGTCGCCGTAGGTCAGCGAGTCGTTGTACATGACGTCGAAGATGTTGTCCTTCTTCTGGGCGTACATCACCAGGCGTTCGACGCCGTAGGTGATCTCCACCGACACGGGGTCGAGGGCGCGCCCGCCCATCTGCTGGAAGTAGGTGAACTGGGTGACCTCCATCCCGTCGAGCCAGACCTCCCAGCCCACGCCCGCGGCGCCGAGGGTGGGGGACTCCCAGTCGTCCTCGATCCAGCGGATATCGTGCTTCTTGGGCTCGAGCCCGATGGCCGCCAGCGAGCGCAAGTAGAGCTGCTGCACGTCCGACGGGGCGGGCTTGAGGATGACCTGGTACTGGAAGTACTTGGCCAGGCGGTTCGGGTTGTCGCCGTAGCGCCCGTCGGCCGGCCGCCGGCAGGGCTCCACATAGGCGGCCCGGGTCGGGGCCTTGGTCAGCGCGCCGAAGAAGGTGGCGGGGTTGAAGGTCCCGGCGCCCTTCTCCAGGTCGTAGGGCTGGGCGATGAGGCAGCCCTCGCGCGCCCAGAAGCGCTCGAGCGACATGATCGTGTCCTGAAGGGTGAGCTTCATCTCCCTGCTCCCGGCGCGGCGGCAGACTCCCTGAGCCGCTCGCGCACCTTCTCGCGTACCCGCATCCATCTCAGCTGACGCTCGGCCGCATGCTCGACCGTCGTTGCGACCAGGGCCTCCAGCCTCCCGACCCGCTCGCCGTCCTCGGGCAGGCCGCCCACCGCCGCCCAGGGGGCCGTGTGCAGCGCCTCCCAGAGGGAACGGTTCTCCTCGGAGACCCGGCGCGCGCGCATCCCGTAGCCGGCCGCCTCGAAGAGCCGCAGCGCGTAGGCCGGGTACACCCAGCCTCCGCCGCTCCCCCGGAGCGCGCAGCGCTGCAGGGCGTCCAAGGCCTCCAGCGTCAGGTCCAGCTTGTCAGGGCTGGGCTGCCACCACGGCGTGAGCCGGTCCAAGAGCTCCAGCATCCCCAACCCGCGCAGCAGCGCCTCGAGCCCCCCGCGCAGCCCCGGATACGCCGAGCGCAGCGAGGCGCCCGCCACGGTCGTGTACTCGGCCCCGTGGCGGACGTACATCCGCAGGTCCAGGTGGACGAGCGGCTCGGCCAGGGAGCGGAGCTTGGCGGCGGGGCGGTCGACGCCCGGGAAGCGCGCGGGGACCTTCCCGAACTCGGCCGTGAAGACGGCGGCCACCCGGTCCGCCTCGCGATGCGGCCGGCGCGCGAGGACGAGCGCCTCGGTGGTGACGAGCCGGCCCCTCACGGGGCCTAGACCGGGGTGCGGCTCTCTTCCGCCGAGATCAGCCCGGTCTCGATGGCCTTCAACACGGCTTCGGTGCGGTTCGAGACGTTGAGCTTCTGGAAGATGCTGTTCAGGTGGTTCTTGACCGTCTTCACCGAGCAGCCGAGCTGGGCGGCGATTTCCTTGTTCGAAAGGCCGCGGCCGAGGAACGAGAGCACCCGGATCTCGGTCTTGGTGAGGGCGGTGAGGCTGGCCTCGCTGCCGCCGGCGCCCTTCGAGCGCAGGCCCTGCAGCAGCTTGCCCATCACGCTCTGGGGGATCATCACGCCGTCGGTGGCGAAGGTCTTGAGCGCCCGTACGAGCTCGGAGGCCGGGAGCATCTTGGAAAGGTAGCCGTTGGCCCCCGCCTGGATGGCCTCGAGGACATGCGCCTCGTCCTCGAAGGAGGAGAGGATCAGGATGTTCGTGGCCGGCAGTTCGGTGCGCAGCTGGCGCGTCGCGGAGATGCCGTCGAGGTGGGGCAGCTTGATGTCCATCAGGATGACGTTGGGCTTGAGCTTCTTGGCCAAGCGCACGACGTCCTGGCCGTCCACGGCCTCGCCGATGACCTCGATCTCCTTCTCTCCGTCGAGCAGGTCCTTGATGCCCTCGCGGAACAGGGTCTGGTCGTCCGCGATCAGCACGGTGATCTTCTTCTTGGCTGCAGCCATTCTCAAGCCTCCGGGGCTCCGCCGACGTCAATCAGAGAGTCGGTCCATTCTAGCCGAAAAACCATAGGGAATCCAAGCCTCATCTGCGTTGCGGCAGGGTGACGGCGCCGGCGGCGGGCAGGGACATGGGGCCCGGCTCGGGCGGGGGCATGCCCCCGGCGCGCTGCAGGCGGATGGGGAACAGCTCGCGCGACATCGCTCCGGGAGCCAGGCGGAAGACGCCCGGCGAGAACAGGGCTTCGATGCGGGGGTCTCCGAGCAGGATGGGGTCCGAGCGCAGGGCCAGGTAGTAGCGGCCCGGCGTGAGGTCGGAGAAGGAGAACGAGCCTTCGGCGTCGGGCCAGGCCGAGGCGACCAGGCCGCCCTTGGCGGAGACGGCCGTGGAGGTGGAGGTCTGCATGAACAGCCCTACCTGGACGGCCGACGCGGGCCGGCCGTTGAACGTCACCGCGCCGGAGACGCGCCCGTCGTGGATGTCCTCGACCGGGTCCACGTTGACGTCGTCGTCGTAGAGCGGCCAGAGCTTGCGGATGCGCCCCAGCCACAGGTTGGAGTTCTTCAGGTCCCCGAAACGGGCGTAGGCGTCGGAGAGGCCCTGGAACAGGTTGCCCGCCTTCTTCACCGAGGCGCTGTGCAGGGCGTCCGCGGAGCGGGCCAGGTTCTCCAGGCGGCCGTAGTTCTCCGGGGTGGCCGGGGCCACGAGGATGGAGCGCAGGAACGCCTCGTGGTCCGGAGGGAAGCGGGGCCCCAGCCGCACGAGGTCGGCGTCCATCGCACCGCCCGGGTCCCACATGAGCTCCCAACCGCGCCGCAGGTAGCGCAGCGCGGCCACGACGAAGACCGTCTGATAGCCGTGCTTCTCCAGGTACCGCCTCACCGCTGCCAGCTCCTGGTGCGAGACGGCCAGCCCTTCGGCGGTCATCGCCTCCTCGCGGCGCTGGACGCCCGGAGCCCCGTCGGGCAGGGACAAGACGACGAGCGACAGCCTGTCCGCCTCGGAGGCCTTGCGCACTCCCGCCGCGTCGGCCAGGCCGGGACGGCCGTAGTCCCAGGCCAGGCGCAGGTAGGCCTCGGCCGCCCCGCCGGGGATGGCCCACAAGGCGAACGCGCCGACCGTGGCCAGGAAGCGCCAGCGGATCTCCCAGCGCGCGTCGGTCGTCGCGCGCACGACGAGGGCGGCGGTGGCCAGGAGGCAGGGGACGGCGCACCACAGCAAGGCCCCGCCGAGGACGCCGTGGCCGATCTGGCGCAGCGCGTCGGCGACGAACAGCGCCCGGCCGGCCTCGAGGCCGACGCCGGCCGTCACCGCGCCGCAGACGCCTCCCCACAGCACCGCCGAGCGAACCCGCCCGGCCTCGGCCTTCGCGTAGGGCGCGTCGTAGGCGCCAGACAGCGGCCCGATACCGAGGAAGGCCGCGGCCCCCAGGCCCGTCATGTACAGGACGTGGTTCCACGCCGCCCAGCCCGGGACCCGGGCCGGCCAGTAGCGCACCCCGAAGACCTTGCCGGGGAGGACGGGGTGGAGCGCCTCGAGGACGAGCAGGGCCGCCAACCCCAAGGAGACTGCGCCCCAGAACCTCCCGGCCCAGGGCGCGAGCAGGATGTCCGGAGAGAAGCGCTCGTTGACCTCGGCGGCGAGGAAGCCGGCCAGGAGGAGCCCGAGCGCCGCGGCCGCGGCGGCCAGCGGGAGGGGGATGCGCTGCAGGTGGTCGAAGACGAGGAGGCTCATCTGACTTCCAGCAGGCGGCCGCTGACCGCGTCCATCATGAACTTGGTGCGGCCGACGCTGAGCTCCCAGAGCGTCTTGACCTTCCATAGCGCGGGGTCGTTGTAGGGAGGGAGCTTGTACTGGCGCAGCAGCAAGGTCCCCTTCTGGGTGAAGCGCCGGCCCATCGACTCGTTGAAGGCGTCGCCGTGCGTGGTGAGCAGCCCGTCCACCGCGGCGTCGGAATCGACATAGGGCTCAGGAAGGGGGTCGTGCTTGGTCAGGTCGACCGGGATGTTCCGGGTGGGCCCCGGCCCGACGAAGCCGTTGCAGGCGAAGACCACCTCGAACGACCGGCGTCTCGCGTTGAAGAAGTAGTAGGCCCAGCCGTCGCCCGGCCCGGTGCACGGCGACCCGCCCCAGGCGTCGACGAAGCCCTCGATGGCCATCAGGCCGGCCTCCGGGAAGTGCTTGCGCGCGTAGGCCAGCGCGTTCTCCAGGTCGGTCTTGGCCGTGTAGACGCTGCCCTTCTTGGGACGCTCGGCCAAGGTCTCCGAATTCGCGATGGCGCTGGCCAGCTGCACCGAGTAGTCGAGCCCGTAGCGTTCGGGGTTGAGCTTCTCGTTGTGGACGGCGTCGATGTACCAGACCTCGCCGCCGGCGCTGACCTTCCAGACGATGGGGCGTTCCTTGAACCGCTCGTCGTCGAGCCTGGAGAGGACCAGGGAGAACGGCCGCTTGCCCGGCGTCTTGGCGTCGATCTCGGCGAGCTTGACCCCCAGGCGTTCCAGGGTGCGCATCGCCTGGTCCGAGTCGATGAACTTGCCCGAGATGGAGAGCAGCCCGACCTCGGCGCCATGGGTGCGCAGCTGGCGCAGCGGCCCGGCGGTCTCCCCGCCGCACTCGGCCATCATCGCGAACTCCTCGGTCGCCGGGGAGTAGAAGGTGAAGCGCCAGCCGTTCTGGAACGGAGCCGTCGGGCTGCAGCGGGCCCGGCCGTCCGCGCCCGTGGCCCCGGTGACGGAGATCAGCTTGGCGTCGGGGTACTTGCCGCGCGCCTTCCCCCAGACCTCCCGCAGGCGCGTCCCGGCGGTATTCTGCAGCGGGATGCCTTCCAGGGCCTGCGAGGGCCCGGCGGGGAGGAGCGTCAGCAGAGCGGCCAGCAGGAGCATGGCTTAGTTTAGCCCGGAGCGCGCCTCCGCGCTACTCCTCCTGCGGGGCGCGCAGCCTCGCCAGGGCCGAGAAATCCTCGAGCGTCGTCGTGTCGCCCTTGCTCTCGACGCCGGCCGCGACGTCGCGCAGCAGGCGGCGCATGATCTTGCCGGAACGCGTCTTCGGGAGGGCGTCGGCGAAGCGGATGCGGTCGGGGCGCGCGATGGCCCCGATGGCCTTGGCCACGGCGCCCTTGAGCTCGTCGACCACATCGGGGCCGGCGGCCGCCCCGGACTGCAGGGTCACGAAGGCCGTGATGCCCTGGCCCTTCAGGTCGTCGGGGTGCCCGACCACCGCGGCCTCGGCGACCTTGGGGTGGCCGACCAGCGCGGACTCGATCTCCATCGTCGAGAGCCGGTGGCCCGCCACATTGATGACGTCGTCGACGCGGCCGAGCACCCAGAAATACCCGTCCGCGTCGAGCCGGGCGCCGTCGCCCGTGAAGTAGCAGCCCGGCACCTGGCTGAAGTACTGCTCGCGATAGCGTTCGGGAGCCCCGTAGATGGTGCGCAGCATGCCCGGCCACGGCCGGCGCACGACGAGCAGGCCCCCGGCGCCCTTCGCGGCGGGGCGGCCCTGGCGGTCGACGACGGCGGCCTCGATGCCGGGCAGCGGCTTGGTCGCCGAGCCGGGCTTCGCGGGGGTCGCCCCGGGGAGGGGGGAGATCATGATGCCCCCCGTCTCGGTCTGCCACCAGGTGTCGACGATGGGGCAGCGGCCCCCGCCGATGGTCTTGTGGTACCACAGCCAGGCCTCGGGGTTGATCGGTTCGCCCACCGTGCCGAGCAGGCGCAGGCTCGACAGGTCGTGCCGGTCCGGATGGCCGGCGCCCAGACGCACGAAGGCCCGGATGGCCGTCGGCGCGGTGTAGAAGACCGTGACGCGGTGGCGCGCGATCATCTCCCAGAAGCGGTCCGGGCCGGGCGTCATCGGCGCGCCTTCGTACATCAGCACCGTGGCGCCGTTGGCAAGCGGGCCGTACACTACGTAGGAGTGTCCTGTCACCCAGCCCACGTCGGCCGTGCACCAGAACACGTCGTCCTCCTTGAGGTCGAAGACCAGGCGGCAGGTGTAGGCGGCGTGGGTGAGGTAGCCCCCGGTGGTGTGCAGGACCCCTTTGGGTTTGCCGGTGGAGCCGGACGTATAGAGGATGAAGAGCGGGTTCTCGGCGTCGTGGGCGGCGGCGCGGTGGCGTGCGGGCATCCCCGCCGCGGCGTCGTGCCACCAGACGTCGCGGCCTTCCTTCATAGAGACGCCCTGGCCCGTGCGCCGCAGCACGACGACCTTCTGGACGGCGGGACACTGGGCCAGGGCCTCGTCGACCGCGGCCTTCAGGGGGACCACGGCCCCCTTGCGCCAGCCGCCGTCGGCGGTGACGACGAAGCGGGCGTCGGCGTCGAGGATGCGGTCGCGCAAAGCCTCGGAGGAGAAGCCGGCGAAGACCACGCTGTGCGCCGCGCCGAGGCGGGCGATCGCCAGCATCGCCACGGCGGCTTCCGGCACCATCGGCATGTAGACGGCCACCCTGTCCCCGGCCTTCACGCCCAGCGCGGTGAGGGCGTTGGCGAACACGCAGACCTCGCGGTGCAGCTGCCGGTAGGTCAGCGTGCGGGTGTCGCCGGGCTCGCCTTCCCAGATCAGGGCGGCCTTGTTGGCACGGGGGCCGTCCAGGTGCCGGTCGAGGCAGTTGACGCTGGCGTTGAGCTTCCCGCCGACGAACCACTTCGCGAAGGGGAACTTCCAATCCAGCGCCTTGCTCCAGGGCTTCTCCCAGCGCAGTTCCCGGGCGCGCGCCTCCCAGAAGCGGACCGGGTCCTTCGCGGCGGCCTTGCGCAGGGCCTCCCAGGCCTTCGCGCTGCCCACGTGCGCGGCCTTGGCGAAGGCCGCCGACGGCTTGAAGGTGCGGCCCTCCTTGAGCAAGGTGGTGATGGTGGGCTCGTTGGCCATTCTGTCCTCCGAATGCGAAATGTAGCAAATCGGCGCCGCCATGGTGATTCGCATTCTCCGGCGAATGTGAAATATGTATAATCAGCCACTATGCTTCCCACATATAGACCCAATCGGCGCAGACGCGCCAAGAAGATCGGTTTCCGTGCCCGCATGGCTACCCAGGGCGGCCGTCAGACCCTCAAACGCCGCCGCCAGAAGGGCCGCCACAAGCTGATCAACAAGTGAGGCTCTGACGGAGCCGCGCACCGGCCGATTCGGGCGCAGCGTGCGCCTGACGGGCTCCGAGATGGAGCCCGTGTTCGGGCGGGGCGCGAAGCTCGCCCGCAGGGACCTCGTCGTGTGGTCCCTCAGGCGGGCGGACGCGGGCGGGGCGCGCTTGGGGCTGTCGGTCTCGAGGAAGCTCGGGGCCGCCGTCGAGCGAAGCCGCGTCAAGCGCCTGCTCCGCGAGGCGTTCCGGCTCAACCGCGGCCGCCTCGACCCGTGCGCGGACGTCGTCGCCTACCCCAGGCCGGGCTGCACCCTGAAGGGGCTGGGAGACGCCGAATCCGCTCTGATGACGGCGGCGCGCGCCGCCGGGCTCGTCGTGAGAGAATGACAGCGAGAAAGACCGCCGCCTTCGTCATCCGGGCCCTCCGGCCCGTGCGCGCGGCGCTGTTCCCTCCGGCCTGCCGCTTCCACCCCTCTTGTTCGCGCTACGCCGAGGAGGCCGTGCTGAGCCTCGGGGTCTTGGGCGCCGTCCTCCCCGTCGCCGGGCGCCTGGCGAAATGCCACCCATTCCACCCGGGCGGATTCGACCCGGTCCCCCAACGGAGCATCCCCTCACCCCATGGATAGAAACCTCATCCTCGCCGTCGTGCTCTCGGCCCTGGTCTACCTGGGCTGGTTCAAGTTCATCGAGTCCAAGTACGGCAAGTCCGCCCCGCCCGTCGCCGAGGCGACGGCCGGCGCCGCGCCCGACCGAGCGCTATCGCGAGGACGTGCCGGCTCCGAGGCCCTGGGGGCGGCCGCCCCCCAGGCCGAGCTCAAGGCCCCCGAGCCCGAGGCCGCGCCCCGCAAGGGCGGCCTCGACGGGGCCCTGCCGTTCCGCGCCGCCGGCCTGGAGGTCAAGGTCCAGCCGCTCGGCGCCGGGCTGGTCAGCTACGAATACCCCGGCCCGCTGGGCCGGGTCGAGCTCGTCGACGACCCCTATCCCGGCTATTTCGCCGCCTTCCCCGACCTGGGCTTCGCGCGCGTCGGCGGGGACGCCAACTGGCCGGTCTTCGAGGCGCGCCATCCGTCGGGAGTGCTCATCCGCAAGGAGTTCATCTTCTCCGACCGGGACGGGATGAAGAACCTGCGCTTCACCTTCACGAACCCCGGCAAGGCCCCGGCCGGCGTCGGCGCCTGGTCGCTGGCCATGGGGCCGGCGCTGGGCACCATCGACAGCGAACGCAAGGAGAACCCCACCCTGTGGCGCGCCGTCGCGCTGGCCCCCGCCCCCGCGGGCAAGACCAAGCCCGTGTTCACGGAGTTCAAGCTCGAGAGCGGGCCCGCGCCGATGGACGGCCCCTGGCTGTGGGCCGGGGTCTCCAACCGCTACTTCCTGGCGGCCGCCTTCGCCTCGCCCGAGGACTTCTCCGCGCTGGTCCACGGGGCCAAGCCCGTCGCCCACGAGACCACGGGCTGGCTGGGCGGCAAGAAGACGGCCGAGATGCTCGAGCCCTGGGTCCGCTTCGAGGCCAAGCCGCGGACCCTCGCCCCCGGCGAGAGCGCCGTCATCGAGGTCCCGTTCTACTTCGGCCCGAAGAGCTTCACCCACCTGTCGTCGTTCGGCCGGGGCCTGGAGCGCTCCGTGAGCTTCGGCTGGTTCCACATCGTGGGGCGCTTCACCCTCCGGGTCCTGCACAAGTTCCACAGCTGGACGGGGAACTGGGGCTGGGCCATCATCATGCTGACGCTCTGCCTGCAGGCCGTGCTGCTGCCGCTCAGCTACAAGCAGATGAAGTCGATGGCCGGGATGAAGAAGGTCCAGCCCGAGGTCCAGCGCATCCAGCAGAAGTTCGCGAAGGACCCCCAGCGCCTCCAGCAGGAGATGATGGGGGTCTACAAGAAGCACGGGGTGAACCCGCTGGGAGGGTGCCTCCCGATCCTCTTCCAGATGCCCATCTTCGTGGCGCTCTTCAACATGCTGCGCGGGGCCTGGGAGCTGCACGGCGCCCCTTGGATGTTCTGGGTCCACGACCTCTCGGCGCACGACCCGTACTACATCCTGCCCCTCGTGATGGGCGCGATCATGTTCCTGCAGAACAAGATGAACCCGCAGCCCACCGCGGACCCGGCCCAGGCGCAGATGATGACCTTCATGCCCATCATCTTCACCTTCATGTTCCTGAACTTCCCGGCCGGGCTGGTACTCTACTGGCTGACCAACAGCGTCATCGGGTTCGTCTTCCAGATGGCGATGAAGAAGAGGCTCGAGGCCTGAGATTTCCCTGGAGGACATATGAAAGAGATCGAATGTGAAGGCAAGACCGTCACCATCGCCGTAGAGGCGGGGCTCAAGGACATCGGGCTGCGCCGCGACCAGGTCGAGGTGCAGGTCCTCGACGAAGGCTCGGCGGGCATCCTCGGCTTCGGGGCGAAGCCCGCGCGCGTGCTGATCCGCGAGAAGCGCTGGGGCGACGCCCCGGCCCCGGTCAACCCGCCCCCGTCCAAGCCCGCCGCGTCGCGCCCGCGCCTCTCGTCGGCCCGGCCCGTCAAGCAGCCCCGGCCCTCCGCGCGCGCGTCCGCGCCGCCCCCGGCCAAGGCGCCCGAGCCCAAGCCCGCGCCCCGGCCCGAGCCGCGCCCCGAACCCCGCCGGGAGACGGCCCGCCCGGAGCCGCGCCGCGAGCACCGCGCCGAGC